>JASFWK010000179.1:0-3691 GCA_050049355.1 Anaerolineae bacterium | reverse complement strand
CAGTCAGCGCCTCCATCTCCACACCGGTGACGTCGCTGCATCGCACTCGCGCTACGAGCTTGACCAATGACCTCTCCTCGTCGAACGAGAAATCCACCTCCACAGCGGTGATGGAGAGGGGATGACACAGAGGAATCAACTCCGGCGTCCGCTTGGCGGCCATGATCCCCGCCACACGAGCCACTGCCAGTACGTCCCCCTTGGGAACACCACCGCTTTGGATAAGCGTCAGCGTCGCCGGCTGCATCCATACCTCGCCCGCGGCCACGGCCTCCCGCGCCGTTGAGGCCTTTTCCGTCACATCCACCATACGCGCGGCCCCTTGGTCGTCCAAATGGCTCAGACTCATCTTACCCTCCGATCTGCGACATCCTGCTGCGCTTCGGGAGCACCGCCTTGGACAGTTGATGCTTGCGCGGCTTGGCCACGATGGCTCGCAGCAGCAGGGCACGCAGCTCTTCGTCGTCGGCCCCATCACGCAGCGGCTTACGAAGATCAAGCACGAGGTCGGACAGAAGGCAGGGAAGCAACCGGCCATCGGATGTCAGCCGCAGACGATTGCAGGTCCAGCAGAAGTGCTCAGTGACTGGGCTGATGAATCCCAGGGTGCCTTCGGCCCCGGCCAGACGGTAGTAGCGAGCCGGGCCGGCTCCCTCTCCATACACCCCAGTCAGCGGGCCCAAAGCCGCTTCAATGCGGGCGCGGATCTCCGCCGAGGGAACCACGCCGTCGCCCCACCAGTGAGCTCCCTCCCCCAGCGGCATCACCTCAATGAAGCGAATGTGCCAGTCTGGTTCGAGCGTCAACCGGGCCAAGTCCACCACCTCATCGTCGTTCAGACCGTCGATGACCACGGTGTTGATCTTGACAGGCTGCAAGCCCGCGGTCAGCGCCGCCCGACGACCCTCCAGTACATCTTCCACTCGGCCCCGGCGGGTGATCCGGCGGAAACGATCCGGACGGAGCGTATCCAGGCTGATGTTGACTCGCCTGAGACCCGCCCTGGCCAGCGGTTCGGCATAGCGACTTAGCAGAACACCGTTGGTCGTCATGGAGAGGTCGTCCAACTCCGGAATGCCGGCCAGTTCATCCACCAGATCCACAATTCCCCTGCGCACCAGCGGCTCGCCACCCGTCAGGCGAACGTGGATGATACCCGCGTCGACAGCCAACCGCACAATGCGCACGATCTCCTCATGGCGCAGGATGTCATCATGCGAAAGCTTGGGGACCCCCTCCTCAGGCATGCAGTAAAGACAGCGAAGGTTGCAGAGATCAGTTACCGAGACCCGCAGGTATGTGATCGGCCGGTCATAGCTATCGTAGTACGGCATACAGTTCTCCAGACCCAGCAGGTAAGCGTGCTGGAGCTTCGGCGTATCGCGAGTGACCAGAAGCCAGACCGCTGTCGGACAGGAACCGCCGCTCCCGGGACCGCGATGGCGCATCCAAATGGCACAAGAAGAAAGCCACCGCCCCGTGATGGTGAGCGCTGACCGATGCTCTACGCGCCGTTCTCCTTTCCAAACACGGGGGGTACGGGCGTTCCCGCCCATACCGTTGGCTCCCTAATCGGAGCACTTCGGCCACGCACCACGGCAGAGCCATTAGGCCACGTGGCTCGGAGAACTATTGGACCTCCAAATTGCACCCGCTGAACAGAGTGGTCAACCAGAGAGACACGGGAGGAATCCCGAGGTTGGAGCCTAAGAAGAGGACATCTCGCTGTTTAACCACGAATCGAGTCCTGAAGGAGAAGCCAGAGCTCTCCATCCCTCCGTGTCTTCCCATTCATTCTATCACAGCCCGACGTCAGCGCAACTTGACGATGGAGCAGCCTAAATGGCGGTGCCGGCACATTGTGCCACCGATTCTCCGCAAAGCGAAGTTGGGGGCGCACCTCTTCTCAGCGTCTCTCCGCCAGGTAGGCGAAGAAACCCGCATCACGCAGAGCTCGCAGCGTCAGCGCGCCGAGCAGTCCACCCAGGCCCCCAAAGACGATGTACCCCACGATCGCCCAGAGCTGTCCCAAGGCGACGAAGCCCAACGGAGCGCCCGTCAATGCCCCCAGCGCCCATTTGACCAGAAACTTGGCCATGTGCCCAAGAATACCCACCAGCACATCTACTGCCAGGTTCTCGGGATCACGCAGCAGCAAGAGGGCCAGATCGGACCCCACACCGACCATCGTGTACGAGAGAAACGTGTGGACTGGGCCGAAATCTCCCATTCCCAAGAACGCCGCCAGCAGGCCTGAGGTTACCCCCACCAAGCTGGTAGCTCCCGGCTTACGTACCACCCCTGCTGCCACCACGATGATTGCCATCCAGAAGATGCCCGAATGGCCCGGCAGCCGCAGGGGAAGCCGCAGCGAGATCTTCGCCACCACGATCAGCGCTGCGAAGAGGGCCAGGAGAATGAGCTGAAACGTGGAGAAGTAGTGTCTCTCTAGGGGGGTGTAATCTCGATCTTGTCTGCGTCCTGTATCCATTCGTCGCGTGTGTCCAGTTCTTCCAGCCTCGAGACCAATTTCAGTGTTCCTCGATTCGATAGGTCAAACATAACCCAGTTCTCTGGCTCCTCCGCCTCTGCCCAGGTCAACTGTGCCGACTTCTGTCGGCTGCTGCTGCTCACCGTAATCAAGGTTTCAGGCGACAGATTCTCAACGTCCACATAGAGCAGGATTACATCGCGGAGCAGCCACCCCTCCTGCGCCTTTCCCTCGGTTGCCTCGACGAAACTCACCCGCTCCAACTGCTCCAGATCTGAAAGGTTGAAGCTGCCGACGAGCGTTCCATCCCAATAGATGGGGATTCCACCGGGAGACACTGTCGGCTCGCCCTCAACGGCAGGAGACAAGCCAGCCCTCCGGCGGAGCGCATCCACGCCGAGCACGGCCCCTACAGCGAAGATCACGATGCCAATAGCAGCGAGTATTCTCATTCTCTGTGTCATGCTTCACATCCTCCAACGCCACAGCACCAGGGCCAAGCTAGCCGCCAGGGCCCCGGTCAGCAGCATCCAATCCATCCGGCGCATCTTCAGCTGCTGATACGACCGGCGGCGAGGCGAGTCGAACCCGCGAGCGTAGGCCGCCTCTGTCATGAGCCAGGCGCGCTCGGCGGTCATGACGACGGCAGGCACCGCCAGTGCGACGAGGTCACGTACCCGCTCCCTCAGGTTCCGCCAGCCAGTGGTGGGGACCATCCACCCTCCCCGCGCCTGATGGGCCTCGCGGATGGTCTGCCACTCCTGATCCAGCAGACTCACACTCTGGAAGGCCAGGCTCACGCTAAAAGCATATCGGTGGGGCACCCCCATCCATTCCAGCGCTCTCCGTAGTTCGCCCGGCGTAGTGGTGGCGAAGAAGAGCAGGAAGGCTCCAGCGAGCAAGACGAGACGCAGGGTGACTACCAGAGCCAGATCCAACGAGATCACCAACCAATCCACCAGAAACAGAATGAGCAGCACCCACTTGAGCCGCCAGAGCCGCCGAACAACGGCGGGCAGCAATCGCGCCCAGACCAGCAGCAGGATATATGCGCCCATCGCGAAGACCAGCTGTTCCAGAGGGAGAATTACCCCGAGAGAGAGACAGAGGCACAGAACCAGCTTCGTGCGCGGGTCAACTCGGCGCAGCGGAGACGACTCTACCGGCGTCACCGCCTGCGCTCGCCGGGGAACACGCGGC
>JASFWK010000178.1:0-3712 GCA_050049355.1 Anaerolineae bacterium | reverse complement strand
GCCCGCACTTTGAATACCGAAAGGACAAGGATTTCTGATGCAAGGCGCTTATCACGGCAAAGTGCTGTGGGTCAATCTCACGGATCGAGAGACCCGCGTCGAACCACTCGATCCGCAGCTGGTCGCCAACTACATCGGCGGACGCGGCCTTGGCACCCGCATCCTCTACGACTACCTGGCGCAGGGGACCGATCCTCTTGCATCAGATAACCTCCTCATCTTCGCTACGGGTCCTCTCAACGGCACGGATGCCCCTCTCTCAGGCCGCTACGAGATAGTCACCCGTTCTCCCCTCACTGGCACGGTGCTCAGCTCTAACTCCGGCGGGCGCTTTGCGCTCGACTTGAAGCAGACCGGATATGACATGGTGGTGATCGAGGGAGCAGCCAACGCCCCTTGCTACCTATGGATAGAGGAAGGAGACATAGAGTTCAGAGAGGCCGACCACGTGTGGGGGCTCAATACCCACCAAACGACAGAGCAGCTCAGGAACGAGACCCACCGCCGCGCCGGCGTGGCCTGCATCGGACCGGCCGGAGAGCGGGGAGTGCTCTTCGCCAGCGTGATGAACGACCGCGACCGCGCGGCTGGCCGAGGGGGAGCTGGCTGTGTGATGGGGGCCAAGCGTCTGAAAGCGATCGTCGCTCACGGCAGCCAGCGCACCTCCCCCGCCGACCCAGAGGGATTCGAGGCAGCTCGGCAAGAGGCTCTCACCGCCGTGGGAGAGGCCCCTGTCACCAAGAACTCTCTCAAGGAGTTCGGCACCGCCGTCCTTATTCACCTCATCAACGAATACGGCGGACTGCCCACTCACAACTTCCGAGAGGGGTATTTCCCAGATGCCGACTCCGTTTCGGGCGAGACCCTGAAGGAGACCATCTTTGAGCACCCCGTAGCCTGTGCCAAGTGTGTAGTGGCCTGTGGGCGGGCGACCCGCACCGCGCAGCGGAGCGGGGAAGGGCCCGAGTACGAGACGATCTGGGCCCTGGGACCGATGTGCGGTATCCATGACCTGGAGGCCATTGCCGATGCAAACTACACCTGCAACGAACTGGGCCTGGATACTATTAGCGCGGGCAGCACCATCGCCTGCGCGATGGAGCTTTGGGAGTGGGGGGCGTTCGATGAGGCTGTCCGGACGCAAATCCGCACCGATTTGGGAACCGATCTCACCTTCGGTAATCCAGAGGCGATGCTCCGCTGCGTAGAGCTCATCGGTAGGAAGGAGAGGATTGGCGCGCTGCTCGCGGAGGGTTCGGCCAGGCTGGCAGCTCGCTTCGGCAATCCCGGATTCTCGATGAGCGTAAAAGGGCTGGAACTGCCTGCATATGATCCCCGCGCCTTCCAGGCAATGGGACTGGCGCTGGCAACCTCCAGCCGGGGTGGGTGTCACCTGCGAGCCTATATGATCGGTCCAGAGGCAATGGGAACCCCCGGAACAGTTGATCGGTTCTCTCCCGCCAGCAAGGCGGCGCTCGTAAAGCTCTATCAGGATCTCAGCGCTGTGGTGGACTCGGTAGGAATGTGCATCTTCTCCACCTTTGCGCTGAACCCGGATCACTACGCCCGGCTTCTGGAAACCGCCACAGGCATCGAGCGGGCCACGGAGGAGATACTGATGGTCGGCGAGCGTATCTGGAACCTGGAGCGGTTGTTCAATGCGCGGGAAGGGTTCACGCGCGCCGACGACACCCTGCCAGCCCGCTTGCTCCAAGCGCGGCTGCCCGGGGGGCATTCGAAGTCACAGCCTGTGGACCTGGAGCCGATGCTCGAGGAGTACTACCAGCTGCGCGGCTGGGACGAGGAGGGCCAGCCTGCATCCGAGACACTGACGCGCCTGGGGCTTGGGTAGGAACCTTCCCGGGCCAAGGCACTTCCTCGTTCCGCGGTGGACGCAAGATACCTAGGGAGGGGAGTATGGAGAAACCGCGCACGGCCTGGCTGACGGCAGATTTCTTCACTCAGAGCCATCGAATCTCCGGCCGGGTAGATGTTCGAAGACGGGCCTTGCCCGACATTCTGAACGACCAAACCACCTCCTTTGTCCAGCTCGAGGACGCCTACATCTCTCCCATCAACCACCCTGGCAATATCACCGCCACCTATCCCGCCTCAAGCCTGACAAAATCCAATCTAACCCTCGCCGTCGTCCCCCACCAAGACGACGCCCTCTCCCGCAAGTACGCATACGGCAGCTACTGGGGCGCCTTCGTGCACAAGGTCTTCATTACCACCGCCGCGTTCGAGGTTGTCGGACACCTGCGACTGTCGAGCAAGATCGACCTGCGGGGGGTGCTTACCTCTGGCACCGATGACTTCATCGCCATCCTTGATGGACGAGTGCAAGTCTCTATGCGGCCCGACATCACCTTCGATGGCGGCGGGATCCTGGTGAACAAGCGACACATTGGCGCCTTCAGCATGGTGTCTGAAGAGGAGCCTCGAGAGGAGGTGGGGGATGGCACGAGTCCTGGTGATTGACGACAACCCCGAACTCCTGCGTATGATCCAGATGTTGCTTGAGAAGCAAGGCGGCCACGAGGTGACTCTTTGCACCGAGGGCAGAGAGGGACTGGCAAGCGCGGCCACCAACCCGCCGGACTTGGCGATCGTGGATGTGATGATGCCTGAGATGACGGGCTATGAGGTCTGCCGACGATTGCGAGCGGCGACGGCTACGGCTAACATCCCCATCATCATCCTCACAGCACGGGGACAGGAGGTGGATCGAAAGACAGCCTTGGAGGCGGGTGCCACTCTACACATCACCAAGCCGGTAAGGATGATGGAGTTGCTGGAGACAGCGAACGAACTGCTGACTGAAGCCGAAGAGAGATCGACCAAGATTGGCGTGATGGGGTTCCTCAGCCTTCGAGGGGGGGTTGGGGTGACCACACTGGCAGTCAACTGGGCCGCTACACTCGCTTGTCAAGCAGAGTTGCGGGTCTGCCTGGTAGACCTCTGCCCTTCCTCCGGCAACGTCGCCCTTCAACTGAGACTCCGGCCGAATCCCAGCTGGTCGACACCGGCGCTGATGGGCAGATCCCCCGACCCGGAGACGATCAGCGACCACCTGCTGAGCCATTCATCCGGGTTGCGCCTTCTGGCCGCTCCCTTTGTTCCCATCACTGGGGACGGTCTGCCTTCGGAGATCGTCTTGACGATCCTCTCCACCCTGCGGCGCGATTTCGACGCCGTCGTGGTGGACCTCCCGACGATGCTGAATGGCATGACAATGACAGCGCTCGAGGCGGCCAACGTCCTCTGCCTCGTACTCACCCCCGACCCCGCCTCAATCCAGGCAACTGTGGGAACGCTCCAGGCACTGAAGTCGTGGAGGGACAGGATCCATCTCATCCTGAACCACGTCAATCCGACCACGCAGTCCAATCCAAAGGCATTGGCGCGGGTACTGAGGCACCCGCTGACCGGAGTGATCCCGTTCGACGCCGCTCAGGCCAAGGCGCTGAGTCGAGGGCAGCCCCTGGCGCTCAGGGCTCCAGATTCCCCCTTGACCCAGGCGGTGACTGGACTATTGACCGCCCTCAAACCCGCAGCGGTTCAACGCCTGGGAGCATAGCCCAAACAGTGGAAGCAGCAGTGGGCGACGGCGGTCACCCGTCAGCTTCACTCTGACAAAGTCGGCGTCAGACCGCACTACTGAAACGGGACGACCCGTCCTGTCATGACAAGGCACATGCAGCCCAGGAGC
>JASFWK010000177.1:0-3715 GCA_050049355.1 Anaerolineae bacterium | reverse complement strand
CAGTTGGACATATTTGCCGACGATCGCTATGGGCAGGCTGGGTCTAGGACGGCGGATTTCCTCTACCATCCTACGCCATTCGCCCAAATCGGGAGGACGAGCTTCCAGATTCAGTCGCTCGACGATAAAGTCACCCAGGCCCGACTCCTCCAACACGAGTGGAATCTCGTAGAGGATGGGAGTGGTAGCCAGAGCCACAACCGCGCGAGGTTCCACGTCGCAGAAAAGCGCGATCTTGTCCTTCAGCGCCTGATCCACCGGATGGTCGGCTCGGGCTACAATGACGTCCGGCTGAATGCCGATGGAACGGAGTTCCCGCGCGCTGTGCTGGGTGGGCTTGGTTTTCAGCTCACCGGTGGCACCGATGTAGGGCAAGAAGGTGACATGAATAAAGAAAGTATTCCCCCGACCTACGTCACGCCTCATCTGGCGCAGAGCCTCCAGGAAAGGGAGACCCTCAATATCGCCCACCGTCCCGCCAACCTCGACGATAACCACCTCTGCGTCTGATACCTGGCCAGCCAGCGCCACCCGCCGCTTGATTTCGTCGGTGATATGAGGGATGACCTGGATGGTGCCCCCTAAGTAATCCCCGTGTCGCTCCCGGGCGATCACCTCACTGTAGACCTGTCCGGCCGTCACGTTGCTCTCCCGAGTCAGGCTTTCATTGATGAACCGCTCATAGTGACCCAGATCCAAGTCCGTCTCCGCCCCGTCATCGGTTACAAAGACCTCTCCATGCTGATAGGGAGACATCGTACCGGGGTCCACGTTCAGGTAGGGATCCAGTTTCTGGATGGTGACCCGCAGTCCCCGGGCCTTCAGCACGCGGCCGATGGAAGCAGCAGTGACTCCCTTGCCCACACTGCTGAGCACTCCTCCAGTACAGAAGATATACGTGCGCATCTCCCCTCTCGCACCCTCCACAAAGCTTCGATACTTGCCCCGTAAACAGCGGCGGGGAGGACCGACCTTCGGCGTCCTCCCCATCACACCGGTGGTTCACCACCCATCTTCTTCTCTAAACGGAGCAGTTTGCGATCTCCTCTAAAGCAGTGTCTCTAGATCCTCCGCAGCGCGGCGCATCTCCAGAAAGACCAAACCTAGCTTGGCATCGGGCCGGGCCAGGACAGTGAGAACCGCCTCCTCACCCACGGCAGTCAGTACGACGCAGCCGTCATCCCCCTTGATGTAGACCTGATCCAGCACACCACGACCCAACTCACCGGCGATCCGCTCGCCCAGAGAGAGCATCGCTGCAGACATCGCTGACACGCGGTCCTCCTCCACGTCGCCAGGAAGGGAGGAGGCGATGATCAAGCCATCCACACTCACGAGCGCAGAGGCCTCGACGTCGGGGGTGTCCACCTGCAAGTCCCGCAAGCGCCCTACCAAGAGTTCCGTCCGCGATTTCGCCATCGAGTCTCCTTCGGTCGTATCCGATCTCGACACCCACTCCGCCGCTTAGGTGCCCCATCGTTGCGACACCGAAGCGCAGCGCAAGGAGCAACAAGAGTTGCTCATTTGCGGCCTCAAGCGCTTCGGCAGCGCGATTCACTCTCTCAACCAAGAATGACTATACCACGAGGCCTACTGGGTGTCAAATGTCAGACGCCCAGGGCTTGCGCAGTGGCTCTCCATCTTTGACCAGCAAGCCGATCACCTTGGCAGAGCCGTCCAATCAACTGGATCCGCCGCGCAAGCCCGTCCGACTGAGCTGAGGTGCTTTCAGAGCACACCGACCCACATCAGGATCCCCATCACCACGAAAGCGAACGCAGCCGCCTTGCGCAGAGCCTCCTGAGGGAGAGCCAGGCTGAGGACTTGTCCAAGAAGCACACCCAACCCCGTCACCACCGCCAGCGCAAGCGTGGCTCCCAGGAATACCGCCCAGGGACTGCTGCTCTTGCAGCTCTGTGCGATCACCGCCAACTGAGTCTTGTCCCCCAATTCGGCCAGAAGCAAGAGGCCGAAAGTGGAGACGAAAATCTTCCAGTGCATAGATCTCTTGCGTCCCTCTACAGGATCCCCAGCTGCTTCTTGATGGCGATCCCCAGTCGCCGGATGCCCTCGACGATGGCCTCTTGCGGACTGTAGGAGAAGTTCAGCCGCATCGTATTGTGACCACCCTCCTGGTTGGGGTAGAAGTGAATCCCCGGCACGTAGGCCACCTTCTCCTTCAGCGCTCGACTGCGGAGGAACTCCTCCGTGTCAATCGTTTCCGGAACACGTGCCCAGAGGAAGAGCCCTCCCATGGGATGGGTCCAGGAACAGCAGTCCGCAGGCCAGAACTCCACCAGCGCCTCCAGCATCGTGTCTCGCCGCTCCTTGTAGACTTCGCGGAGCCGTTCGACGTGGGGCTTAAGGAATCCACGCTGGCAGATGTCGTTGGCGACGTACTGCACGAACGTACCAGTGTGAAGATCGGCCCCCTGCTTGGCCATCACAAAACGCTGCATCAGCACCTCCGGGCAGACGATCCATCCCAGCCTCAACCCTGGGGTGAGGGTCTTGGAGAAAGTGCCCAGGTAGATGGTCCGCTCCGGTGCGAAGGTGCAAATAGGGGGTAGATCCTCCCCTTCGTACCGCAGTTGGCCATAGGGGTCGTCCTCCACAATTGGCATGTCCAACCGCGTGGCGATCTCTGCCAGCCTCTCCCGCCGCTCCCGGGAGAGAGTGGTCCCGGCGGGATTGTGGAAATTGGGAAGGACGTAGACGAACTTTGGAGGACGCCCAGATTCGGCTGTAACTTCCTCGTACGCCCGTTCGACCTCATCCACTACCATGCCGTCGTCGTCCAGGTCGACTGTGCGGAAACGGGCACCGTAAGCCTTCCACGCCTGGATGGCACCCAGGTAAGTAGGCCGACCGGTGAGTACATAGTCGTCCCGGTTGATAAGGACCTTGCCTATCAAGTCCAGGGCCTGCTGAGAGCCGTTGGTGAGCAGCACGTTCTCGGAGACGGCGGGCACGCCGTACTTGTGCATGCTGGTCGCCAGGAACTCCCGCAGGGGTCGATATCCTTCGGTGGGGCTGTATTGGAGAGCCTTCTGCCCGTCCTCCTGGATGACGTAGCGGCAGGCCTCCTCTATCTCCCGCAGTGGGAAGAACTCAGGCGCAGGCAGCCCCCCTGCGAAGGAGATGATCTCCGGCTGTTGAGTCAACTTAAGAAGCTCCCGGATAGCTGAGCTCTTCATCATCTGGACGCGACTGGCCAGGTGCGGAGTCCAATCCAGCACCGGGATGTCCCGATCGAGACTCAGGTCAGTCATTCTGTACCTCCTGATAGGTTACGTTATCCAGGTTGACAACAAAACGAATGCCGGGCGGCTCTCGTGCGCCCGGCTCTTGGATCACTATGCATCTTCCCCCGCAGCACCGCGCTCGGCGGCCAGAATCTCTCTGATGATGCGCTTCCGCTGGCTGCCGCTGACCGTCTCCAACCGACGTATGCCCAAGGGATCGATCACCTCCCGCAGCAGACGTACCTCCTCCTTCGTGGGAGGATCGGTCTGGTGCAGCTCCGACGCAACCCGTAGCGGGAAACCGGTGCGGGCCTGAACCTTCTCCAGCGGCACGCCGGGGTGTAGGGCAGTGAGCCGCATCCTCCCCTCCGCGAAGTCGAACTGACCCAGGTTGGTCACCAGGTACCGAGGACCAGCGCCCGCGCGGCGATCCGGACTGTGCCCTAGCCCACTCACGAAGTCCACCTTCT
>JASFWK010000073.1:0-10043 GCA_050049355.1 Anaerolineae bacterium | reverse complement strand
GGACCGCTTTGTGGAGGGGCAGCGGGTGGGGGTACCCTGGCTCTACCGCACCTGTGGGGAGTGCGAATTCTGTGAGCGGGGGCTGGAGAACCTGTGCGAGGACGCCCAATTCACGGGCCTCCATGTCGACGGTGGCTACGCTGAGGCCATGGTGGTTCCCCAGGACTTTGCCTACCCTATCCCAGAGGACTTCTCGAATGTGCAGGCCGCACCGCTGTTGTGCGCCGGGATCATCGGTTACCGAGCGCTCAGGCTGAGCGAGGTTGAGCCCGGGCAGCGGCTGGGACTCTACGGCTTCGGCGGTTCGGCCCACGTCACCATTCAGGTAGCCAATCACTGGGGCTGCGAGGTCTATGTCTTCACGCGCAGCGAGGGACATCGACGACTGGCGCGAAAGCTGGGGGCGGTCGGGGTCGGCGGTGCAGAGGATGACCCGCCAGAGAAGATGCATTCAAGCATCATCTTCGCGCCGGCCGGCTGGCTGGTTCCCGAGGCGCTGAGGGTACTGGACCGCGGCGGCACCCTGGCGCTCGCCGGCGTGACGATGACCCCTATCCCAGAACTGAATTACGACCTGCTCTACTGGGAGCGGACCGTGCGCAGCGTGGCCAACTTCACCCGCCAAGATGCGGAGGAGTTACTGCAGGTGGCAGCTGAGATCCCCATCCGCAGCAGCGTGGAGACCTTCCCCATGGAGGAGGCCAACGAGGCACTTCTCGCCCTCAAGCGTAGTGAGATTGATGGATCGGGAGTGTTGATTGTCGAGTAGATCCAGTCTCCCCTCATCTGACGGGGACGCCTCTATTTGGACAACAAGCATCTCGCCTGCTTTGAATACTGGTACTGCAATCTTGCTTCCCACGATCCGGGAGTTCGACGCCGCACTCACCTCTGGAAGGGCTATCGAGAGCTCATCGAAGGATGGCGTTCTCCCCCAGATGCCATCCTTCGACAAGCTCGAGGCGCCCTGGCTAGGCAACTGAGGTTGGAGCGCTAGGGCGCATAGCGGAACGGGTGACGCGCGGAAGCCTTCTCGTTGAAGAGCTCTGTCAGCGTGGGGCGTCCCTCAATAGCCTTGCGGATAGCCTGGTTAGTGGCCTTGAAGTTGTTGAACGCCACCCGCTTGGCGATTGAGGCGGCCGGATGGACGAATGCGTTGACGATGAGAGCCAGATCGCCCAAGCTCTCCTCCGGCAGGAAGCCACTCTCGACGTTCTTGCGGATGGCCAGGTTGACTCCCTCGGCCGCGTGCCCGTAGAAGAGGCGGCGCTGCTTGCTGGTGCGGACAGTGACGGTAGGCACCAACAGGGTCAGCGGGCGATCATTGATGACCTCCAGTCCCCTCTCCTCGCCCCAATCCGCCATCGAGCGCTCGATCGCTCGACCTACCGGCCCGTCTCTGCGGCCCATCAAGAGATCCACGTGGGCGACCTCCTGGAGGGGCGGCCCAGCGAATCCTTCACCCACCCTCAGTGTCCAGCCGACGATGGTGCGTGGGGTCTGCGGGGTGGCAGCGACCCGCGTTTCTATCCGTCGATCGCCCAGATCGTAGACCACCTCCACTGAGGGGATCTTCCCCAGCTCCTCCAATTGAAGCCGCAGTTCCTCGTAGTCCTCGCGTCGGAAGCCTCCGCCGGGCATAACCGGATGGCGAGAGTCGCCCACGGAAACCCCCATCATTCGCAGGCCCTCCTTGACCGCCTGTGTGGAGCTGCAGCGCACAACGATGCGCACCAGCTTCTGGACCCTCTGCTGCCACTCCTGGGCCGTCGCCAGGTCCCCCTCCTGTGTGGCGCGGTAGATCTCCTGCCATAGATCAGGGATTAGATTGGCGGAGGCAAGGATCGCTCCGTCGGCTCCTGCGGCCAGCGCCGCCTGCACGACCTCGTCATGGCCCACGAAGATGCCTACCTTCCCCTTCACTTTCTCAAACAGCGCCTCCATGAAGGGCAGGTCCCCCGAGGAGTCTTTGATGCCAACTGTATTCTCAAGATCTAGGAGCATCCCCTCGGCGGTCCACCAGTGGAAATGGGTTCCGGCGCACTGGGGGATGTTATAGAGGACAAGGGGAAACCCCAACTCATCCAGCGCACGGTAGTGGTCGTAGACTTCGTTGAAGGAGGGTTTCAGGTAGTACGGAGCGACGACCAGCGCACCCGTGGCACCGGCATCCCGAGCCCACTCGGTCAGTGCAAGAGCCTCGCGAGTGGACTGGGCGCCAGTCCCAGCCAATACCGGCACCTCACCGTTCACCTCGTCCACGCAAACCTCAATGGCTTGCTGACGTTCTTCGAAGGTCATATAAGAAAACTCGCCCGTGGTCCCGCAGGGGACAACTCCGTTGACGTGAGGCAGGACATGGCGGATCAGTCGGCGGTAGGCACCCTCGTCCAGTCCTCCATCCTTGGCAAAAGGGGTCACCAGGGCGGGGAATATGCCTCGAAACCAATCTGTCTTGTAGCTCATCATCTTCCTCCTTGGTGGGACGGGTCGGCGAACTGTCCTACTCAAAAGCTTGCGTGACAGCTGCTCGCGCGGCGGTGTAGATGCTCTGGTAAAGAGCGTGCCGGTCCAGCGCCTTAGGGTGGACCGTCGCTAAGACGACCATGATCTCATCCTCGGCGGCCTGCGCGGTGATGATCTTTGCCTCCACTGCGTCCACGATAGCGCGCGCAAGCGCCGCCTGGGTGGGGCCGTAGATCATGTTCGCCTGACGCAGATTCCTCTGCGGCAAAGTGGGCAGCAAGAGCGTGGAGGGACGAACAGTGAGACCCGGCTCCAGGATAGCGGTCAGCGATTCCCGCCTGGGAAGAGGATAGGTCAACTGCAGAGCGTAAGCATCTCCCAGCGGCGTATCCTTACGCCCGGCCACCAGGTCCAGCTGCACCCGGTTGAGCCCCTCACCTGCCGTGCCGCTGCCGACGCGCAGATCGTGGGTGGCGATCTCCTCAGCGGTCAACTCTAGATCGCCGAAGCGGCCTTCCAGCGGCCCGCCGGGGTACTCGAGCGACTCATCCGCGGCTTCGATCTTGCCCAGCTCCTCCAATTCCAACCGGATCTCAGCTCGCGTTTCGTGGATGAGCGCCCCGCCCACGCTCTTCAGGGGTCGTCGAGGGGAGCCCGCGGGGACCCCCATCAGGTTGAGAGCGGCCTTGACCGCGACTCCTCCGCCGTGCCGACAGAAGATGCGGGAGAGCTTCTGCACCTGCCGCTGTAGAGCCCGGGCCTCTGCTATCTCCCCCTCTCCTACGAGTCGGAGCACCTCCTGCCAGATCTCGGGGTAGACCTGAGCGCTGGCGAGGATCATCCCGGTTACCCCACCGGCGAGCGCCGGCACAACCACCTCGTCGTGCCCGATAAGGAGATCTATGCGATCGCCCACATATTCCAGAAGCTCCATCGTGTAGGTCAAGTCGCCTGAGGAATCTTTCAACCCGACCACGTTGGGTAGGTCGGCCAGATCCTCCACGACATTGCGGGGAAGGTAGCGGTCCATCACCTGCGGGATGTTGTAGAGGATAAGGGGAATGTCCACACCGGTGGCGATGTCGTAGAAGTGTTGATAGACCCCCTTGTCAGAAGGATGGAGGAAGTAGGGGGTGACAACCAGGACCGCGTCAGCGCCGGTCTCCTTGGCATCGGCGGCCAGGGCAAGAGCTTGAGCGGTTCCAGAGGCTCCACAGCCAGCGATGACCAACTTGCCTCCGATTTCCTCGCGGGCGATCTCCACCAAGCGACGCTGTTCATCGCGGGTGAGATAGGGGAACTCCCCCGTGGTGCCGCTTGTAACCACCCCGTCTATGTAAGGAAGAACACGGCGAATCAGCCCCCGGAAAGCCTCTTCGTCCACCTCCTCCGTCCTGCGATCAAACGGAGTCACGAGAGCAGGGAAGACACCTCGTAGGTTCAGTCCTTCAATACGCATATTCCTCTCTCCTCAACGAATGGAGACAGCCGCCAGCGATGATCTGCGCTCGGGCGTGCTGTCAACGCTCAGGCAAATCCAGTCATAGGCAGCCGTCAGTGCTCGGCTGTCGGAACTCCCCCCGCCGGTCTCGGCGAAGGGCGATGTCATCCGAGTGTGGACCAACTCTAGCAGCGCAACCCCCTCTTGTGGAAGCAGTGAGCCAGGAATGGAGGCCGCATAGTCGGCCCAGGTCGGCTGCAACGGCAAGCGAACGATCGGCTCGTCACCGAGCCGGAGGACAACTTCCTGGTCAGAGGGATAAGGCAGCGCTCGCAAGTAGAGGTGGTAATCGCGGCCTCTCTCAAGATAGAGCCGAACGGTGGTTGTCAAGATACCCCCAGCCCACCGCCCTCGGACTCCGCCGATATCCTCGGGCCCATACCAACCTCGGTCGATGAACCGACCATCGTCAGGGGAACCGAGGTCAATGCATCCACCCTTCGGGAGGGCAAGGGCTTCCGGAGGCAGTAGATCAGCGGGGGTCAACACCTGAAGGCGGATCCGGTCGCTTTGGGTATGAACGCGCGGATCGCGAACGAAGGATTGATCCTCCAGCGGTACGTATCGACCGTCACCGCTCAATGCGGCCACCGCCTCGTCTGGGAATTTGTCCCGATCGAAGATGGCTATGTACCGGAGCTCTTCCGACTCCACAGCGCTGGCGTCGAATTCGTAAAGGTAGAGCAGCCGGTAAGACGGGAGCTCAACCTGCACGCTGCGAAAGGAGCCCGCCGCCGCTACCAACGTCTCTTCGGAAGGATAGTGAGCAGCCACGTGAGCAGCAGCCTGGACCGACGGAGCCGGCGCAGAGGCCAGTTGTGCAGCCAAGGGAACCCCCTGCAGGAGCAGAGCGAAGACGGTGAGGGTCAGGGCAGTGGCGGGCAGCAGACGGGGGTAGCGCAAGCGCGCCCACCCCCGTGCGATCAGCAGGGCCAGCGGAGGCAGCAGGGGTATCATCAATCGGGGACGATCCAGCGTTTCAAAGAGGAAGATCTGACTCCCCACCACCGCTGCCCAGCCAGCCAGCAGCCACGTATCCCGTCGTCGCCAGCCGGCTTTGGCAAGTCCTGGCACTGCGACCAGGGCCAGGGCCAGCCCTCGCGCTGCGTCTTTCCAGCCCCAGTTGGAAAAGGGGCTAGTGCCAATAGTGTGCAGGAAGAACGTGTTACCAAAGGCCAGCGCGCGAGCGCGAAGGGCCGCGGGGAAGCCAAGCCCCAAGGCCAGCAGCGAGTCAGTCTGACGGACATGGGCAGAGTGGGCACTCAGGTGGGCCAAGTAGGCGCCCAGCCCTCCAGCTGACCGCAGGATGGGAAGCAGCCAGACGACGAGGCCGGCCAGGAACGGCAAGCTTGCCCAAACCAACGGGTAGAGAGAACGACGCTCCAGTAGGTAACGAACTGTCAGTCCAGCCAGGAGGAGCAGCGCAGGGAGACCATCCTGGGGACGCAGTCCGAGGCTGAGTGCGAAGGCAAAGGCGCCCAGGCTCAATCTTCTCAGGTCGTCCCGTCCGAGCCAGAGAAGCCAGATGGAAAGAAGCGTCAGCGCCAGACCCGGCGCATCGCTGAGCGCCTTCTCAGCTGTCAGCCAGCCCATTGGGGTAAGGCCCACCAAGAGGGCAGCTCCGACCCCAGCAAGGAACCCGTTCGAGGAGAGAGCCTGCCCCAGTTTGTAGACCAGGAAGACGATAAGGGCGCCACTGAAGGCACTCAAGAGGGTCAGCGCGGTGGTTGGCTCCCCTGCGTAGGGCAAGAGCAGCCGGCCGAGGAAGACATAGACCGGGAATCCCGGCGGCTGGGGCTGCTGGAGATCCAAGCTGAAATGATCCAACGCAAGAGCGAAACTGTAGGAGTCGAAATCATCCAGAGAGATGCTGCGGAACGCCAGATAGAGGGACAAGGTGACTATCAATAGCAAGACCGGAGGGAGCCATCGGCCGGCGTGGCTGGGCTCGGTCGGTGCGCGCGCCAGGGCCGTTGTCAAAGGAAGCTCAGTCTCCGGCAGGCTTGCTCGCCCCCTACGTCCATCGCCCGTAGCGCTCACGCTGGCGGAACCCCGCGCTCGCACGTCACGATCCCGGACAGTTTCCACACACACCAGTGATGCTTACACGTCGATGGCGCTCAACCGGAGGGATAGCTCCTCCGGAGTTTCTGCCTCTACGGGGACGTACTGCACGCCGGAATAATAAGTTTCAAAGAACTCCTCCAGGCTCCTCTCCCAGTGAGATGGATTGACAGCGATCACGATCCGGCTGTCAAGATCGCCGATGCCAGCGTCGTCGGCGCTTCCTCCCACCGTGAACCGTCTCGAGTCCCAAGTCCCCCTCACCACTGCCAGAGTCCAACTGCTGTCGGCATCGGGTGGCAGCAGCACGTAGATGCGTTTGTACTGCTCCCGCGGGGCGCCCCGTCCGGCCTCATCGGGCTCTTCCTCTGGTTCCTCCTCGTCCGGGGCGGGACCCGCGTTCGGCTCCTCGCGGATTGAGACCGCGTATTCGACCAACTCAGGGTAGGCAAACTCATAGTCTGCCTCGCCCCACTGTCCAACCGGCCCGAGGGTAAAGGGGCAGAAGCCAAGAAAGTAGTAGTCTTCGCGGTATTTCTCGTCGCACCATCGAACCTGATCTGCCACTTGCTCCGGGGTCGTGCCGTGCTGAGCATAGTGCCCGCCGTACCACTCGGTGACGACCAGAGGTACAACCTCTCCCCGCTCTTTGAGCAAGTGATAGAGATAGCGATAGCGGAAGTGGAGGGCGCCAGCTCCGGGCACCGTCGGCCCGCCTGGTATGGGATTCTCCCACAGGAAATCAATCGGCCTGTCGTGCCAGAAGACGCCTTCGTGGAGAGCCAGGATGTGGCCACCTTGGCGGGCTCTGGCGAAGACACCAGTGTCGACCATGGCGACCATTTCGTCCCACTCCGGCGTGCCCGAGTTGAGAGCGAAGATCGCCAGGCTCAATCCTTCAGCCTCCGCTCGCTCCATGCATTTGATCATCAAGAGAGAGAGCCGCCGATACCCATCGGCCCCCGGTGGGTCCGGCTCGTTGCAGATCTCCCAATAGTCCACAACTTCCCGCAGGGTCGCGCGAGCGGCCAGTTTGTCCAGGATGACCTCCAGCAGCTGGTCAGCCATCTCGTCCAAATCGGTGGTTGGGCGCTCCACATTGCCGCAGCCTTCCCACCTTGAAGTCAGTCGTGCGAGCGTGATGGTCTCGGGGCTCACCTGCTTGACACCGTTCAGCCACTCTAGATCATCCACGGCCTTGACGACCGAGAAGGCGGCTCCTGCGGCCGCCATGTCTTCGGCGAATTGCCCTACCCTGTTGGGTCGGATCGAGTGGATACCTAGCTTGCTGCCATGCTCGATGACTCGATATGGCCACGGACTGCGATCTCCGGTCTCCCCTGGCATGACAACCTCCCCTTCTCACAGGAATATAGCTACGGGACGGCAAGGAAAATGACCGCAGAGGTATGGAGGACAAGGGAATCCTCTAGCCAGTCCCTGTGGTGAGTCTTGACCAAGTGACAGGCAATTGCGCAAGGGGCCGCTCCCTTGCACCGGGCACGTCGTAATTATACTCCCCGGGATGGCTCTGTCAACAACTCAAATTGGGACCGACTCGATGTTCTCCTGACCTTGCCCTCTTCGGAGTAACAGCCAATCTGCTCCTCAGGATTGACCGTAAGCTCCCATTCTGAGGAGCAAATCGACAGGAAATCTCGCCAAGGAAACGTAGTTCTTCGCCTCCGCTGCGTTTCGGTCAAGAATGAGAGCGAGAGATGGCGAGGTATGCCAACCCCCTTTTCAACTGATTCTGACCTGGTTCATCCCTTGCTCTCGGTCCAAGTTGCGGCACTTCCCACTAGAACCGCTGCTCCCAGGGGAGAGGAGACTGCAAAGACCAGCCGGGATCATGGGGGGGAAAGGGGTCAACCTTCGAATGGGTTCTACGTAGCGAATAGCCAGAGAAAGGCCAATCCAGGGATCAACTCTGAGCGTGCAGCTCTATCGCTCGCCGGTACAGATCCACATACGTCCGCGCCGAGTCCCTCCAGGAGAAGTCCGCCTTCATTCCTCGCATCTGGAGGGAGGTCCACGCCTTCTTATCACGGAAGACCCTCAGTGCCCGCTCCAGCGCGTCCAGACAAGCCTCCGGGGTGAAGGGACTGAAGACAAAGCCAGTGGCTTTGTCTGGCCGCGCGTGGTAGTCGGTCACCGTTTCCGCCAGCCCTCCGGTGCGGTGCACCACCGGCACGGCACCATAGTGCATAGCTATCATCTGTCCCAATCCACAAGGCTCAAAACGGTAGGGCATCAGGAATAGATCACAGCCGGCGTAGATACGGCGCGTCAGAGCCTCCTCAAGTTCTCGGAAGATTCGCACCCTATCCGGAAAGCGAGCGCGAAGCGCCTCCGCCCGCTCCTGGTACTCCGGCTCGCCGGTGGTCAGAAGCACGAATTGGACGTTATTCTCAAGTAGACGCTCCAGCACCGACTCAAGAAGCCCCATACCCTCAACTGGCTTCAGCGGAGAGATCATCGCCACAAGCGGGACCTCGTCTCGCACCGGCAGTCGGGCCGCCTGTTGTAGGGCCGCTTTGTTGACCGCCCGCATCTTGAGACTGGAGCGATCGAATCGCTGGGGGAGGTGAGGATCGGCGGACGGATCCCACAGATCGTAGTCAATCCCGTTCAGGACACCGAATAGTCGATCCCGACGACGACGCAGCAAGGAATCCAGCCCAGCTCCCCCCTCCGGCTGCAGGATCTCCTGCGCATACCGCGAACTGACCGTGTTGATTAGATCGGCGTTGGCGATCCCCTGACCCATCCAGTTGACCCGCCCCGGCGGCTCCACATCCAGGTGCTTGACATACTCCATTTGCGCGAAGGTGAGGATGAGTCGACCGGAGATGCCCTGGTAAGCCAGGTTGTGAATGGTGAACAGAGAAGCCAGATGTCGGTACTCGCGCAGGTAGCGGCCCTCGTAGGCCAGCCAAGTGGGGACCACCGCGGTGTGCCAATCATTGGCGTGGATGACGTCAGGCATCCAGTCCAGCAGCGAGAGGGCGGCGATCGCCGCCCGACCGAAGAACACGAACCGCTGCGGATCGTCGTCGAAGCCGTAAACCCGCTCCCGAGGTGAGAAGAACTTCTCATCCCAGATCAAATAAATCGGTGCCCCCTGGTCAGCGGCAGTGCGAACCAGATGAGCGCGCTCCTCTCCGGGCCCACAGGGCACTGGGAAAGGCTTGCCGACCTTCTCGAGTCCGAACCGGTCAGACCGGATTGAGCCGTAGCGAGGTACCATCACGCGGACGTCGTGACCGAGAGCACGGAGTGCCTTCGGCAGCGCACCGGCCACGTCCGCCAATTCACCCACCTTGGCAAGGGGGACCACCTCGGGGGAGAGAAACAGGATGTTCAATTTCCCATCATTCATCTTCTATCCTTCCCCCTGCAGCTCTGCTCACAGACCGCGGACGGACGATATTCCCGCAAGGGGTTGTCAGGAGGATAAAGGTAAGATCTATTCACGCTCGACTGCGCATACCACTCAGGTGATGCGAGCCCCTCTATCCAAGTTCCGGCGTCGGCGTGGGCGTACGGGTTGGGAACGGAGTGCGGCTGGGGAATGGGGTCGACGTAGGACGCGGCGGACGCGGTGCGAATGAAACCACCAGGCCCAGAGCCATGCTCAATACGACCAGCAGGCTGATGAGCCAGAGGATTCGCTGACTCCATTGAGCTCGAGATGATCCGCGCCTCACGATGCCCCTTCCGTTAACCGCCCCAAGACCTGTGCCTCAGGGCCCCTTACTGCCACACGAAATGACGTTTCGACTCAAGCCAAACCAAGCACCAACCATTATAACACACGGAGAGGGAATCGCAACGTTCGGCACCACTCCGAGCGCCCTCCAATCTTGAGATGACCTCTCCCGAACGGCAGCCAGGCCGCAAAGCCCTCCACAGCCACAGAGATGTCCTTTGAAGCTTTCGGGAAGGAAGTGAACGAGGTAGCTCCCCTCCGATCCCAAACTCGCTCCGTGGAAAGCTGCCACTGGCGAAA
>JASFWK010000175.1:0-3761 GCA_050049355.1 Anaerolineae bacterium | reverse complement strand
GACGAGCGAGACCGCCACAATGACCAGATCATAGACAATCAGCAGGCGTACCCAGCCCCCTACCTCCGCCAGCGTCCCCCCCTCAACCAACCCGGAGGTGGCCTGGACGGCGGCGATGAGGGCCGGGATCGCAAGCGGCAGCAGCAGGACTGGCAGCATCACCTCGCGTGCCCGCGTGTTGATGGCAATAGCCGCCAGCAGAGTCCCCACAGCGGCATATCCCACCGTCCCCAGCCCCGTCACCAACAGCACCGACGGTCGCAAGAGCCAGACATCGAAGAGGGCCGAGAAGAGAGGTAGAAGGGCAACCTCCACAATCAGCATGAAGGCCAGATTCCCCAAGGCCTTGCCGAAGAAAATGGCGCTGCGATCCACCGGGGCCAGAAGCAGCCCATCTATGCACCCGGTCTGTTGCTCTCGGGCCAGCGATCGACTCAGCCCCAACGTGCCGGCGAAAGCCACCGTAGCCCACAAGACGCCCGGGGCGGCCGCCCGTGCTGTAGCACCGCGCAGGTCGAGGGCAAAACTAAAGATGAGCAACGCCAGCACAGAGAAGACCAGCATCGCGCTGATCATTTCCCGGGTGTGAAGCTCAGTGGCGACGTCCTTGATGACAATGGCCCAGACCTTGCGGACGAATCTCACCTCCACCCCCCAGAGCGATCGAGACTTCCAAGGTCTGATTTCCTGGTCAGGTCCTGGTAGACCTCCGGGAAGGTGGCTGGATCCAGCTCCTCCCTCAAGACATCACGCACTACCTGGCCCTGGGCTAACACCACGACCCTGCGACCCACTGCCAAGCCACGGGCCAGGTCATGGGTGGTCAGCAAGATGGTCCCCCCCTCATCGACCAGTTCCACCAAGAGGTCAGTCAGCGCCTGCGTCGCCTGAGGATCGAGTCCGGTGTAGGGCTCGTCCAGCAACAGCACCTGGGGACGGTGGAGAACGGCACGGGCCACCGCCAGACGCTGCTTCATCCCGCGGGAGAAGCTTCGCACCAGGTCGTGGCGGCGCGTCGCCAGTCCCACTTGCTCCAGCAGGTTCTCAACGCGGGCCAAATGGTCTGGCAGATCATACATGCGAGCATAGAAGCGCAGATTCTGCTCGGCGGTCAGGTCCTCGTAGAGGAGGGTGCGGTGAGAGAGAAAGCCAATCTTGCGGCGGACCTCCGCTCCGGCTTGTGCCGGGCTCAGGCCGGCTATGCGTACCTCTCCAGAGGTGGGGCGGGTCAGCGTGGCCAGAACGCGCAGGAGGGTAGTCTTGCCCACGCCATTGGGGCCCACCAACGTCACAAACTCGCCCCGCTCCACCGTGAGATCTACACCCGCCAGAGCGACGCGGGGGCCGAAGGATTTCACTAGACTGCAGACCTCAATCATTGACGTTGCCCACTTCAAAGGGCCCAAATCAGCACCGGCGATTGAGCGATGCGGAGGTACAGAGGAGACCCAATCCCCGCTCTCTCCTGACAGCTTCTCTTGGGTCTTTGGCTCACCCTGATCCTTTCGTTCCCTCTCCCCCTTCGGCTTGCTCCTCCGCCGCTCTCAATAGCGCACGTAGCCGCCGCTTGAGAGACTTTCGCTTCTTCCGATAGGCCTTCTCCGAGATCTTGCCCGACTCGAACTCGTCATCGAGCGAAGCAACAGCCTCCACCAGCGGGCGGGTCCGGGCGGGCACTGGGCCGGCGGGCGCGGGGCGCCACAAGAAGTAGACCCCCACCAAGGCCGCCGCCAGCGCCGCCAGGCCAACACCGACCTCTCGCGCCATGTTCCGCGTCCGTGACGAGGTCTGGGGGGCCAAGGATCTCTCCGACTCCGATTGACGGGCAACCAGCGTAAAGACCAACGGTTCGCCCGCTTCCAGTGGACCCGCTGTGTAGGAAAGAGCCGGCCCCAGTCGAGTTTCCAGCGATCCCGCCGGGATCACCCTCGGCCCTTCTAATGCCAACCCCACCTCCTCGGGGATCACCAGCACTGCCGATGAAACCGGCACGTCCAAGACGCGCTCCACCCGGAGCCCCTCTCGGTAGGACAGTTGATACTGGAAGAGAATCTCTACGGTGGCGTTGCCGGGAGGAACGGGCTCAGTATCAGCGAAACCAACCTCGCGCTCGAGGTAGCGCTCCCCTTGACCAGGACCGTCGAAACTGAGGCTCTCTGCTCCCTCGGGGAGAGTGAACGTCAGCGTGGCCCTTCGGCCCGTCTCCGGGTCCTCTACGCCAATGTACGTCCGATCCCCTACGTTGCTGACCAGATAGTACTCCCCAAACTGCAGACGGCTCCCCACCCCGCTCACAAAGATGTGCAGCTGAGACACCTCCACCGCTGCGGGATCCTCCGTGGTCTCGTAGATGGTGACAGGCAGAGAAAGCTCTCTCTCTCCCGCCTCAAGGGTGGTGGGCTCCGACGAGTAGCTCACACCCTCATAGATCACGCGCGCTGTGAAGGTCTCATTTCCTTCCGGCGAAAGATCATCAAACCGGAAGGAGCCATCGCCGGCAAGAGTGGTGGTATGGGTCTCCGTCCCTTCCGTCTCAGAGAAGAGATGCAGCATGACCTGCAGACCGGTCGGCACAGAGCCACCCGGCGTCCCGTTGGTCACCTGACCCGTCACTACAACCTCCTCCTGCTGCGGCGCGGGCATCCAGGCCGTGGCCAGCATGAGAGCCACCAGGCACAAGATGAATCCGATCCTGCCGGGCAGGATCCTCATCGGCCACCTCCCTGCAGCGCTGTCCCACACCCAGGGCAGAATCGGTCATCGGGTCCGACCCGCCGGCCGCACTGCGAGCAGTAGTCCGCACGTCCTCCCGCTCCCGCCTCCCGCACCTGGGCTACCCAGGCCTCAATCTGCCGATCCAGACCACCGCCGGAGCGGAAAGGTCGGGCTAAGTAAGCCCCCACAACCAGCGCTAGTGCAACACCAACCAATATGGAACCGATGCTCATACCTAGTCCTCTATTCAAGATTGCTGATCGCAGACTGCGAATTGCGGATTGGAGTCTGCAGCCGGGTTATTGACTCAGCAAATCCTCTATCTCAGCTGTCAGTTCATCCGATCCTACAGGCCCAATGTGGAGATACGCCACCTGTCCCTCGCGGTCTATCACGAAGGTCTCGGGCACGCCAGTGATGCCATAGGAGTTGGCGATACGCTCCGAGCCATCCAACCCCACCGGGTAGGTGAGGCCAAAGCGGGCTATCGCTCCCTGCACCGCTGGCATCTGATCCTGGTAGACAACGCCGACAAAGGCTACCCCCTCCTCCTGGTACTCATCCCAAACTGCCTGCAGGCGGGGCAGCTCTTCCTCGCAGGGCGGGCACCAGGTAGCCCAGAAATTGACCACCGCCACCTGGCCGCGCAGGTCGGAGAGGGTAAACTGCGATCCGTCCACCAGGTCAAGGGTGAAATCCGGAGCTGGCTGTCCAGGGAGGGGGCGGCCGGAAGATTGAGCCGCCGCCCCATGGCCAGGTCCCCACATAGCCAGGCCAGCGGCGAGCAGGATCAAGAGACCCACCGCCAGCCCAATACTGTTCCTGACTGCCCGTCGCCGAGCCTGGGGAATCGGAAGCCGCACAGCTCGAGCCGAGGGCCACATCGCCACTGCTCCACCAGTGAGGAAGATCAGACCACCGAGCCAAAGGAAGCTGGCGAGCGGATTGATGAAGACCTTGACCGTGGCTGCACTCCCACCTCCTGTCCAACCTGCCAAGACCAGATAGAGGTCCTCCAACATGCCCGCCTGGAGCGCGGGCGTAGC
>JASFWK010000174.1:0-3769 GCA_050049355.1 Anaerolineae bacterium | reverse complement strand
CGAGAAAGGGCGAAAGGATGAGCCAATGGACACAGGCGATCGCGATCCATGTCAGGAGCTGACGCCGGCCAAACGAAACAGCTACTTCTCTGGTCAGTTGCTCACTGAGGATGACTTCCGGGAGGAGCAGGAGTACTTCCGGGGTAAAGGCAAGCGGCACAACCGCTACTTGCACGGCTACGGCGTGGTGTGCGGGTTGCGCGTGGTGCCAGCCGGGCCGTCCCAACCAATGTGCGTGGTGGTGGAGCCTGGTTTGGCGCTTGACGCGTGGGGACGGGAGATTGTTGTTCCCGAACCTGTTGAATTCGACCTGGGTGAGAGAGGCTGCCGTGGTGCTCTCGGGATTACCGGCCGCACAGAGTCGCCCTTCTTGGTAGTGGAGTACCGAGAGAGTCCTGCTGACTTTGTGCCTGTTCTCCCCGGGCCAGCTCAACCTGGTTCACAGGAGGAGAGCGCCGCCTCGCGGATCTTGGAAGCGTTCGAACTGGGCCTCCGACGCGAACCACCCGAGGTTGGCGACAGGGTCGATCTGGAGCTGTGTGAGCTGCTGGCAGATGGTATCCGGCAGGGCGCGGGAGTGGAGCGGCTGCACCGTCTGCTCTGCGAGATCGTGAGCCAGCCGTGCCGGCCATGTGAACCGGACCCTGGGGTGACACTGGCGCGCATCGACCTTCCGGCCCGAGGAGCGGTCACCGATGCCCAGATCGATAACTGCAGCCATCGTCATCTGGCACTTTCGGCAGACCGACTGCTCCAGGTGCTTCTGTGCACTCTTGGAAGCCTGGGGCGGTGATGGCATAAAGACGCGCGCCACGGGGCCGCAGTCCGTTCGTGATCTACCAGTGCGAACTGGCTTGCGCGCCTGAGACTCTGAGGGACCGCGCTCAAATCCAGGGGTCTTGGACGGGTACCTGGGGGTTCCCGAGGCTACCGCTGGTGCGTATGGGTGACAGGCAGTATAATAGAAGAGTAGGGTGTGGTTCAGCGGGTCGAATACCCCGGCTGTTAACCGGGAGGTTGCAGGTTCAAGTCCTGCCACCCCAGCTGCGGCCAGGAGCGCGATATGGGCTAGTTGCGCATTCCCCTTCCCTTCGCTCTTGGCAGAATCTTGCACACAGTTTTCCTGATGTTGGAATCGGACTCTTCCTTTCCCTGAGCTTCATCGCAGCTTCGCTGGCGGGTTTGCTGGAGAAAGAGGCGCCGCGCGAGAAGGGATGAGTAGGGGCCGATCGGTAGATGGTAAGGCCACCATACTAAGTAGGAGGGATGTCATGGCTGATGCACAGGTGGACGTGCTGGCGACCGTCGAAGCTGCTCTGGCCGGGGATCAACTGAGGGACGGCCCGAAAGCCTTCCTGTTGCTGCGTTTGTGCCAGTTCTCCTTGCTCTTCGCCCCTGATAGGGCAGAGCACTACTGGAACGCCCTTGCATCGCAGCAGGGTAAGGTTCCCGAAGGGGACCAGACGGCACTGGAGGAACTCCGCTCGACCCTGGAGTCCGCCTCGCAGGAGAAAACCAAGGGGTTCGCCGCTGAGATCATCGCTGAGACTGAGGCTGCCAAAGAGTTGGCGGCGTCGGACGTTGAGCAGGCCAAGCAGCGCCTGCAGGAGTCTGAGCAGAGAATAAGAGATCGGCGCTGGCCTTTCGGAAAAGGCGCGGCCTGGATCGCGCTGGTGGAGACCTGGATAGGGATCGATCGTCGATACGCGCTCCAGCTAATGGATAAGGTGCCGCCCAAGCTGCAGGATAGCATGGTCCAGCGTATGAACCGATCTTCCCCGCTGCTGGCTGAGGAGTGGAAGCTCCTGGTGGAAAGCTTGCGCAAAGGAAGGGTGGTGGAGATAGCCCTCGAGATCCTTGAGGAGGATAGCCCCCAACTGCGCCTGCCCGCAGATCTTGTTCAGGGCGTGGGGGCTCAGATCAGAGGGTCGATTCAGCCGGTTACGACCTCACAGGACGAGGAGAAGTTTGGCAAGATCCTCACGCGCTATGCCAAGCTCGTGATGTCGCAGGTGGGCGGGGAGCAGAAGGCCGAGGTTCCGGCTCTGCTGGAGGAGTTGCATGTCCTTGTAGCCAAGACGTCTCATCTGGATAAGGTCTGGCCGGTGCGCTTCGGCGCTTTGGCCAACCTTCTCGAATTGGGCGTGACAACCGGTACGCTGACCGAAGGGACTCTGGAATCTCTGCTTCGGAAGACGCCTTCCTACCTGGTCAACTTCGCACGCGCTCATTATGTTGGCAGTACGGTGGGAGCCGACGAGGTCGAGAGTGCCTATCAGGCACTTGCGGACCACACCGAACAGGATCCGGAGGCGGAGGCTTGGTTCCTGATCACTCTGGTGAACCGGGGGCTTGCCAGGGAGGCGTACAGCCTGGCGGAGAAATCGCCTCACTCATCCGATCTCGTTCCTCGAGTGAGGCAGGGCTGGCTGTGTGTCGATCCTGTCTCTGCCGCATCGGTCATCTCTGCTGCGGACATGGCTGGAGATCCGATCGGTCAGTTCCTCGCCCAGGGAGATGTCCAGAGCCGGGTGACCTACCTCAGAGAGGCGACCAATGGCGGGACCAGGGCCATCCCGGGGGCGATGTGGGCTGGCGCTGGGACGGACGAGCAGCCTGAGGGACTGAGGGGTTTCTGGCAGGGCCTGATGAGCAAGCAGAAGAGTCATGAGGAGATCGTCCGTGAGTATCTGGATCTCAATCCGCTCTATGCATCCTATCGTCGCGATACGGGGCGTGACCAGCAATTCTCGGAGTACCTCAGGATCCACGGATACGGCGATTACAAGTACTCCCAAATCGACTCTGCATTAGTGGAGACGTTCGTGGCCTGGGGCGACGAGCATCCTGACCAGGCCCGCTCGGTGGTGCGCGCGATGTGGCAGGTCATTGAGCCTGATGATAACATCCTCTTGGTCGACTGGCTGCGGAATGCCATATTGACTCGGTGTCGCACCGTCTTCGCCGCAGCGCCTGAGGCGCTGATTGAGGATTTCCTGGGCTGGTTCACGGCCGAGTTGGTCAAGAAGGGACGGGTCTGGCGGTTCGGAAACAGACAGATCACACTGAAGTATCCCCCGACAGCGACCTTCGGGTTCTGCGTGGCCTCAGCTGCCGCGGTGAGCGGCGTATCGCCTGAGCGGCGAGATCAGATTCTGTTGTCTGGTCTCCGCAAGTTCGAGGCCGATCCCTCCGCGGTGGAGGGCGCGGCGCAGCTCTACAACTCGGATAAGGCACTTCTGGATCTGACCCCACCGCTCCGGCTCAAGCCAAAGCTGGTGGACTCCTGGCAGTTTGGCATCGTCAAGAACGCCATCTCCCCGGTACTCAGCGCTATGGCCGCGCGTGCCAGCGACTGAGGAGGCGGCAGCGCCGGGCGGCTGTATGGGTCGGCCCTCTAGCCGGCCTTCAGAGTAGGCTTGTGAGGGGGGCTCTTGCCGGCAGGGCCCCCCGCTCTTTCTACGACACCTCGCGCCGGGGCGGTACTGGATCGGGGCGGCCAGATGTGGTCTCTGTTTCCTTCTGGCCCGCGAAACCCGCGATGGTGCGGGCCGGCGAGTGGGTGTAGACTGAGCAGGGAGGCCGAAGCGAGAACACCGGCCTGAGGAGCAAGTACTAGCGACGCCGTTGGGAGCCATTGAGAGAGGCCTTACCGAGCCGAACATATGAAAGTGAACAAGCTATACCTTATTGGAGGCTACTACTCAGGCTAAGGCTCAGAGATTTCGGCGAGCGTCGGTCGAGTAGGGCTGAGAGCCCGTATTGAGGC
>JASFWK010000001.1:0-79470 GCA_050049355.1 Anaerolineae bacterium | reverse complement strand
CAACTTCATTGGGGATGGCCTGCGGGACGCGCTTGATCCGACGATGCGAGGTGTCCACGGCGCAGCGCGGCGCAAGAAGAAGAAGGCGCGGTCGAAGAAGACAGCAGAAGCTGAGAGCGCATGAAGGCTCAACAATCACGGGCACGGACAGAGATGCACTAGCCCGGAGAACTTGCGCGTCGCCGCGCAGGGGGAGCACTCAAATAGGCTAGCAAGACTCGCTCATCCCCATCACTGCTGCCTGCGAGCTACTGGCCGCTACGTGGATGACCGGGGGCGTTCCCGGTTGAATTGGCGAGCACCTCGTCACCGCAGTCTTCGCGCACGACTATCCACTGATTATGGCAGGGGCCGACCGATCCGAGGATGCGGTTTGACCAGGAATGGCGGCTATCCCTGGGGTGCTCGAGTATGCCAGGAAGGGGGGTGCGATGGAGATACTAGAAGTCTACGTTAAGTCTGAAACTGTGCCTCCGGACATTGAGTCATATAGACATCACCGCATGCACAGCCACTGCGCGCCGGGGCTCGCTCAAGAGACGCTGCGGATGCCCGGATTCAGTGGTCGGCTGCTGGAGCAAGCTAGCTCCACCCTTCTGCAGGCCCTCTCCGTCGCCCAGGGGCGGTTGGAGGGGCAGGTAGAGGTGTACGATGTGGGGCGTTTGCGTGGGCGGCTGAAAGCGCTGACGGCGGGAGTTTGGAAGACACCGGCAGTCATCGTCGATGGGGAGAAGCACGTCGGTCTCACTGCGGCGAAGGAGGCGCTCCGCAACCTGAGTGCAGAAGGCGCCGACCCTCCGAAGACTCAGTAGCATGCCTCCGGTGGACAGGGTCGGCTGCTGGCGCTTCCATTGACGAATCTCCAGGAGCATCGCGGCCGAAGATCCGGGCTGGCGAGCCGCCAGTGGAAGCGATCATACAAGCAATCGCGTCCGATCTGAAGTCGCCTCCCCTTGAGAGCACTCAAGGAGCTCCACCCCTTTTCTCCTCCAGTTTCTGCTTGCCTCTTTCGCAGCCCTGTGGTAGACTATGGCAGCCAAAGCCTTTCATTGGAGCCGACTATGCTGGCAAAAGTCATCAGTTGTGCCCTCTTGGGCCTGGAAGGGGTCCTGGTCCAAGTAGAGGTAGATACCGCTCGCGGTCTTCCTTCCCTGACCATCGTCGGCCTGCCCGGCACCGCGGTCAAGGAATCGAACGAGCGGGTGCGGTCCGCAATAAAGAACTCCGGGTTACTCTTCCCCCGAAAGCGCCTCACGGTCAACTTGGCCCCAGCTGACATCCGCAAGGACGGCCCTTCCTACGACCTTCCCATCGCTGTGGGGATCCTCATCGCCACTGAGCAGGCCTGGCCCCAGGCGGCGGAGGAGGTACTCTTCGTAGGGGAACTCTCCCTCGATGGATCGGTGCGGCACACCAACGGCATCCTGCCCATCGCCGCCGTGGCCCGGCAGGAAGGGGTAAAGCAGATCTGCGTCCCCGCCACCGACGCACCGGAGGCTGCACTGGTGAGGGACCTTGAGGTACTCCCAGTAGAGAACCTGGCTCAACTGGCGGCCCATCTGCAGGGACTGCGGGAGATCGCTCCCTACCAACCGGAGAACGACTCGGCCCCCCTCAAACCGCCCTACTACAAGGTGGACTTCGCCGACGTCAAAGGACAGGAGCACGTGAAGCGAGCGCTGGAGGTCGCTGCAGCTGGCGGACACAACGTACTCTTGGCGGGACCGCCTGGGGCGGGCAAGACGCTGCTGGCCCGTTCTGTACCCTCGATCCTGCCCACGATGAGCTTCGATGAGGCGCTGGAAGTGACCAAGATCTACAGCGTCTCCGGTCTCCTTCCCTCAGATGTCCCCCTGATCCGTCACCGTCCGTTCCGTGCCCCTCACCACATCATCAGCCACGCTGGGCTGGTCGGCGGCGGCCACTGGCCACCTCCCGGCGAGGTCAGCCTCGCCCACCGAGGAGTCCTCTTCCTGGATGAACTGCCTGAGTTCGGCAGGCGCACCCTGGAGGGACTGCGCCAGCCGATGGAGGATGGCCACATCTCAATCGCCCGCTCCACCGGTACCCTCACCTTCCCGGCCCGCTTCATGCTCATCGCCGCCATGAACCCCTGCCCCTGCGGCTACTGGGGAGATCCAGTGCGCGAGTGCACCTGCAGCCCAGCCACTGTCACTCGCTACCAAAAGCGCATCTCCGGACCGCTCCTCGACCGCATCGACATTCACGTCGAGGTGCCGCGGGTGGACTACGACAAACTGACCGACAGGCGGCGCGGGGAGCCATCCGAGGCCATCCAGGAACGGGTGAACCAGGCACGAACGGTTCAGTGGGAGAGGTTCGCCGACATACCCCCGACCTGTAACGCGGAGATGGGGCCGGCCGAGGTGCGGGAGATCTGTCAGCTAGATGAATCGGGACGAGCTCTGGTACGCGCGGCGATGCAGCAGCTGCAGATGAGCGCGCGGGCCTTCCACCGCATTCTGAAGCTCGCACGCACGATCGCCGATCTGGCCAGATGCGATCGCATCGAGACCGCTCACCTGGCAGAGGCAATTCAGTACCGCCCGCGGCGTGAGGTTCGATAGACGAGCGGTCCAAGACCGCCTCGGCCGCAGCAGCTTAGAGCGGGACGCAAGGAGAGCGCCGAGCCCGTGAGGCCAACAGAGGTTCGGCTGCCTCTTCCGGAGAATCCGTGAGGTACGAAGGAGAGAGGCGACTTAACAGATCTCCGCTCTGATAGCGTGTGAGGCAGACTCGGGTGAGGGTGCAAGCGTGCGCTCAGTGGGGCAAGGACAGAGAAGACCCGCTATCTCTGGCGGACTAAAGAATCTCCCCGAGGGCCAAGTTTGAGTTGGCGACTCTCTGGTTCTCAGCCGCCCCCACGCCTGACCCCCCGAGAGTCGCCAACTGACTCGCACCTGAATTCCAGGGGCAATCACACACTTTGGCAAAGTGCTTGACTCGTGCCCAGGGTCGTGCCCACAACATACACCGGAGGCGCCGTCTCGGTAAGCCGAGAAGGGCCCGCGCGCGGCGACCGGTATCGTCTAGCGGGGCCGCAGAAGGCCGCTCAGCAATGCAGACAGGCCGATGGCGATCAGAATCAACGCCCCCGTCAATTCCCAGCCCACCACCTCTCCAAAGCCGACGCCTAACAGGATGGCAGCGAAAACGAGGGTGCCTCCCACGCCGCGACGATAGGCAGGCACGAGCAGGCGGACTACTACCTCCAGAAGGACGATCACCCCCGCTCCGATGAAGCCAACCGACCAGGCCTGCAGGCGGGAGCCCAGGAAGCTCCAGTTGTCCAGAGACCCCGCATTCGCCAGCAGCATCGCCACGCCGGCCCAGATGAGGATTGTGGCCCACACAATGGCACTGAGTGGGTCACGACGCCACTTCTCGTCCCAGCCTCTGCCTTTCTCCTCCTGTTTCTCTTCCTCTTTCCCGTGATACTCTCGGTCGGACATGGTTCTCTCCTTTCCCCTGGGTGCTTATGCCTTCCGGGGATTGCGGTTTGCTGGTGATCGCTCCCTGCATTCCTGCGTCCCAGATATGCTAGCCGTCTGGATCGGGTAGCTGACGCCAGAGGACTTCCACCTCAAGGTTCGCAGCCTTGTCGGCTACTCCCTCAGCACCATCGAGCTGACTCGCGCGGCGGTGGTGGCTTCAAGCCCTCGCAAGCTCTCAGGACAGCCTGCGAAAGCCCTGTGATCTCACCGCGGCGATAGCCGCCGAGGTGTTAGGCCCGCCTCCTCTGACAGGGCTTATGCGCCCGTCAACACTGGACGCAGCTTCTCTGCCCAGGCGTGGATGACCTCCCAAACGAGGCTCGTGAATCTGGTCGCCCCGACCAGTTCATCACAGCGCCCCTAGCCTCCCTTCGGCACCCAGACGCTGTGGCGGGTCAACATTGTATCACAGTAACACCCGGCAAGACCCTAGAAAATCCCTAGAATTGGGCTCGTTCGCCTGCTTGTGGCCCTCTTGCCGGTCAGAAGCTCATCTGGGTAGGACTGCGCGATGACTTCCACGGCCAACTGCGGCGGAGAGGAATCCAGTTCCAGGCAGATGTTCTGCACGAAGTCAGCTCAACGATGCCAGCAATGGCTCGCTGTGGTCAGCGCAAACGCCAAGAGCGCCGCTTTCTTCCCAGCCATCGTGGTTTCATCGCGCAACAGACGTGGTGCAAAACGGCGCACGCCCCGCTGATGGACTCATCGTCAGATGTATGGGGGGTAGCTCAGAGCACTTCTGTGTATATGGGGACCTATGCAGAGACTTCCGCGTAGACGACTCAGGTGGGAGGATGTCGGCACAACACGGTAGACGAGGCCGCCAGCGCCGGTGGCTCCGGACCTCGCATCTGTCGACTCCGCTGCTGCTCCCTCACAGCACCGCTCGCAAGTCTGCGGCTTGCTCACGCGCACCGAGTATCTCCTCGCTCACCCAAGAAACGCATCCTCGGGGACTGCGCGTATTATGCTTGAGTAGGTTGTGCCAAGGGTCTCAGTAGGCCCCTGACGTTACTCCTCCAAATGCCGCAACGAAGGCGCGGATTGGGCGCCACCAGCAACACCACACCAGAACCTGTGAACCCACGTGCCAGAAGAGTAATAACGGGTCCCACCATCCGATCCACACCGGGCTGAGGCGTGCCACGAATAAGTGCCAGTCGGGAAAGAACCATAGTGATGTGTTCCCGAGGAGAAGCATTTCCGACCAATGCCGCTCCCGTAGATCTCATAGCACAGCTGACCTCCTGTGTCGTTCTCCACATACACGCTGGATTGAGGTATAGGCGTGGGTGTTGGATCCCTCCTCACTACGGGCAAGTACGCGAACGCCGTAGGAGTGAAGTCCGCTAGTACAGCATCGTTGGCCGCCCCAGGAAGAAATGACAGCGAGATCATCACTGTCACAAGGGCAACGGCCAACACAATCAACGTCAATGCCCGTTTCACGACTACTCTCCTTTTGTCTATGCGTCTTCGATGAACCGCAGTCTCTCCGAGATTATCCACTCGTCAGCTGGAGCCACTTGCCGCGGGGACAACCGTCGCGTGAGCGAGCCGATTGTGGCCGACTTGCGCGCACAGCGATCGCGGCTGCAGGGCAAATGAGCTCAGAAAAGCCTTTGAGCGTCGAGCGGGGCAGGTGAGCAAGGTGACAGCGAAAGTGGAAGACCGCCCTCTGACGCTCCTGTATCGCTCCTTGCAGGTCAACAAGGGCCAGTCGTCCGCTGGGGGCTGGCGGACGACTGGCCGTGCGCCTGCCCGAACCACTGGTTGGTGTTTACGGGAAACCGTTGTGTCCGAATGACGCCTGCAGCTCTCCGTCCCCGTAAAGTTCGTCCACGCCCACCACCAGGGGGTTCACCACTCCTCCCATCTCTCGAATCCGCTCCAGCAGCTCTTCGAGGGCACCCTTGTCTTCAACCCTCATCGCAGCCATCACGTCATAGGGGCGCTCCATCTTCCTGTGGAGATCCGTGATCACTGCAGCCCACCGGACCCCTCGGACTTCCTCCCTCTTCTCCCAGCGGAACGTCGATGCCTCCTTGGCAACATGTGAGGCCGCCCCGGGTTCCGTCTTGATCAAGGCAAACGCCACGACACCTTCGTACTCTACACCGGCTCTCATGACTACCCTCCTTCTTCTCTATCATCAGCTGGGTGGGTGGGCGGCGCCGTGCAGCGTAGCTCCTCCACCCGCACCTCCGCTTGAGCGAGGTACCCTCGAGCCTCGATCTGACGGAAGATCGACATCGCCGCGAGCAACTGCTCACACGCTTGCCCCCTGTCCCCCTCGTCATCACGACTCTCGTAGGCCGCGCCCAGGCTCAGGCGCGTCTTTCCCACGTCCGCCAGCAGGTTGGTCCGCTCCAGAAACTCCAGACTCCTCTCCAGGTGGTCTACTGCCTCCTCCCAATCACCACGACGACTCTGCAACTGCCCACAACAGCGGTGCAGGAGGCCCAGAAACGCATCCGATGGCTCCGGCCCAGCCGCCTCCAGCGCCATTTCAAGGTACCTTTCAGCCTCATCGAACTCGCCCTGTGCTGCGTTCAGGCAACCCAGATCTAGATAGGTCCCCGCCGCAAACCGAAGAAGCTCTGTATCCCGACTCTGGACCTCGGCTATCTCCAGGTGATGTCGAGCCTCCTCCAGCCTCCCCACTCCCACGTAGGCCGATCCGAGGATCCGATGGACCTCAATCATTCGAGCCACCGCCCCCGATCGCTCGGCCAAAGGCAAGGCCTGCTCCAGGTGGGCAATCGCTTCCTCCCACTCCCCCTGATCGAGGTATAACTCTGCCTCTGTTTGGAGAAGGAGTGCTTCGTCCCGCGTGTCGCCGATCCGCCGGGCAAGTTCGAGACCCTCCTCCAGACGCTCCAGAGCGCGGCCCATCTGGCCCAGCAGTCGGTAGCTGTCGCCCACATTGTTACAGGCCTGGGCGGTTCGAGCCAGATCGCCCAACTGGCGATAGAACTTCAAGCTCCGCTCGTCATACTCACACGCCGCTTCCAGATCCCCCCTTTGGGCAGCTATGACCCCCAAGACCTTGTTGGCGTCCGCCAACCCTCGGGTATCACCCACCTGGCGAGCAATCTCCAGAGCTGCCTGCGCCTGCTCCTCAGCCTCATCCAGGCGGTTCCTGTAGACAAGGAGATACGAAAGTCCAAAATGAACACGGCTGGCCTCCGCCAGAGGTAGGAGAGGCCTCAGGCGATCCAGAGCCGTCTCGTAGTGTTTCCGCGCCTCTGTCAGATTCCCGCGCAGCAAGTGTACTCCGGCCACCTTCCGCGCTCCCCGTGCAACATCCTCCTCCGACCGGGCCGAGGCCAGAAACGACCTGTAATGCTCAAGTGCCTCGTCATGGCGCGATAGGTTGACCAGGTACACATCGCCCAGACTCTCATGAATGCGATGGAGTTCAGTCCCTTCCCCTCCCGCCTCGAGCTCAGCCGCACTCTGGAGAGCCCGCTGATAGAAGTCAACCGCTTCCAGGCTGGCGCCTAGACGGCGGGCGCGGTCACCCGCCTGCAGCAGGTACTTGAGCGCCTTCTCCGGCTCGCCCGCCCGCTCCCAGTGGCGCGCCAGCAGCCCCGCCTGCTCCTCCAGCCGCTCGGGAAAGAACTCCTCCAGCGCTCCCGCCACTTGGCGGTGAAAGACGCGCCGTTCCTTCCTCAACAGGCTGCGGTAGGCCGCCTCGTGCACCAGGTGATGCCGGAAGATATACTCCAACTCTGGCACCCGCGCCCGCTCGCGGATCATCTCCTCCCGCTGCAGCGTCAGCAGGTGCCTTTCCAGCTCACGTTCCTCGTGGGTGATGGCTGCCAACACGCGGTAGCGGAAGATCCGCCCCACCACGGCTGCCAATTTCAAGACTCGCCTGGTCCCCTCTTCTAGTCGATCAATGCGCGCCATGAGCACCCCGTGCAGCGTCTCCGGGATCGCGATGGCGGCCACACCCCGAGCAGCCCGCCAGCCGCCGGTGGCTTCGTCCCGCTCGATAGTTCCGCCGTCTATCAACGAGCGGATGATCTCCTCCACGTAGAGCGGATTGCCCTCGGCGTGACTGAGGACGCTCGACCCCAATTCAGAAGGCAAGCCCTCCACACGCAGCAGGTTCCCTAGAAGTTCCTCGCTCTCGGCAGCGGAGAGGGGATCGAGCCATATGTCCATATGACGGTGCCGGTAGAACCGGGCAGCGGTCTCCTTGATATCCCAGCAGCCGTGCTCCGTCTCGGGACGGAAGACGCAGATGAATAACAGCGGGATCCCCCGATCGGTTAGAGCGAGCAGTTCCTTCAATAGCTCAATCGAGATGGGATCGGCCCAGTGGAGGTCCTCAAGGACCACAACCAGGGAGCGCTCCTGGGCCACCTCCTCAATCAAGGCCTCCACGGCGCGGAACGTGCTAACCTTCAGGCGCTCCCCCTCCACGTTCTCCAGCGTCGTCTCAACCTCGGCTCCCAGCGGCAGCGACAAGAGGCGAGCGAGAAAAGGATAGACGTCCTCAAGGCCTTCCACCCGTTCCTGCAGTGCGTCCCTGACGCTGGCCGGAGGATCGTCCAACGTCACTCCCAGAAGCCCACGCAAGACATCCAACCACGGGAGGTAGGCGACGGAGGTACCTCGAGACAGAGAGCCGCTCGTCACCCACTGCAGGTTGGGGTCCTGCTCCCCTGGTTCCTCCTTGCGCAGCTCGGCCACCAGCCGCGACTTACCGATTCCCGCCTCTCCCACAAGGGTCACGATGCCACCCACGCCAGCGCGGAGGCGCTTTACGGCCTCTTGGAGCGCACGGAACTCGGCCCGGCGGCCCACCAGCGGTGATTCCAGCCCGGCGATGCCTCGCGCCTTACCAGGGAGGCCCTTGTGAGCCAGTGGGCGATAGACGGCAACCGGCTGGCTTATCCCCTTGACCGCGATCTCCCCCAGCGCCTCCCACTCGAACAGCGGTTGCACCAGGCGGTAGGTGTTCTTGCTCACCAGCACGGTGCCAGGCTCGGCGGCCGATTCCATACGCGCTGCGAGAGCGATCGCTTCGCCCAGGGCTGTGTCCTCGCTGTGCTGACGGCTGTCGCCGATGGTAGTGGCGATCACCTCCCCCGTGTTCACTCCAACCCGTAAGAGCAGTTCGATACCTTCTCGTTCGACTAGTTCGGCGGCGTAGGCTTTCATCGCTCTCTGCATAGCCAGGGCAGCCAACACCGCCCGCTCGGGGTCATCCTCGTGGGTCGTCGTCACGCCGAAGAAGGCCATCAGCCCATCCCCCAGGAACTGGCTGACCTCTCCGCCGAGCCGGCATATCTCCGATCCGAGCATCTGTAGCACGCAGTTCATGATCTCGCCCCAGGCTTCGCTGCCGATTCGCTCCAGGAGACTCGTGGACTCTCTCACATCGGCGCGCACGACGGTCGCCAGCCGGCGCTCGCCCTCGAGTTCCACTGGTGAGGGGGGAGCCTCGGCGGCAGGGAGGCGCGGCTGAGAGGGCTGTGTCGGACCAGGCTCCCCAGATAGACGACTGCCGCATTGGGCGCAGAAACCATAATCAGGCGGGTTGACGAAGTCACAACTGGCACACGTCTGCGACAGACGTGTGCCACACATTCCGCAGAACTCCGCTCTTGGCGAGCTCTCAAAGTCACAATTCGGACATCCCACCGCGAATCTCCCCCTATGAGAACAGGATGCGAGTGGTGACGTGGCGCGTCCTCTGCAGGCCTCCTACCCGGAAACGGCACATCAGGACGGTGGCGACAGCGACTTCCATCGGCTCGCCACCTGATTCAACGCAGCGCGGTCCAAGCGAGGACAACGCCCAATAGTGCACGTTCACCGGTCCTTCTGAAGGGGATCACACAGCCCTTCGGAAACGGATGATCGTATGTCTTGGAGGGCGTGCGTCTGCAGCGTCGGATGCGTGACTTGACATTGTGGTGAATTGCCTGCCGCTGTGCCATCCATTATGCGCTCGACGCCGGGTTTCGAGCGAGGACCATCAACGTGATGTCATCAAACTGGGGCGCATCGCCCGTGAACTGACGAACCTCAGCGATGATGGCCTCGTGCACGCACTGAGCTGAGCGGCGGAGGTTGGCTCGCGCAACCTCTAGCAGCCTCTCCGTGCCGAAGAACGTCCCCCTTCCATCCTCCGCATCGATGACCCCGTCTGTATAGAGCACCAACGTGTCACCAAGAGCAAGCTGAGCAACCCCCTGTTTCCAGCTCTCATCTTCCAACACACCCAACGCCATGCCCGTTCTCCGCAGCGCTTGAACTGTGTCTCTGGCATGAGGACTTAGAAGGTATGGGGGGTTATGTCCAGCATTGCAGTAGGTCAATGTTCCGCTGCCTGGATCGAGGATGCCGTAGAAGACAGTGACGAACATGCTGGCGCGGGTGTCTGCCAGAACGCGGCGATTGGCAGCGGTGAGCACAAGTTCAGGCTCGGTGTCGTATTCAACAGCGTAGGTACGGATGACTGTGCGGCTCAACGCCATGTACAGCGCTGCCCCCAGCCCCTTGTCGGCTACATCCGCGACTAGTATCCCTAGTCGTCCGTTCGGCAAGGCCATGACATCGTAGAAGTCGCCGGACGTCTGTCGGGCAGGCTCCAGTGTCGCTGTCAGCTGCCAACCAGGGACGTCCGGCAAGTCTTCCGGCAGGAAGCTGGCCTGTACTTGCCAGGCCAGAGCCAACTCCTGCTTGGCTTTTTGGTGAGCTAGGAGTTGGGTGATGTCGGTGAAGACCCTCATAGTGCCTGCAAAGCAACCCGCATCCCCATCGAAACGGGGGATGCTGCTGACCAAGACAGGAATCCGCCCACCGTCCTTGCGCACCAGCTCAATCTCGTAGCGATCGGCTTCGCCATACACCTGGCCTTCCTCTGCTGCTGCAACGGTGGCATGGTGGTCTGACGGAACGATGGTCGTCCAGCGCCTGTCCATCAACTCCCCGGGCGCATAGCCGAGCAGGCTCGCCGCAGCCGGATTGACCAAGGTGATTTGTCCTTTGGCATCTGTCACGACCATCCCCTCAGCCATGCTTCGCACCAGACCCTCGTTGAACTCCTTGGTCCGCAGCGTCTCTTGGTAGAGACGAGCATTCTCGATAGCCACAGCGGCCTGAGTCGCCAGAATCGCCAACAGGTTCGCGTCGTCCTCGTCAAAGGACTGGCCCTCAGCTTTGTTGAGCGCATTCAGCACGCCGATGACCTGGCCCTTAACCGAAAGGGGAACAGCGATCAAGCTGCGCGTGGTGAACCCCAGGTCCGCATCGACCCGTTTGAAAAGACGCTCGTCCTCTTGCGCATCCCGAATCACGAGAGGCTCGTTGTGCTGCACCACCCACCCGGCGATACTCGTGTCCATCGGTACCAGGAAACGCTGAAGCTCTTGCTTCTCCTCAACCGTGGCTGCCTCGAAGTAGAGATCCCCAGTCTCCTGGTCGACGAGCAAGATCGAGCTGCGTTCCGTATCTGTCAGCTCGCAGGCGGCGTCGATAATGAGTTGGAGCAGGGGCGCCAGTTCCAGCACTGAGTTGAGATGGTGGTTTAACTCGATGATCCGCGCGTACCGCTCCACCAGCGCGGCTTGCCGTTGAGGGGTCAGGTCTGTGAAGTCACTTACCTTGGCGTCGGAGGTCATCCCGCTTCCCCTTCCGCTGACCAACACAGATTGATGATCATTCCTCCCGCCCACGCATTCTCCAGCTCCATCTCCTTGCGGGCCGTCATCTCGATAGATGTGAGCTGAATGCCGCCGCAGCGCAGCGCCTCCTCCGGAGTGGGGAAGGAGCGCGGTGGAAGTCCTCTTCGCCAGAAAGAGAGTGATGGCCTCCGCAGACGATCGCCAACCGCTCTCTCTGACCAGCGAACTCTGCCAGCATGCACTCGCGAGGGCGTCGCATCCTTGGCACTACAGGCCGCTTCTCGCCGGTGGTGTCGTGGATTCGGTTCGGGCACAGCGGAAGAGGAATTTGCGGGAGAGATGTTCTCGTGCGCTCGCTGCACCTCCATAATAGCAGAAGTCTGCACAGAGGTCAATGCGCTGAGCGCGTGTTTGCGTGGAGAAACCCAGTGGTCACGATGGTCACAAGCGCGAAATCGCGCGGAGGCCGGCCGAACTGCGGGAGATCCGTCAACCAGATGAATCGGGACGAGCTCGCGTGGGCGCGGCGATGGAGCAGCTGCAGATGAGCGCACGGACTTTCCACCGCATCCTTGAGCTGGCACGCACCATCGCCGATCTTGCGAAGGTGAGCAGGAGGTTGGCTGGGACGCACCAGTACCCCGGCACCATTCTGGCAGGCATCCCGGCGGCGCTCCCTAAGCGGGGCTAGTCTTCTACGGCCAACTCGAAGTACCACGTGTACTCAAGCACTTCCCCCGAGCCGCTGTGCAGAATATGCGTCACCTCGTGCAGTCCAGGTTCGCACGGCGCGCTCCAAAACACCTGGTACAGACTTGGTGCAACACGGTACACCTGACTTCCCTCAGCGTCCCCCACCATCCACCCACCATCATCTGCATAGCCCTGCCACTGCATAACAACACCATCGTATATGAGCACATTGCGCAAGATGACCTCTTGCCGGCTGAGCTCCTCGTCGGCCGCCCTCATTCCATCTGCAAGCACGTCAACACGCAGCAAGAGACTTTCCCCCTTAACCGACCTCCGCGTGCCGGGAGCCGGCGACACTCTCTCCAGGTAAGCGGGTAGACTTGTGACAGGAGCAGGCGGCGCGCTCACATCGATTACCAGACGGTCTCCCTCGCGCCTGACCTCGGTCCCCATTGCGGCCGATAGGTCTCGGATCCGATGGTAGATCTGGTCAAAGGCGGTTACGTCGGCCACGTTGACTTGCGAATTGGAGATCAACACCGGTACCAGCTCGATTCCCTCCACCCCGCTACCAGTGGCGGTGATCAGAAAGAGGAGCTGCTGATCGTTCCTGTGCTGCTCAAACGCGTAATAGTCGTCGATCAGATCTCCGGTATCGTACAGGATGGGCTTCCCCTCATAGATCTCAATCCCTTGGAAGACGTGCGCACTGTGGCCGTGGAAGATATCTGCCCCTGCGTCTATCACCGCTCGGGCAAACTCTCTGAACTCCGGCGGGGGGACGTGCCTCATATTTGGCCCCCAGTGAATGGAGAAGACCACCAGGTCCGCCCCGGCGGCGCGGACGGCATCGATGGCCCGCTCAACTCGACTGAAATGCGGTCCCTCAACGCTGATCGAAATGACGTTGGTGCCGGCACTGTCCTCTGTGGCGGCGTATTCCTCATAGTGGTCGGCAAAGGCCACCACCCCAACTCTGATTCCCCTGGCCTCTAGCATCGCGAACCGAGAGGCCTCTTCGATGTCCGCGCCCGCCCCGGCGTGGGCAATGCCGTACTCATCCAGATGATGAATGGTTTCCAGCAGGGCCGGTTCCTGGAAGTCCATGGTGTGGTTGTTGGAGAGTGTCACATAGTCAACACCAGCCCTGGTCAGCACTTCGATGGCCTTGGGATCAGCTCTGAGATAGAAGACCCTGGGAGGCTGGAATGGCTCACCGCCCTCGGCGATGACGCTCTCCAGATTGATCAACAGAAGATCGGCTGTTTGAAGCAAAGGCAGGAGATCTCCCCAGGGGTAGAGAGGGCCGTTCTCGAGGATCATTGCGTCCACATCACGGCCCAGCATGACGTCACCAGTCAGCGCCAGCGTAATCGCTTCTCGGTCCCCTTCCGTCCCGCCAATCGGTGTGGTGGAAGATGGGACAGCAGGCCAGGCTCTGGGAATCGAGGTGCAGCCGCTTGCCAAGAGAAACAGCAAGAGCAAGGTTACGCGCTTCATCCGCCTACTCCACGGTCAGGCTGTCTCACAACGGTTTTCTCTGGTCGAAGAAGACCCAGCGGCTCCGATGCAGCGTTGTGGCGCTTTCTCCACCCAACGTCTTTGGTGCATCCGTCGAGGTTGCAGACTACGCGGGGCTGATGATCTCGTTCTTGGTAGCAGAGATCGGAGGGGGATGTCGGACGAAGTCCGCGAGGCGCACCTTCAGACTCTCGCCAGTCCCTAGACGTGGAAGCCGAGGTAACTTCTCACTGGAGAGGTCGCCGATGTGCTGCGGGTAGAAGGGCAAGAACAGGAGACTTGGTTACTCCTCTGATCCACATACAGTCTAGCCCAACCTCGCCTGGAAGTCAAGGTTGGTGGCCGGTCTGCAGGGTACGCCAACGAGTCGTCGGACACCGGCAGCTCTAGAGACGTCTTCAATCCACGGTGTACCGCAACCTACAGGGGGTCCGCCCCGGCTTGGAGCTGCCGAGGCGGGTGGCGGGATAGGGAAACTAGAGAATCGCTAAACACTGGGGCACGGGCCCGGACACCGTCCAAGTGTACGCACCGCATCACGTGCACCACCGACCGGTGGGTCGCTGCCACTCCAAACCAAGAAGGCGCACCACGGGCAAGTATCGGAGTCCGTGCTGAGCCGACCCACATCAGCGAGGCGCACTCCTCACCGGACGATCTTGACGGCGACGTCTCGGACGAGGTCTTGGTACTCCAACGTAAGGTTCGTGTCCTCTCCCACAGTCACAGTTCCCCCGTCCGTAGTCGTGCCGTCCCGGGTGTTCCACCACTCAACCCGGTAGGTGCCTCGCTCCACGCCAGGCACCGTAAACTGCCCAGAGATAGGCGCAGGCAGATTGGGCGCATCGGCCCAAGTATGGGCCGGATTCTGGAGCCAAGCATAGATGCCTTCACCGCCCGGCAGTATGATGGCAAGCGCACGCGCCCCGTCGCTCTCCACGGAGGGGCCGACGTAGTTGCCAACATTCACATCCTCGGTGGCGGCAAATCCCACTCCTTCGTGGCTGAAGGCATCGAAGAAGAGGCGCGCTACCTCGGTCGAGGCGGCCGTTCTCTCCCGCGTCACATCATCCTGAGCATTCCAATACCACTCAATCGGCGCTGTCCCAAGCGGCGAGAAGAGGCCTGCCCAGAGACGGTTGTGCGTGGCCCGAGCGCCGGCTTCGCCCTGGTAGGCCTCCAGGAGCGGTCCAGCAGCCCAGTCGTCGGCGCCTATCCCAAACTCAGACCATAGGATCGGCATCCCACTCCCCACACCTTCCAGGTCCCACCGAATGCCAAGCCCGCAGCCGTGGTCACCTGACCAATCCAGGTCTTCGCTGCGCAGGCACTGGCTGAATCGGTGGACAAACTCGGCCACGTCGCCGCACAGGGCCGGGTAGCGGCGGCACATCATATAGTCGTGATACGTGGCAATGTCCACCGCCCCGGAAGCCCAGAACGAAGGCTCCCACACCTGCGATCCAAAGCCCGTGGTCAGCAGGTGGTTGTAGGGATCGGCTGCCCGCTGATACTCGCTGTACGACTGATAGAACCGGTAGATATCAGTATCGGGCGAAATGTGACCATGCTCATTCCACGTGCTCCAAGCGAGCACGGCCGTCGACCACCCAAATCGCGCCACCCGCAAACGGAAATTCCGCTTCCAATAGTTCAAATGGCGCCAGTCGTCCCACGCCACCGGGTCGGGATTCCACCCTTCGTGTCGTACACTGGCATCCCACTGCCAGTAGACATCGCCGTGTGCGCTGAAGAGAAGAGCCACTCCGTGGGTCTGTGCTGCCTCCAGGACCCGATCAATCCGCCAGGCCGATGGTTGATTCACCCACGTTCCCTTCGGAGCGCTCGCCGGGTCGCCGGGTGTGCCCTCCGTGTAACGACTCTCAAACACGAGCCCATATCCTCCATCACACTCGGTCCACACCCGCAGGAGATTCGTCCCGTAGTCCGCAACTCTCGCAATCTCCCGCTCGTACCAAGCGGCCCCCAAGCGCGACGCCCCCCAGAACTGGAGGCTATCGGAGGCCACACCGATGAACGGGGTACCGTCGTCATAGACCAGCCACCGAGGATCGTCCGCATCCAGCCGAATGAAGCCCCGACTCTCCGAAGTCCCAACCGAAACGGTCAGATGCCCACTCTCTGGATGGCGAGTGGTCCCATGCTTGTCCTGTACAGTAAGATAGAATCGATGTTGCCCCTCCTCGGATGGGGCAAACCGTACCGCCCACCAGGCTTCCCCCGTCGGCTCCACAGTCTCCACTTCGCCCTCAACCCGGCGCGTCTGCTCCTCATACCAGAACGCGGGGACAGTCAGTTCGGCCCCGGATGGAGCGAGAAAGTGCGCGTCGACCGACACGCCGTCCACGCCGTAAGGCGACTCCCTGCCGGGGTCTCGCTGGGGGGTGTCCTCTGGGTCAAAGAAGTAGTACTTATGCGGATAATCTACTGTGAGATCAAAGCGCAATTCAAACAAGCCATATCGCGGCACGACGCCATCTGGGTAATCGCCGGCGTTGTGCTGCAGGTTCGTCACCTCACCCGTCTCGCCCGGCACCAGCGTCGGCGTAGGCGTAAGCGGGGGCTGAGCAGTGGGTCCTGAATCTCTCCGCACGAAGGGCAAGTACGCAAAAGCCGTCGGAATAAGATCGACCGGCCCATCATCGGCCGCCCGACCGAGGGGAAATACCAGCCAACAGACCCCGGCCACAAGAGCAACAGCCGCCACGATCAACGTCAACGCCCGTTTCATCAGTGGTCCCTCTCTTTCACCGCAAGGACTACTCTCACAGGCCACGGGATCGGTCCACACCGGACAGGCGGGTAGCCCGATGTATCACGGTACACCCGGGAGACCAAGCCTCAGGGAAGCTCGACCGCCTCCAGTAGAGGACTGCTGGCCAGATCGTCGGGCGTGACCAACACGTCCTCGTGGCCGGGAAGCAGGTCCACCCCCGCATAGAGGAAGCAATCATAGACCAGGCTCGAGCAGACGTGAGCCGGGTACGTGAGCGCGCCCACCACAAAGCGGCGTTTGACCAGCTCCCAGGCGATCTTGATCAGCCACCAGTAGTTGTACGGCTTTCCCACGTTACCCCACGCGTAGGCGACGATCTCGCGCTTCGTCACCTCGGGCAGAGACTCCTTCATCTGTAGGGCCTGATGCTCCTCAGCTCCGGCCACGAAATCCTCCCACGAGCGCTCCTTGATCCCGCAAGCCCCTGATTCGATAATTCGCGCGCTGGCCTGGGCGTCCCGCGCGTAGCGCAGCGCGGCGTGGCTCCACGTCAGCCCGAACCAGCGGGCCAGCCTCCCCAGCAGCCCGCCGTACGTCACGACAACGTGCACCTCCATGGACCCCCTCCCCTAATCCCTTCTCACTGCAGGTGCTCGCAGAGAATCATCTAGCACACACTTCCTCTGCCCCTGATCCCTCCCGCAGTGCGGGGGGACGAGGGGGTGAAGAGATTTCGATTGATCCACTACCTCTCCAATGGCCGTGCTGTCATCAGACCCTGCTCCGGCGATCATCCAGAACCCCCATGTCAGCCACTTGAGGGGTTACGCAGACCGGGGGTTGGCCGATCGCCAACCCCTCGGTTCGGCGCTCAAGGATCTATGTCCACATCCAGTGCTTCGAGAACATTCTGGATGCGATTGATGAGCGTGACCGAGCGAGAGCCGCCAAAAAGAAGGCCCACGACGCGGTCATTCTCATCCAGCACGGCAGATCCCGAATCGCCGCCCGAGCTCATTGGTCCAGCCATCAACTGGTCAGCGAAGATAGCCAGCTTCCCCACACCGTATACCACCTGCGCGGTGACATCGACCTGGGTGATCTCGTCGCTGGTCAGACCTGTGGTACGTCCGCTCTTGCGAATCTCCAGACCTAGCGTCCCTTCGGCAACCCCCTGTGGCTCGCCGATCTCAAGGATCCGCTTCTCCACAAGACCCAGAGAGACGGGGCTGGCAATGGCGGCGTCCACTAGATTCGCCTCAGGGCTCTCTTGGACAGCCTGAAGCCAGTGTCGGGAGCCCAGAAGCCTCGCTACCCAGTTGAGCACCGCGGCTGCACCGGTGGCAATCGGGCAGTCCGAAACGTCAATAGCGAAGTTGATGGGCACAAACTGCTCCAAGAGAGCGATCAGATCCTCGCTGGTACCGCCGTCGTGGGGGCCTGGCTGAAGGATCGGATCGCCACGCTGGCCCTGGTTCGAATTGGCCAAGACGTGGTTGTTGCTCAGGATGTAGATCTGGTCTCCCCTGCTCACCAGACAGCCGAGCGTGCCCGCCGTGATGTCGATGTGACCGCAGGAAACGCCCCCCGGCGCCGGGCGCCACCTGTCGGTATGATCCTGCAGCGCGCGGATCACGCCGGTCTCTTGCACGTCCGTCTTGACCCCCTCCAAGAGTTGAGGGACGAGGTCGGCGGGCGCCAACTCCGCGCTGGGCACCTTCTTGGCGACCGAGACGACTACACACAACTCGTCAGTCCTGACCCCACCGACTTCCTTGTACCCAACCCCGCAGGCCACCACATTGCCCTTACTCAGCAAAGGTCGAGTGTATTTGGTTTTGACCCGTGTGACTTCCTCTATAGCCATCTTGGATTCTCCTCCCGCTGTTTCTGAGGGAAACCCGGTGGTTCCCCCAATCACATTCCACCGCGTGCCTGTGAGGGCTCAGTGAAAAGAAGACTAAGAAACAATCGGACCCCGCCACCGATCGAGGGTCACCTCTCCCAGGTGTGCCTGGTGCTGATCCTGGCCGCGGCCCAGTTGCCAGGAGGCCAATCTGGTGATACCCTGAAGTCGGGAACCCAGCGCACGTGAAGAGCGTCTCGTAGATGCAGATTAATGTGGAAGAGGTGACATGCTATGAAGCGCTATCTTCTTCTTTGGATTGCTCTGGCACTCCTTGTCGCTTGGACTGCTGGATGCAGCCGTGGACAGACTCCCCCCATACCTTCCGATACGCCCACCATGCGTGGGACCCAAACCACCGAGAGAGACGAAACGACCACCACGCCGACGGCCGAACCCCAGCCAACGAGAGAAGCACCAACGGCGACCGCCGCCCCAGAACCGACGGCGGTTGCCCTGCCGCCGGGGGCTGAACAAGTCGTCAGGTTGATAAAGCGAGACCTTGCGCAGCGGTTGGATTTGGCACCCGACACGATCCAGGTGGTCTCGGTTGAGGCGGTGGAGTGGTCGGACACCAGCCTAGGCTGCCCGCAGCCGGGCTTGATGTACGCGCAGGTTATCACACCAGGGTTCCGTGTGGTGCTGGAGGCGGAAGGGGAAGCATACGAGTACCACGCTGATGCGGGCCGCTCTCTGGTCCTCTGCGGAAAGGACGGAGCGCCTATCTATCCGTTGATCCCCATAGACCCTGATGAAATCCAGGACGGGAAACCTTGGATGCCGGTTGACGGATGACGAGCGACGCATCAAGCGAGAGCCCGTCCCCAAAAGGACGGGCTCTCCGCGTATCTGTCACAGTAACTACTTCTTCGGGCCCGCGTTGGTGTAGGTGAAGTCATAGACGTAATCGGCATAGCCGGTGAAGCCCTCGGGGGCATCGAACGTGACCAGCATCACGGCCTCGGTGCTCCAGCCCAAGACGCTGTTCAGCTCGAACAGACCTTCCTCGGTGACCTCGTCCAGCTTCATGGTCAGAACGCGATAGTCGTTCCCGTGGCCTACGTGCTTGATACCCACAAAGGTAACAGTGAAGTCATTGTTGATGGGCAAGATCTCCGTGATGTCTTTGAAGGGATCCGTGCTGGAGCCATCGGAGATCAGCGTCCCATCCACGTAGACATTGTCGATGTACCAACCCTCGTAGGTGGTGGCCCAGTCGGTGACGTAGCGGAACGCGATCAGGATGTCACCGCTGTAGGCGCTGAGGTCGAAGCTCATATTGACCCAGTCCCCACTCCATCCTGTCAGGCCGGGTAGGTTCTCCACCACTTTGGGGTGCGCGTTCGGATCATGGAGATAGGTGGTGTAGGCATTCTCCAGGCTGGTCCAGGTGTAGCCGCCGTCCGTCGAGACCTGCACGAAACCGAAGTCCCAGTAGTCCTCGATGTCATAGTAGGTATCGAAGGTTAGCGTACTGCCGCCCGTGGCCTCGAAGATGGCCCAGTTGTCGATCAGGTTGCCCGTCCCACTCCACAGCACGTCGCCATCCGAAGTCCAGGCTGTGGGAAAGAGCGTGTAGTCGAGCCCATTGAACGTCAGCTTGGCCAGAGCTCTCGGGTCCCCATCAATCCAGAGGTAGTCCGTACCCCACGGCGGAGCGCCTGGCGTGTCAAAAGCCTCAGGGTTCGGTGCATCCGGCGTCCCGATGTCCAGGTTGAACTCTATGTTCTCGAACTCATACCGCCCTCCGCCCGGCGTCTCAGAGTCGATGAGCATGGCCACAGACCAGTCGTGGAAGATGTCGTTGAAACCCTTCTGGATGTTGAATGCCTCAAGGGTGGAGTTTATGCCCGAGATGCCATTACCCGGATTGTGGAACTCAGCCTGGATGAACTCCTGTCCAAACTGCTCCATCAAGTACAGCTGGAAGAGATAAGCCTGACCGTAGTCCGCCAGGATCTCCAGGCCGCCCTGGTCCTCCCAGACCACGAGAGAGTTCTCGGGATAGGCAGCCGCATCCCGCACGTGGCTATCGGGATGGCCGTAGCCCACCAGATACTCCGCCAGATCGGACATACCCTCGTTGACAAAGTTTTCCTCATCGCCGTCATAGTCGGAGTGTAACAGGTGCTGGTACTCGTGGGCGAAGACACCCTCGTAGAGGTAGGGGCGTGCCGCATCGGGCCCAGTCCGGTTCTCCCAGTCGTAGGCATCGATCGTCATCGTGTTGCGATCGAAGTAGGCCTCCAGGGATGAAGAGAAGAACCCAGCGATATAGAGTGGATAGGTCGGATCGTAGTAGTTATCATCCCTGACGTTCTCCACAAGGACCACCTGCCGGCCAGTCTCATCGTCGTAGTATCCGTCCGGCACATAGCCCCACGCTTCGAGCAGCGAGTAGGATCCATCGTGGAAGTCGGGCGGGCCGAAGAAGTCAACCTCGGCGGGATAGATGTTATTGTCGAACTGATCTACCATATAGGCCGCCTGCTCGCAGGTGATGACCGGGGTCGCCCGCGGGTCGCCCTCAGGCCAACTGAGATCGGCCTGCACCCAGATCTGGGATTCATCTCCCTCTGCCATCAGGTTGAACTCGGCGAAGAAGTAATAACCATAGTAGCTGTCGAGAGCGAGAAACACTTTGGTGTCCAAGATGCAGCTGGATTCGGCAGAGGCTGCCTCAGCCCCATTCTTATGGCCACCATGCCCATTCCCATTAGAGTTCCCGCGCACGCTGTCCCGAATCGCTCGGCGGACCTCAGGGTCCGGATCTAGGACGCGATCCGGTGTGGCTTCCCACTCACGAATCTCCGGCCCCACATCCACCGGCCTGTAGTCAGGAGGCGGTGGCCCCGCCTGGACCGAAGATGAGCCTCCAAACAGAGCTACCACAAGGGCAGCGATGCCCAACACTGCTAAGACCTTGCGCTTCATGATTGACTCTCCTTTCAGATAGTGATGCAACTATCGCCTGTCGATCGATTGTGCTTGCTCATCCTATGCTGACCACCTCCTTGCTAACCCCCTGAGAAGGCAGCGATACTTACCGAGGCCGAGTATGACATCTCGGCACGCATACCTGCCCCAGGCAGCACGCTGGAGGTATACTAAGACTCCGCACTCTCCGGAGAACCTGATTCGCGCAGTCCAAGCTGGTACGGACCTTCCAGGGAGATGGGCACCGAATCCCGCAACTGTACCTCAGAGGAAGAATTGCTCCTTGCTGCCCAAACGCTCACACGCGTCGACCAACATCCATCCCCTACGACGCACGCATGATCATTTAAGCACCTACCGGTAAATCTTGGGTGAGAGAGAAACTAGATAATTCTAAGAATGCGATCGCAGATAAGAAGGACGCCCTGCCCGACAGCCCGCCGCACGACCTGCGACAGACCAGCAGGCACTCGGCTCCAACTAAGCTTCACATCACGGATCGCCCCGATAGTGGGTACTGCCTGCTGGGGACTGGGGCGATCAAAGGTGACGGGAGAGGCTCCAAGGAGTGCACAAGTCATAAGGCCAGCGAGGAGCTCGCTGGCCTTGTACGTATCTTCCTGTGACCGAGGCAGTGCTGCCTCAGATTGACCGTCGTCTCTAGTACTTGATCACTGATATCAAGATCCGTATGATCAAGTACTAGTCCACTATAGCCACACCTTCGCTGTCCACACCGCTCAGGGTGAAGGTAAAGACACTCCCTTCACCCACTTCGCTCTCCACACCCACCTGCCCGCCGAGCTTCTCTACGATGCGCCGCGCGATGGATAGCCCCAACCCATGTCCCTTGGCGCGAATCTCGCCGAGCTGCGTGAACGGCGTGAAGAGCCGCGTCTGTGCCTCCGACGTTAGGCCAGGGCCGTTGTCACGGACCCAGAAACGTACCTCACCGTCGGACTGCACTTCGGCGCCCGCCTCCACGCGCGGCGGCTCACCACCATACTTGATGGCGTTACTGATGTAGTTAACCCACACCTCTTGGACCCACGGGCCGTAGCCCAAAGCTAGAGGCCAGTCTTCCGGAAGAATGACCTCAGCCTCATGCTCCTCAATCATATAGGTCAACTGCTGCAGCGCCGCAGCCACGACATCCTCCATGTCCAGCGGCCGCACCTCCACGTCTGTCTTGCGCACCTGGGCCAGCAGCAGGAGTTCATCAATGATGTTACCCATCCTGCGACCGATCCGGGCAATGCTGCGCAAGTGCTTCCTGAGCTCATCACCCGGTATCTTCTCGCATTCGCCTTGCAGCGCTTCAGCAAAGCCGATGATTAGACCGAGTGGATTCTGGAGGTCATGGGCCACAGTATGAGAGAAGGCATCCAGTTCCTCATTGCGCGCTCTCAGTTCGACCGTGCGCTGCCGCAGCGTCTGGAAGAGTTGCGCATTGGCCATCGCAGCAGCAGCAAGCGGAGCCAACACCTCCAGCCACTCAAGATCAGCAGGAGAGAACGGCTCCCCCCTCTTGTTGATCGCCGCCAGGACGCCAATGCCTCTTCTCCTCACGAAGAGGGGCACAGCAACGAGATCGCGCGTATGGAACCCGATCTCCTCATCTACCTTGCTGCAGAAGCGGGGATCGGCCTGCGCGTTGGCCACAAGTACCGATCGCTTGTGCTCCAGCGCCCAGCCGACAATGCCCTCGCCGGGCTCCAGCCGTATCCCCACCAGGCGCTCTTTACCGCTCCCATAGGCCGCCCGACATTCGAGGCCCCCATGCGAAGCCAGCAGCCATACAGATCCGGCCAGTGAGTCCATCTCGGCTGTGACAATCTGCATAACCCGCTCAAGCACATTCTCCAGACCGAGGGTGGATAGAAGGATCCTCCCCGCCTCGATCAGGTGCTCCATTCGCTGCCGCCGGAGGCGCTCAACTAATCTCCACCCCAGCAGCGACTTCACGCGTGCCAGCAGTTCAACGCTTTCAACCGGTTTGGAAAGATAGTCGTTCGCTCCCAGCTCTAGAGCCGCCAGCCGGGTCTCCGAATCATCCTGCACCGTGAGGATGATCACAGGCAGGAGCGCGCAGCGCTCGTCGGCCCGTATGCGGCGCAGAAGCGTCAGGCCGTCCACGCCGGGCATCATCAAGTCAAGCAGCAGTAGATCCGGCATGGGGGCCTCTCCCTCCGCCCCCGCCACGATGCGCTTCCAGCCACTCTCCCCATCGCCGCAAGACTCAACCTGATAGCCCTCGCTGGAGAGAACATCGCTTAGAACTTCGACAAGATCGCGGCTATCATCGACGATCAGAATTCGAACGTCCGTCGCTCGTACTGACGAGAATTCGTGCATACCCTCGTCCTCCCGCGCCAGCGTTAGGACTCACTATTCCCCAGAGGTATGTCCCGCAGAACGCCCAACACGCTGCAAGTCCGCTGGAACATCGGAACCTCTGTCCCAGTCTGTCTGGGATGTTACTCAGTATAGCAAAAACCTGCGCCCCCGTCAACGCCCCCATGTCAGTATGTCAGTTGCCAGCGCTCGGGAAGAGAGACGCCCCTCGTAGCGGCGCGCTAGCCCCCCTGGAAGAAGTCAGGATATCGCGTCCGCAGATCATCTCTCAGACCACCGAAGACCGCCGGCGCGTGCGGATAGACCGCCTCCAGCATGCGCACGGCGACTTCCCGGATCTCCCACTGTGCCGCGGGAGAGATGCGCAGACGAAAGATGTGCAGGAGTTCTCGGAAGTTCGCCGTCATCACGACGCGCGTCGCAGTGGCGTTGGGTAACACGAATCGGGCGTCCTCCCTGCGCATCCCTCGCTCACGCAGCGCCCGATAGGCCGCCTGAACCCGTCCAGCAAACTGCTCCCAGATCGCCTGCGCCTGGGGATCGTCGACGATGGCAGAGGGGATCACCCAGTCTGGATCATTCATCTCCACGTAGCGCTGGCTCTCCTGACTGTAGGAGGCCAACCGGTGTCGGACGAGTTGATGGGAGCACGCACGTGAAATGCCGCTGATCTCGAACGTCGCGCTGGCATGTTCAATGATGCTCTCGTGGCCCTCGCGAATGCGGGCACGGAGAAAGGCAGCGGGATCCCCCCGCGCCTCACTCCGGTAACAGACGCGCCCGGCATGCTCCAACAGCTCCTCCGGCGTCTCCTGGCCCCGCAGGTAACGAGTGATAGCGATCAGCTCCACGTGCATGGCCTCCCCCCTCAAGACGAGTATACTCACCCCTCCCTGTCGCGCAATCGAAGAGAGCTCTGGTCCGGCAGCTCAAGACGTAGAAAGCACCCAGGAGGCAAGGAAAGACGGTTGAGATGCGCCATTGCATGGAAGTGGATACCCCAGCTTGACCTCCCCCAACGCTCATGCTACCATTCGACCCGTGAGCAAACCGTGGTTCCTCTACCTCCTCCGCTGTGCTGACAGCACCGTCTACACCGGCGTCACGACGGACCCCCAGCGGCGACTTCGGGAACACAACGCCGGCCGAGCCAGCCGCTACACGGCGGGTCGGCGGCCGGTGTGGTTCCTCGGAACCTGGCGGTTCCCCGATCGCTCCAGCGCGCAGCGCGCGGAGGCCCGCCTGCGGCGCCTCCCCCGCCCGAGGAAGGAACTCCTGGCAGCGGCCGGCCGAGCCTTCCAGGGAGCTCCCTTCTGCGGACCTTCACGCGATCGCTTCTGCCCTCGCTGCGGAGGGATATTGGAGGCGGTCCTGCCATCCGACGACGATCACCCCCGGCAGGTCTGCAGTCGGTGCGGCCGGGTCCACTTCCGCGCTTCCAAGCCCTGCGGCGGCGTGCTGGCAGTGCGCGACGGGCTGCTGCTCCTGGTCCGTCGAGGTGAAGAGCCCTTCCAGGGATACTGGGACATACCGGGCGGCTTCCTTGAGGAGGGAGAAAGCCCCAAGATAGGAGCAGTCCGTGAGATGCGTGAGGAGACGGGGCTGGAGGTGCGACTGGTCGACCTCTTCGGGTTCTATATGGACCGCTATGTCTATCAGGATGAGTTGGCCACCACGCTGAACATCTACTTCCTGGCCGAAGTGGTGGGCGGACGGGAGCAGCCGGCAGACGACGCGGCCGAACTGGGATGGTTTGGACCGAACGAGCTGCCTGGCCGCATCGCCTTCGACCATGCCCGGCTGGTGCTGGAGGACTGGGCGCGGCGGGTACGGGGAGAGACATGATTTCGAGGCGGAACTGCCGCTGAGAAGTAGGCCATCCCTCCCTCAACCGGGCCCGAGCGTCTCTGCACGCGCAAACAATCCCGGCGTCCCTCCAGTATGCCAGAAGAGCACCCGCTCCATCGATCGAAAGCCCCCACTTTGGATCAGATCCAGCAGCCCGCCAAAAGCCCGTCCGGTGTAGACGGGATCGAGCAGGAGACCCTCGGTGCGGGCCACAGTCCGTATGGCTCCCCTCTCCAGGTCCCCGATCACACCATAGCCGCCCCCCAGATACCCATCCTCCACAGCGAAGTCTGCCGGCGCGAAGTTCTCGTTCAGTCCCAAGTGGTCCGCCGTCGCCGCCGCCAGGTCAGCCAGAGTGCGGCGCAGGGCCTCCGCCTCGAGGTCCACGCTGACACCCAGGATGCGCCCATCATACCCCAGCGCGCGCGCTCCCACCACCAGCCCCGCCTGGGTCCCTCCGCTGGAAGAGGCCAGCACTATGTGGTCGAAGAGCAGATCTCGCTCGGTGCACTGGGTCAGGAGTTCCTCCATACCGTGTACGTAGCCGCTGGCCCCAATGGGGTTGCTGCCGCCGTAGGGAACGATGTATGGGTGCCGACCTTCGGCTCGCAGCCGGTTCGCGACCTCCGCCATGTACGCCACCAGGGGCTCCTCGCCAGCCCAGACCACCTGTGCCCCCAGCAGCAGATCCAGGAGCAGATTCCCCTGGCTCTGCGGCGGTTGCTTTCCCCGCAGAACCAAGGCACAGTCGAGGCCGAACTTGGCCGCTGCTGCCGCCGTCTGACGGGCGTGGTTGGACTGGGCCGCACCGCAGGTTATGAGGGTATCCGCCTCTCGCTCCAGGGCCTCGGCGACCAGGAACTCCAGCTTGCGGGTCTTGTTTCCACCGGTCGCCAACCCGGTCTGGTCGTCACGCTTGACCCAGAGCTGAGGTCCACCGAGCTGATCGGTCAGCCGAGACAGCGGCTCCAGCGAGGTGGGTAGGTGACCGATGGAAACTCGCGGCAGTCCCTCTGTCAGCATTCTTCACCTCCTCCCGCTCCAATGGCAAGAAAGGTTTGCCCAAAGGGGCCCATCCCCCTTCCACAGAGAATACCACTACGGCACCCGTTGGACAAATATCGAGGGTCTCTCCTGAGAGAGACCCTCCTGTCCGAGCGTGTTCGTCAGCCCCTGTCCGTTCTCCCTGATGTATCTAGGCGTCCAATTCCTCCAGGAATTCGACGACATCCTGGATGGCCAGCAGCTTCTCCTGGAAATAGGCATTGACCATTTCCTCCACCCTGGCCCGCGAACCGGCGATGACGCGGTCCCACCCTCCCTCCAGGTCCTCCCATCCAGTGACATCATCCCGCAATCGCAGGAGCTCCATCACAATCTCCTGCTCTTCGGGTCCCTCGGTGCAGGCGATCACGTCTCGAACCAGTTTGTCGATCTGGCGCACGATCGCTTTTCGATCAAGTGTAGAATCGGGTTGGCTGGCATCGTCAACGGTATCCAAGAGCGCCGACACCTGATAGAGAAGCGCTGCCGGCTCATCAAACATCTCGCGGATCAGCGCGGCCGCCCGGTGCCGCCCCGTCAGCCGGAAGATATTGTAGATGCGCTTTGCCGCCTTGCCGTAATTGACGTGCGTGTGGGTATACTTGTGAACCTCGCCGCTGAGTTGCCGCACATACTCTGTCAATGCCTGCGGCGAGATGTGACGGGCTAGTTTGGCGAAGACCGGCACGGATTCGGCTTCCAGGTAGACCTCCTGAAAGTAGGGATCAAGAAAACCATCCAGGGGGACAATCTCTCCCTCGGGCGTCTCCCACGTCACATCCAGCATGTTGCTGGCATTCACAACCCGACCCTGCTCCGGCTCAGCGATCACCCAGTCCATCTTGCACCAGCCCGGCTCCAGGCAGCCATACTCCCAGTCGACCGTCCAGGACTGTCCGTCGGGGCGGAGCACCACCATCTCGCCCGCCTTCACCTCTTCCGGCGCCCACGAAACGGGAGATCCAGTGCCGATCCGCTCACCATCCTTGACCACATCTGTCTGCCAGGTGCCAAACTTGACCTCAATCAACTGGTAGTTCGGCCCTTCGAAGCACTCCAGCGCCTTATCCCGCATCAGCTTAGCAAGCACACTGCACGCCTCCTCGCGAGTCTGGGCTTTGATGTTGACCCGCTCGAAGTAGTCACAATCGCCAGGATAGCGCTGGATACGTCCTTGGGCAGCACTTCCGGCCAAGCTGACCGCCGTCTCCACATTGGGCAGATCCGGTAACTGGACGACGTCGGCAATACGACGGTATCGCTCCAGCGTCTCTGGGTCGAAATCCAACAGGGTCACTCGATGGCCGAAGACCCCGATCTCCTCCACCACCGCCCAGTCTTCTGCTCCTATCTGGGCTGCCGCCATAGCTGTCAGCCATTGAGCCACATCCGTCTCGTCTACCTCGACGCCCAGCATCCGTGCCGTGCGGATGATGCTCTCTACCTCATCCTTACCAGCCATCCCATCCAAGTGCTTCTCTTCCGCCGCCATCGCTTCCCTCCTTACCTCTCAGAATAAGGAGCCCCAGCGCTCCAAGAAACGCTGAGGCAAAGGTGCCCCTCATAATCGACGCACCCAGGTAAAGCTAAGGGCCACCGATCTCTTCATCGGTGACCCCTCTTTCAACAATTCCCGATACGGTAGATCACGTACCCCCCACCATCCGCTCCTGAATGTAGCGCACGGCGTCGCCCACGGTCTTGATGCTCTGTGCCTCCTCGTCGGAGATAGTCCCGCCGAACTCCTCTTCGAAGGCCATGACCAACTCAACCAGGTCCAGCGAGTCCGCCCCCAAATCCTCCCGGAAACGGGACTCCGCAGTCACCTCATCTGGGTCCACCCCAAGTAGTTCTACGATGATCTCCTGTACGCGTTCAAACATATCGCACCTCCTGGAGCTTGGATCCTAATTACTATTGTAATCCGCTGAGAGGGAGTTGTCAAGCGTTTGACAAACCACCCCCCCGCTGGTATGATGTCATTATTCAAAACACCGCCTGCAGAGGAAAGTTACGGGGATAGTGATGCATCAGAATCGAAAGGCGGATCACATTCGCATTAACATTGAGGAAGATGTCGCTTTCGATGGAGTGACCTCCGGCTTTGAACATTACCGGTTCGTCCACTGCGCTCTCCCGGGATTCGCAATGCAGGCGGTGGACACCTCAGTCCAGTTTCTAGAAAAGAAACTCGCTGCCCCGCTTCTCATCTCCTCAATGACTGGCGGGACCGCCGAGGCGAGATCCATCAACCGCCGCCTGGCTCAGGCCGCACAGGAGGCCGAGATTGGGATGGGACTGGGCTCCCTGCGAGCCGCGCTGGAGAACTCCTCGCTGATCTCGACCTATCGCGTGCGAGATCTGGCCCCCGACATCCTACTCCTGGCCAATCTGGGTGCGATCCAGCTGAACTACGGTTACACCGTAGAGCACTGTCGCCGAGCGGTGGAGATGGCGGAGGCAGATGGCCTTATCCTTCACCTGAACCCCCTGCAGGAGGCACTTCAGCCAGAGGGCCAGACCGATTTCTCCGATCTTCTGCGCAAGATTGAGGGGGTCTGCCAAGCACTGGAGGTGCCGGTGGTGGTGAAGGAGGTAGGGTGGGGTCTCTCGGCGGACGTAGCCCGCCGCCTGACCAATGCAGGGGTGAGTGCACTGGACGTGGCAGGGGCGGGTGGTACGTCGTGGAGCCAGGTGGAGATGCACCGAGCCCAGAGCAGCCTGCAGCGAGAGGTCGCGGCTGCCTTTCGGAACTGGGGCATTCCAACCGCCGAGGCGGTGCGGCAGGTACGCCGCGCCGTGCCCGACCTGCCGCTTGTCGCCAGCGGGGGCATCCGCAATGGCGTTCAGGTCGCCAAGGCAGTGGCTCTGGGAGCCACTGTCTGCGGCGTCGCCGGCCCCTTCTTGAGAGCAGCCGCGGAGTCCACAGAGGCGGTTTCTCACCTCGTCACCCTAATAATCGCCCAGCTGCGCACAGCGATGTTCGCAGCCGGCGTGCAGGATGTCCCTGCCCTCTCCAGAGCCACCCTCCTGAGTACACTGCAGGGTGAATCGTGAACCCCACCACGACTCAGGCACTCCAAGAGCGCTACCTCCCTGCCCTGGAGAGGGAGATGCGGGAGGTGGTCAGCACCCCTTCGCCAGCCTTTCGCCAGCTGTATGGTCATCTCCATTACCATCTAGGCTGGGCCGATGAGCAACTCCAGCCCTCCGAGGAGCCGACCGGGAAGCGGCTTCGGCCGATATTCTGCTTGCTCTGCTGCGAGCTATGCGGCGGGGATTGGGAACGGGCGCTGCCCGCCGCCGCGGCCGTCGAACTCCTGCACAATTTCTCCCTTATCCACGACGACATCGAAGATGGCGACACCACCCGACGGGGTCGACCGACGGTCTGGGCGCTCTGGTCAATGCCGCAGGCCCTCAATGCCGGCGACGCCCTACACGCTTTGGCCCACCTGGCCCTTCTGCGCCTGGCCGATCGGGGCCTGCCAGCAGAGACGGTAGCCGCCGCTATGCAGGTCTTCGGACGAGCGTGCCTGCGACTGACCCAAGGACAGTTCTTGGACATTCGGTTCGAAGCTCAAGAGAGCGTCGCCATCCAGGAATACCTAGAGATGGTGGCGGGGAAGACCGCTGCGCTCCTGGCAGCCTCTTGCGAGCTGGGGGCAATGGCCGCCAACGGCGAGCCGGTGCAACGGGAACATCTGCGCGACTTCGGCCACCACGTGGGGCTGGCCTTCCAGATCGAAGATGACATCTTGGGTATCTGGGGCGACCCCGAGGTGACCGGGAAGCCCGCCGGGTCGGATATCAGGCGTCGAAAGAAGACGCTGCCGATCATCTACGGCCTGCAGCGGAGCAAGCCGCTGCAGGCGCTGCTGGCCCAGCCCGACCTTTCCACCGCCAACATCGCACAGGCGGTCGAACTGCTGGAAGAGGCAGGGGGCCGCGAGTGGGCTCAGGAAGAGGCTCAAGTTCAGACCAGACACGCCCTGACCGCGCTGGACGCTGCCGATGGCGGTAAGTCCGCAGCCGACACCCTCCGCGATCTTGCTCTAGGGTTGGTGGGACGGGCCCGATAACGGTGGTTGACACAGTGAGCTCCCGCAACCTCGGTTCGCAATCCGAAGCTCGGAAGTCTCCTGCCGAGGTTCGCGGTCGCCCCTTCACGATCGTCTTCCTGGCCTTCTGCCTCTCCTTCGTCCTTTACGTCAGCGTGCTGGTCCTGCCGTATAACATGTTTGCCCACGTCGCTCAAGCCCCTATCAGCCTGCCGGAGATTGCCCAGCGCAAGCCACTCCCCGCTGCGATCTTCCTTCTGACTTTCTTGATCCTATTCGGTCTCTATGCGCTGGCTTACCGAACCTGTCGACGACACCCTCACCGGCGGTTGACGCCGCTGATCCTGCTCACCGGTCTGGCATTCGCGCTGCTGCTGAGCCTGACCTATCCAGTTGGCGCGGGGGACGTGGTGGACTACGTGAGCTACGGAGAGGAACTGGCCTACTTCGGGGCCAATCCTCTGGTCACCCCTCCTGCCCAGTTCACCGGCTCCGCCTTTACCCCCTATTCCGCCTTTCGCCACTCAACCTCCAACTACGGCCCCCTCTGGACCTGGATCAGCGCCTTGGTGGTGGGAACGCTGGGCAGAGAGAGCCTTTCGCTCAACTTACTGGGCTTCAAGGGGGTCGCCATCGCCGCCTACCTCGCCCAGGCCTTGCTCATCCACGCTATCCTGCGGCGGCGGGATTCGAACTTCGCCCCGGCGGGAGTTCTCTTCTTCGCATGGAACCCGCTGGTTCTCTACGAGTTCGCTGCCAATGGCCACAATGACGCGGCGATGATGGCCTTCGCACTGCTGGGAATCTTCCTTTGGGATCTAGATCGCCCGCTCCTGATGGCCGCGGCGCTGACACTCTCTTTCCTGACCAAGATCCCTACCATCCCTCTTCTTCCTCTCTTCCTGCTTTCATCCGCCCGCATGAGGAATTCAAGCCGCCGGTTCTGGGTCACGCTCTTCTGTGGCGGGACCGCAGCATTGGTCCTGGTCGGCTTGACCTACATCTCCCTGCCAGACCCTCTGACAGCGCTCACGAACCTCGGCGGACGCTCCGCTCTTTTCACCCACTCGCTGCCAACTCTCGTGAAGCTAGGACTTCAGTTGGGCGGATTGCAGGAGGTCACTGCCCAGAACGTGGCCCGGTCGGCGGCACTCGGAGCTCTAGGAATATGGTACGCACTCCAGGTCGAGAAGACCTGGAGGAACCCAAGCAGCACACTCCGCCACGCCTACGATGTCGTGCTGTTTCTCCTGTTGTTCGCCACACTTTGGTTCCAGCCCTGGTACGTCACGTGGCTTGTAGCGCTGGCAGCTCTGCGCCCCCGCCCTACCGCTCCTGCTCAGGCCGGCCTCTTCAGCCTCACGGTCATGGGCTCCTACGTCGTCTACGGCTTCGTCTGGTTCTGGATCCCCCGGCTTGCCAACTGGGGCAATGTCCTAGGCATCAACCTTATGGCTGTCGGAACCACATTTCTGGCCCCCTGGACGTTCACATTTGGGCTCTGGCTGCAGGCCTGGAGCAAAAGCAACTCATCGTAGGTTCTTGCTCGACCGCGTGCCAGGCATCTCAGCGACGGGACCTGGAAACACAGTGGAAGGAACCTGCAAGCGCATCCCGGTGGGACCAAGAATGGATGGGAGTGGCTGCCTATTCAGCTCAGTCGCGACACACACATACAATTGAGAGAATCCCAGAATTCTGGCACCGAGATGGCGACCCAAACCGGACTACCTCAGCGACTATAGAATATGAAAGACGAGAAGGTTCCCGACAGAGTTCTCGTAAAGAAGGCCCAGTCGGGTGATCGGGCGGCTTTTGAGACCCTATGCGACCGATATCTGCCTTACGTCTACAATCGCCTGCGGGCACTGCTTCCAGCCGAGGCGGTGGAGGATGTAACCCAAGAGGTGTTCGTGGGAGTGCTGCGAGGATTGCGGCGGTTTCAGGGGAGGTCCCTTTTTCGCACATGGCTTTCTAACATCGCACGCCACAAAGTGGCAGACTACTACCGCCGTCGAGGCCGTCGGCCATCCATCATACCTCTCAACGGATCAGGAGCCAGCAGTCTTGTGAGACCGGAGGGGTTCGAGAGACGCGTAATTGTGAGAACAGTCCTGCGGCGTCTGCCAACAGACTACCAGGAGATCCTTCTTCTGCGCTTTGCCGAAGGCTTGCCATTCAAACAGATCGCCGCTGTCTTGAACATCTCGCATGAGGCTGCAAGGTCCCGCTACCGGCGGGCCCTCTCGGCAATAGCGCAGGAGCTAGGGTACGCCGAATGAGAGAAGAGGAGCGAAGGAAGGACGAGGAACTAGCAGCCTTCACCGACGCACTGCTGGAGGGGCGGGCGGAGTCAGAAGGAAGCGAACGTCCCCCGCTGGCCGATGTCGTTGAGTTGCTGGCGCAGACGCTCAGTCCGCAGCCAACTCCAGAGGAGCTGCGTCGGAAACTCCGAAGGCGCATCGCAGCGGAGTGGAGGCGGCTGCACGCTCCAGCGCGTCAGCGCCTTACATGGCCCCTCGGATGGCCCACAAAGCGCTGGGTCGGGGCAGCAGCCACGGCCTTGATCCTGGTGGCCATTGCCGCCGCGCTTCTGGTGCCGGAGAGTGGCGCGAATATCACCGGAGCTGTTGTTGGGAAGGCAGGAGCGATCGTACTTGCACTGGCGCTGGTCTTGATCGCCCTCTGGCTCCTCTCTCGGCGATAGGATACGGAAACAGACTGATGAAACGATCGCAGATCCTCCGGCTCATTACCGCCGCCGGCATCCTTCTTGTAGGCGCGGCGCTCGCCGCGAGCTTCGGGCTAGGTCAGGGGACCGAGGGGAGCGCCTTCCTTTCAAATCCCACCACGACCCTGCCCGCCACGGAGACGCGGGAAGGATCCACCTCTACGCCCCCGCCATCCATACCAACATCTGAGCCATCCACTGCAACGCCTGTTCCAACCACGCCCACGCCCGAGCCCACCACCATGCCGGCCGCCACGCCAGTGCCAATCGGGCGGATCGGTACGCCGGTGGTCCCGGTCCCCACTCCCACACCGCAATCCCAGCAGGTAGAGCCTGTTCAAGCCACGAGCACCGTGCCACCGACCTCGGCGCCGCCTGCTCCCACCTCTCCGCCGCCTACCGCGCTACCGGTCACGCCGACCTCCTCCCCACTTCCCGTTCCCTCGTCGACCCCCTCGCCATCCCCCTCACGCACCTCTCAGCCGCCCAGCCCCTCCCCCGCCCACCCCCAGGAGACTCACGCTTCTACCCCGGCGCAGATCGCGGCTGCCCCCGCCACTCGGGTCCCGCAGCCCCCACCAACCACCGCACCCACCTCGGTCCCGGACCAGACAATCATCAACAGGCCCTTGCTGGTCGGCATCGGCGTGCTGCTGCTTGGCGCTGTGGCCACAGCCGTGTACTTGTACTTCCAGCGCAGATCCTGACCAGCTTGAGAGCAAGAGGCTTCCTTGGGACGGTCCAACCACATCCAGAGGAAGCCTAACATCTGTCGAGCCGGAGGCACCCCAAGAAACGCTGCACAACGAGAACCCACTGGTTGAGACAAGGGAGGAGGAGAAATGCGCAAGAGAACCCAGAGAGCTCTTATCGGAATCCTAGCTCTGCTGCTGGTTGGAGCAGTAGTAGCCATCGTAACCGTCCCAGGGCTGCGTCAGGCCCTCTTCGGAGCCGCTGGCGGCGGGGCGTGCCAGTCTGCATACAAACAAGAAACCGGAGCCGATCCGAGTTCCGGCTACACCGCGCCTGCAGGCTACATCGTGTGTAGGGTCGTGATCAAGGCTGGCCGAGATAGCTGGACGTTCGGCAGCAACGGATGCCAGTCGCCGGGCTACTGTGCCAATGGAATTGGAGGCGGGTCCGCATCCGGCTCCCGCAGCTGCCCAGAAGGTCCAGATTGTCACGCCATCTCTCATGTAGAGTTCTTTATCCAAGAAGCACCGCCCCCGCCAACCAACACGCCCGCACCGCCTACCAACACCCCGGTGCCGCCTACCAACACGCCCGTCCCGCCTACCAACACGCCCGTCCCGCCTACCAGCACACCCGCCCCGCCGACCAGGACACCCGTTCCACCGACCGGCACCCCCCCGCCGGTGACCGTGACCGTTGTTGTGCAGGAGACATCGACGCCTACGAGCCCGCCTTCTACCCCAACTCGCCCGCCGCGGCCAACCGCCACACCACCCCTCCTCACCCAGCTGACCCCCACACAAGCCCCACCTCCACCTCCGGGCTGCCCCACCTGTCCGCAGCGCCCATCGGTCGTGCTCTCCTGTCCGGCCTGTCCTCCCGTCCCGATCCTTCATACCGACGAGGCCGGCAACTGGGATCTTGCGCGGCTTCCGATTGAGAGTGAAGAGGGAATCGTCAACCTGACGAACAGCCCCGGCCGCGACCTGGGCCCCTCTCTGTCCGCAGAGGGCTGGTGGAGCGCCTTCCAGTCCGACCGGGACGGCAACTGGGAGATCTACACCATGGACTTCTTCGGTCGCCACCAGACCCGGCGAACCTACGATCCAGCCAACGACACCGATCCAGTCTGGTCGCCTGATTGCGTCGAGATTGGGACGACCTGCCTCACGGGCACGCTGGCTTTCCAATCCGACCGCACCGGCAACTGGGAGATCTTCTTGCTGGACGTAGGTATGCCTGAGGGCCCGTCCCAGGTGACCACCGACCTCGGCAATGACGCCGATCCAGCCTGGGCCCCCGATGGCTCCGCACTGACCTTCCAATCGGACCGAGACGGCAATTGGGATATCTTCACCATCCTGCCGAACGGCACCGACGAGGTTCAGCGCAGCGATAACCCCGCCGACGAGAAGGACCCAGTCTGGTCCCCCACCGGCTCGCTCATCGCCTACGTCTCCAACAGAAACGATAACTGGGACCTCTACCTGCTGGATCTAGAGAGCAGCGAGGAGACAGAGGTAGCCTCGTCCGATGGAGATGACCTACTGCCCTCCTGGTCACCGGACGGCGTGTGGCTGGCCTTCCAGTCCGATCGGGATGGCAATCAGGAGATCTACGCCTACAACGTCACCACCGATGTGCTCGTCCGCCTGACCGACGACTCCGCTGCCGACGAAGCTCCCTCGTGGGACTGCGACGGCCTTCGAGTCCTCTTCCACTCCGACCGGGATGGTGACTTCGAACTGTACTCCGTCTCGGTGGAGGATCCGACAGACGTGGTTCAACTGACCGACCGGGACAGCGCGGAGCAGAACGTGCTGCTGCGGCCAGTCTCCGAAGACGGCAGCTTGGCACTGGAGGTAGGTGAGCTGACGGAAGAAGAGGAAGAACCTGGGGAGCCCGAGCCGACGTCCGCTGTGGCACCGCCGACGGAGGGCCCCGCCGAACCTGCGGAACCGCCCACAGGTGCCGGCACCAACTGGATGCTCATCCTGGGCATAGGCGGGCTCATGCTGATCGCTGGCCTGGGGATAGGGTGGCTCGTCAGCGCCCGCAAGCAAGCCTGACAAGAGACTGAGCGGCCAGGCAGAGACTGAAGGCGGCCTCAAGATGCGCCCAGCGGGGAGTAAACAGCTGGGCGCATCTTCGATTCCTGAGCTGCACAACGAAGTCCATCAGGCACAGGAAGCAAGCCAGTCGTATTGACCATCTCCGGCCGAGCCCCCTCATCTGGCTAGCCATCATCCAATACCCAGGGATAGTCACTCCATCAATTGAACTCGCCGGCTGAGCCCACTCTGCTTCACCTCTTGCAATTTGCGCAGAGGTTGATTATAATCGAGAAGAAGCAGAGGGAACCACACGACTCGCCCGGTGACCGGCCTCCTTCCCCGTTTGCCTCACTCTCTGCTCAGACACAGGCTTTCCAGATAAGGGATGAGAGCCATACGGCCGACCGGCGGCGAGCCGCTGACCCATTGACGTCCTCCCCACTGTCCAGCTAACCCGCTGTGGTCAGACAAGGAGAGGCTGAGAGAAATACTCGCCGCGCGGAAGCATCGGTCCGGAACCGGCGACCCCTTTCTCCCTGTTCAAACGACTATAGTAATGAAGGGAACCGAACCCGATCCAGGCATTGAGACCGCCCGCCGAGGGAATAGCGCAAGATCAACAGAAATGAAGAAGGGGGAGATACTGTCTCAAGCAAGAAGGAGGTAGGCGAATGATGAGCAAGATGACGCAGAGAGCTCCGATTATATTATTGGCCATACTGCTGGTTGGGGGAGTAGGGACTGTTCTGACTGTGCCTACGGTGCGCCACGCTATCTTTGGAGCCGCTGGTGCGGAGACGTGTCAGTCGGCGTACAAGGAAGAAAACAACGCCGACCCAAGCTACACCTACAGTGCACCCGAGGGGTATGAAGTGTGTAAGGTCCTTGTCAAGGCCGGCTCCCCGCAGTCCGGCGGAGGGACATGGACATTTACCTCCAACGGATGCCAGTCGCCCGGGTACTGCGTGAACGGCATCGAATCCGCTTCTGCGACCGCATCTCGCAACTGCGAAGAAAGCGCCCAGTGCCATGCTATCTCTCACACCGAGTTCTTCATCCAACCAGTACCCGCGCCACCTACGGACACGCCTGTGCCGCCAACTAACACAGCAGCACCGACCAACACACCGGTGCCGCCAACCAGCACAACAGCACCGCCGACTGACACCCCTGCGCCGCCCACGGACACACCGCCCCCGGCAACTGCAACCATCGTGGGGCAGGATACGCCGGTCCCGCCTACACCAACCAGCCCACCTCCTTCGCCGACCGTCACACCCGTGCCACCGACCAGCACAACAGCACCGCCGACCGACACCCCTGTGCCGCCCACCGAAACTCCACCGCCAGCAACTGCAACCATCGTGGGGCAGGATACGCCAATCCCGCCCACGGCGACGAGCTCGCCGGTCCCACCGACTGTGGTCGTACAGGAGACCCCATCTGAGCCCACCGCGACACCAGCTGAGGTGGCTGAAGTCACTCCCACCACCCCCGGGGAACCACTCCTGCCGGACGGAGGAGGACAGGGGATCGCACCGACTGTGAGCCTGGTTCTGATGGGCATTGGACTGATGCTGGTCTTAGTCGGTCTGTCCCTCTCCCGAGGAGAGCGAAAGGGCAACCTGTAGCCTCCTGGGAATAGGATGGCGAGTCTGTAGACCTCCCAAGGCTTGAGACTTGCACAGAGCCACATCCGGCGGTGGGGAGCGCCCCGCCGGGTGTGGCTTCTTTGATTTGCTCTAAGAGGGGACTTGGTGTACCATCAATCTTCGATGAAGGATCAGGCGGCACTCATACGAAATCTCATATTCAAGGAGGCTGCGTCGCTTCAGGCTGCGATGGCGACGATGCGCCTGGCCGACGGCGAGGTCCTATTCCACCGGGGCGATGCGGGCGATGCCTTCTACATCATCGAGTCGGGTCAGATCCGCATCTTCACCCTCGACGAGGAAGGACAGGAACTCACACTCAACACCCTGACGGCGGGCGAGTCCTTTGGCGAACTGGCCCTGGTGGACGATCACCCGCGCTCTGCCAGTGCGGCTGCCGTCGGTCCCACCGTTCTCCGGCGCCTGCGTCGAGAGAGTTTCTTGAGCCAGGTGCACGCATCCCGCCCGCTGACCAATGCCGTCATTCGCCTGCTCAGCCAGCGCACCCGCCATATGACCGACTACGTCGAGCGGCTGGGCCGGTGGGCTCGGATGGTGGCCGAGGGCCAGTACGACCGGGCGATGAAGAGCATCCAGGATACGGAGGAGACGCCGGATCGGGCGCTGGCCGCCGTGGCCGACGCGGTGAAGAGCATGGTCAAGGCCGTCCAGGAGCGAGAGGAACAGCTGCGGCAGGAGGTGGCTCAACTCCAGATTCAAATCGACGAGCACAGACGCCAGGAGCAGGTAGCCGAGATCACCGAAACCGACTATTTTCAGCACCTGGCTCGCCGAGCACGAAGCTTGCGGGGCCGCTCCGAGGAGTGAGCCCGGCTCAGCCCGCTTGCCTCACTGGTCTTCATTGACCCCCTTATGAAGGGAACACCTTGGCAACAGCATAAGGAGAAGAGAAGCCTATGTCCAAGATCATCTCTATCCACTCCTTCCGTGGCGGCACGGGGAAGTCCAACATCACCGCCAATGTCGCATCCCAGTTCGCCCGCAAGGGAAGTCGCGTAGGAGTCATCGACACTGATATCCAGTCCCCTGGCATCCACGTTCTCTTCGGAATGGACGAGCAGAAGATAGATAAGGCGCTGAATGACTATCTGTGGGGCAAGTGCGAGATTGAGGATACCGCCTACGATGTGGGTGCCCAGATCGGCAAGGGCGAGGTAGTACTGATGAGCGGCGGCATCTATCTGATCCCCTCCAGCCTCCGTGCGGGGGAAATCGCGCGCGTCCTGAGAGAAGGGTATGATGTGGGCCTGCTCAACGACGGATTCCAGGCCCTCATCAACAAGCTGGACCTCGACTACCTCTTCATTGACACACACCCCGGGTTGAATGAGGAGACCCTGCTCTCGATCGCCATCTCCGACCTCCTGCTCATCGTCCTGCGTCCCGATCAGCAGGACTTCCAGGGGACGGCGGTGACGGTAGACGTGGCGCGCAAACTGGAGGTTCCTAGCCTCTTCCTGGTAGTCAACAAAGCGCTCTCCTCCTTCGACCTCGACGAGCTGCGTGAGCACGTCGAAGAGACCTACGCATGCCCGGTAGCCACCATTCTCCCCCTATCCGAGGACGTAGCCCGTATGGCCTCTGCCGACATCTTCTCCCTGCGCTACCCCGACCATCCCTTCTCTAACGGCATCTTGGAGATCGTCACGGCCGTAGAGGCAGTGGACTAGGAGCAGTCAGATGATCTGCTACGAATGCGGCGAACCAGCCGTTGGCGCCTGCAGGTTCTGCGGCCGAGGTGTATGCAAAGAGCACCACACCACAACTTTGCCCACGATGCTGGCTATGTACCTGGGTGGGCGGGAGACACCTAAAGCCGTGGTGGTCTCCAACGTCCTCTGGTGCGGCGAATGCCGTCCGCAGCCGGAGCCCATCGAGATGCCGGAATTCTACTAGGAGGTGTGGCGCGATGGGTATCTTTAATCACATCAAGAAAGAAATCGAAGGACGGGAGAAGCAAGAAGGGATCAGCCCTGCCGACCTGCTCGACCTCTCTCCGATGCTGCGCCGGTTGATGAACCGCATCACCCGCGAGGGGGATTTGACCGCAGAGACGGCCGCTGAGCACCTGGATGAACCGCTTGCCAACGCCCGCCAGATGCTGGAAGCCTTGGTTGAGAAGGGATACCTCCACCGCGAAGAGCGCGAGGAGGGCACTATCTATCGGACCCGCTTCGCCCGTCGGCGCAGGCGCCAGATCCCCCAGGGCATCTGGTCTGCATTGGAGGAGAAGACAGAAGATTGAGGGAAGGTCGCCAAGCCAACCGGGTTGAGATGGTGCACGGCCTGGGTCCACTCCTGCCAGCCGAGCTATTCGACCGTCTGGGCGCCTTCCACCACACCGCCACCACCTTCCTCCCGCGCTATTTGCTGAAGCTGTCACCCCGCGCCCGACCAGCCCCATGGCAAGCCGATCAACCGATTGACGCGTGCTCTCTACGTCCGCCCTCCACCGGGAGGTGACCTATGACTCTGCTGGCCCTCTTGATCGCCACCGGTATTCCGGCGCTCTTCTTGATCGTCATTTATACACTCGACCTCTACGCCTCGCGCACCTTCCGTCTGGTGCTGATCTGCTTTGGCTGGGGATCGGTCGGCGGGTTCGGCCTGGCACTTCTGACCAACTCCTTCGTCGCTCCCCGCCTGGCGCGCGCGCTGACCCTGGATCCCCAGTTTCTCCTCGTCGTGGCCGTCGCACCGGTGGTAGAGGAGATTGTCAAATCCCTCTGCCTCTTCTACGTCTCCGGTCGGCCCGAGTTCACCTACTTCGTGGACGGAGCCATCTACGGCTTCGCCTCGGGCATCGGCTTCTCCATCACCGAGAACTTCCTCTACATCAGCCAGAACCCAAGTGTAGGGGTTCCGCTGGCCCTCACCCGTTCGTTTTCGACCTGCTTGATGCACGGCACAGCCGCCGGGCTGGTGGGGGCGGCGGTGGGACGCTTCCGCTTCAAGCGACAGTCCGGCCGACAACTGGCCCTGATAGGCGGATGGGTCACGGCCATCCTGATCCATGCCCTCTTCAACCTGGTGGCCTGGAGAACCTCCGCCACCGGGTCGCTGGGAGCCCTGGTGGGGATGGGGATCGGCCTGGCGGGCGTAGGTCTGATCGTTCTCTTCATCTTCCTCGGGCTGCGCGAGGAGCGAGCGTGGCTTGCGGATACGTTGAATCGAGAGGTTGGGGTCACCGACGCTGAGGTCCGGGCAGCTCAGTCCTATGGAAGCCTGGAAGAGATCCTGAAGCCCATCACCAAGCAATTCCCCAAAGAAGCGAAACAGGTGCAGGCCCTCGTGCTCAAGCAGGCACAGATGGGGATCAAGCGCAAGGTCCAACAGCGAGTCAAGAACCCGAAACTGCAGGAGCGACTGGGGCGAGATATCACTCAACTCCAAGAGGAGATGGAGGAGCTGCGCAAAGACGTGGGGTTGGGGGTGATGACCTACGTGCGCTGCGTCTTCCCCGAGGGCGCCGCCGACATGTGGGCCTGCATGGAGGAGTTGGAGGCCCACACCGGTCCGCCGGACGTGCAGCGCTGGGCTGAGATGCTCACCGCCGACGAGGGGCAGCCCTCCGAGCGAAGTATCTTCCTCAGCCTGAAGGAGTAACCGCGCCGTAGGGCTGGCACTGCGGAGACTTGGAGCCTTCGCAAGGCCGCAACTCCCTCTCAGGGTGACGATGGCGGCGCAATCTGCTCCAGCGCTCCGGCCGCCCCAATCCTGTACCAATAGAGGTACCCCTGGCGGAGTTCTCGCTCCTCCGCCAGCGAGGCCAGCGCCGCCGCCACCCCTGCCCGCGAGGGAGTCCCATCGGCCGCGATGTCGGCTCTCAGCGCCTCCACCATCAGTCGGGCGGCCTCGTAGGCCGGCAGCGCCAGCGGACCCGGCTCTGTCCCGCCTGAGATCTCGGTGTAGGCAGTCAGTTCGGCTCCGCTCTCCACATCCTCCGGCAGCGGCCAGGGAGTGACGAACAGCGTCCCCTGTGCGGCCTCACCGGCCACGGCGGCGAAATCCGCTGCCGCTAACTGGGGCCCACCGAGAAACTCCCCGTCCCAGCCGGCCTCCTGCATCGCAGCGACTATTTCGCCGGCGGCCACGGGCTCGGCGTCACAGATCACAGCGGGCGGATCGACCGCCAGCACCGCCTCCAGCCAAGCCGGGTCATCCGGCGAGACAACGGGCGCGAGCTGCCCACTCTCCCGCAGTGCCTGAGCCAGAGGGCCACTGCCGCCAATCAGTGCCGCTCCATCCACACGATCCAGCAGGGCAGCCGCCACCGCTTCGGCATCCGGCCCCGGGCGGATCACCACGCCCTCCCCAGCCACGGGGGCCAGATCCAGCACACCTGCAGCCACCAGCGGCAGCCCCTCCCGGGCATAGATCGGTAGGGCTGCGGCCGTCGTCTGCGCCCGAAAGTGTCCGATGACCGCCACTACTTCGGGATCCACCACCAGCTTCCGCGCTTGCTCTGCCGCCATCGCGGGATTTGCGCCGTCGTCGTAGGCCACCAACTCGACGTAATAGCTGCCGACCCCGCCGGCGCCGTTGACCTCGCGCAGCGCCTGCCGCACCGCCGGGAAGAGATCGTACCCCACGTACCGGTAGCGCCCCTCGAAGGGCGCCACCAACCCGATCTTGACTGTGGGATGGACCGCGCCGGGTACCTCACAGGCCCCAAGCAAGAGAAGAAGGGCTGTGAGAGAGAGCAGTCTTCGTCCTAAGCTCCTCACTCCCACTCCCTCGCAGCTACGGCGCCTCGCCACCACACGCGGCATAATTGGCGTTGTGCTCCTCCTGGGTCACAGCGAAAAGGTGGCTGCCGTCGTCGGCAGTACAGTCGGCCAGGAAATAGAAGTAGTCGGTATCGGCCGGGTACGCCACCGCCTCAATGGAGGCCAGCCCAGGGCTGCAGATGGGGCCAGGGGGCAGGCCCACATAGCGGTAGGTGTTGTAGGCGTGATCGACCTCAGCCAAACGGCTGACGCCCAGCTCATCAAAGTAGAGTTCGCGCCACCACCGCCCGCTCCCCTCGTCGTAGCCGAGGCCATACTGGACGGTGGGATCGGCGTTGAGCAGCCAGCCGGTCTCCAGCCGATTGAAGTAGACGCCCGCGATGACCGGCCGCTCCTCGTCGATCACTGCCTCTCGCTCGACAATGGAGGCCAGGGCGACCATCTCATAGACTGTCAGCCCACGCTCAACGGCGCTCTGGCGCATCTGAGGCGTCACCCGCTCGTCGAAGGTCTCCAGCATCCGCGTCAGTACATCGCGAGCCGTGGCCTCCTCCGGAAGCCGATACGTCTCTGGAAAGAGGAACCCCTCCAACGTAGCGGTCGGTGGGAGAGAGGCGAGGAACTCATAGGTGTCCAAACCGACCTCACGCCATCCAGTGGTCACCAGGGTCAGAAACTCCGCCTCGGAGACGCCGGTCTGGCTGGCCACCTGAGCCGTCACCTCCTCCAGCCGCAAGCCCTCAAGGACAGTGAGGGTCTGCTCGGGAACTTGCCCGCTCTGGAGAGCCTGTGCGATCTCGGGGATGGTCATTGTCTGCCGCAGCGTGTAAGTGCCCACCTCCAGCCCGGCGTCCAGCCCCTCGGACTGAAGGTAGCGGCGGAAGAGCTCGGCATCGGAGATCAATCCATCCTGCCGGAGCCGCTCGGCCACTTGACCCGCTGTCTCGCCTGGCTCAATGACGAACCTCCGCGGTGTGTCGTCATCTCCTACCGGCTGCTCGAGTTCGTCGGCGTGCATCTCGAGGTAGGAATCCAGATAGACTTCCTCAGGGGAGGTAAGGCTGCAGAGGGAGAGCTTTACATCACCTCCCAGGCCGCCGATTCCCAGCACGCCGGCAACGATGGTCACCGCCGCCGCCATTGCCACCACGAACACGGCGATCCGCGCTATCCGTCTGGCCTTGTCTCCCATCTACCCCCTCCCCTCTCCATTCCCTTTTCCCCGATCCATCACCTGGCTGTCCAGAAACGCCTGCAGGATAACCGCCGCCGCAACCGCGTCTACCCCTGGTCCGCCTCGGCTGCGCCGCCTTCCTCCCTCGCGGAATCGGCGCATGATCTCCTCGGCCGACAGGGTACTGTACCGTTCGTCCCACATCCGCAGCGGCACCGGCAGGGCTTCATCCAGCGCTCGGGCATACTCCTCCACTCGCTGGGCCTGTGGACCAGACTCCCCTCGCAAGGTCAGGGGCCATCCGACCACCACCAATTCGACCTCCTGCTCTGCCACCAACTCAGCGATGGCCGCGAAGTCCTCTGCACGCGAGCCACGCTCGACCGTACACAGCGGACGAGCCACCGTCCCGGAGGGATCGCTCAAGGCAACGCCTATGCGCCGCTCCCCAACATCCAGGGCCAGAACACGCATCATCCATCACCTGCGCCGTGCTCCTGCGGGATCACGTCCACACTGATGCGCATAGGGAGCACCGGCATCCAGGGGAACCACTCCGGCCAGACCTCGATCTGAGGAGATTCCGCCAGCGGGAGCTCCGCATCAAGCCGCTCCGCAGCCCTGCTCACGGGCTTTCCCAGAACCACCCGCCGCACCACTTGCGGCTCCAGGTGGGCGGCGGCGTAGCCCCTGGCAGTCACAAAGAAAGCCAAATCGCCCGAGCCAATGGGCTCCTCCGCCATCTCACCGAGCTCGAAGTCGGCTCCTACCAGCTCGTAGCCTGAGGGGAGACTGCGGGCCAACCTCGCGTACGCCACAGCCTCAGCGTTGTCCCGATCCACCGCCAGGCCGGTGATCAGCAAGCGCATGTGAAGCCCCAGCGTGTCGGCCTGCTCGGTCAGGAAGCGATCGTATGCGGTCTCGGCAGCCTGTACCGTCAGCGACTGTCGAGGGATGAATTCCGTCGACTCCAGGTAGACCTGCAATTCCCCGTGTGCTCGATCCAGCAACTGAGCGGTCAGCAACTCCCGCGCTCGGTCCATGTCCTCCTGGGAGACGGCTTGCACCTCCTGGGCAGAGCCCCCAGTGATCGGCTCCGGGTTGGTCACCCGCAGGGCCAGAGAGGCGACCCCCTCGACCCGGTTGATTTGATTGGTCCCCACGTTGCCCACCGGTCCTTCGCTCAACGCCTCAACAGGGGCGGGGGCCTGTCCGAGCGGGGGCACCGTCACCGCCTGTGTGGTGGCAAACCGAATGGGGAAGCCGCCCGCCGAGGTGCGCACCACCGTTCTGGCCGGCACGACCACCTCCTGTGCCAGCAGATTGGTAAACAGAACAGTTCCGCTGGCCCGACCGCTCTGGCGTGCAGTTGTGCCGGTGGTCTCCACGTCGATGGAACCCTCGAAGTAGTCTCCCACGCGACGGGCGGGCACGATCCCCTCTGCCGTGTCTATCAACTCAATCTCCCTACCCGCCGATACCGGCACGATCACACTCACCGTCTGGCCGGTGGGGATGATAGTGACATTGGCCCGGGGAAGGATGACATAGCCAGAGATCAAAAGCGTGAGGATGGTGACCAAGAAGACCGAGACACGAACTCCCCGCCGAATGCGATGGATCCAGCGAGGGAGAATACGCTTCGGAGGCGGCTGGAGGGAAGTCTTCTCCTCCCACTCCCAAAAGGGTGTAGGAGGCGATTCGATCTTCTCGCGCGCCGGGCGAGGCCAGGAAGACTCTGCCTCTGCCTCAGCCATAGTGGAGAAGGCACCAAAGCCCGCCTGGCGAACGAGACCGCGCCTGTCGGGGTCGGGGCTAACGAAGGCCACCTCCAGGCCCAGCCGCTCGGCCTCTCGCTGGAGCAGTTCGTAGTCGAGCAGGCGAGAGAAGGGGGAGCAATCCCAGGAGAGATGAAGAATGACGCGCTTTGCCTGCGCGCGACGCAGCCGGTCGCGCAGCACAGGCAAATCGTCGCCTTCCTCCAGGTGGATGACCTCAGTCACAGAAGTAGAGTGCCCGACAGGCAGGCGCGCCGCCCTGCCTACTCCAGCAATTCCTCAAGCAGGCGGGGAACCTGCTGCAGCGCCTCATCGAGCTTGTGAGCATTCTTGCCGCCGGCCTGGGCCAACGTTGGCCGCCCTCCACCGCCGCCATCTACCTCCCGGGCGACCTTCTGAACCAGCCTCACCGCATCCAGCCCGCGCTCCACAAGATCCTCGGTAACCGCGGCCACCAGTGCTGGCTGGCCATCCAACGTGGTACCCAGTAGGATGACTCCTGACTCGAAGCGATCGCGGAACCAATCAGTCATCTCCCGCAGCGTATCCCTATCTGGGGCATCGACCCGCGCCACGAGAAGCGGCACATCCTGAATGCGCTGGACTTGCTCCAACAGCCGTACGAACTCCTGCTGAGCCAGCCGCTGCTGGAGGCTGGAGATCTCACTACGCGCAGCCTCAAGCTCCTCCATCAGGTCGAGCACATGGCGATCAACCTCGTCCGGCTGACAGAGCAGGCGATCGCCAGTCCGCTCCAGCACGCGTAGATGCTGCTCTACCCACTGCACCGCCCACCGGCCGGTGACCGCCTCGATCCGCCGAATACCAGCTCCGATCCCCTGCTCGGAGACGATGTGGAAGAAGCCGATCTCCCCAGTCTCGTTGACATGGGTACCGCCGCACAGCTCCTGGCTGAAGGGTTCACCCGGCAAGCCGATCCGGAGCACCCGCGCCACGTCGCCGTACTTCTCGCCGAAGAGGGCGATCACCCCCTCATCAAGCGCTTGTCGATAGGACTCGTACTCCCACACGACCGGGTAGTTGGCCAGAATGGCTTCGTTCACAGAAAGAGCCACCTCGTCCAACTCCTCTTGCGTGGGCACGGTGGGATGGGTGAAGTCGAAGCGGAGCCGGTCGGGAGCGACCAGAGAGCCAGCCTGCTGGACATGTTCGCCCAAGACATAACGAAGCTCGTGGTGCAGAAGGTGGGTGGCAGTGTGGTTGCGTGCGATGTCCATTCGTCGTTCGTAGTCCACCAACGCCCAGGCGTCATCTCCCACACGGGGCTCTCCCAGCCTCACCTCGCCCACGTGGACGATGAGACCCTCCACTGGCTGCCGCACGTCCTCGACGACAATCTCCGATGAGGGCCCATTCGCCTCATCTGGGAAGACAGTGATGGAGCCAGTATCGGAGATCTGACCGCCCGACTCGACGTAGAAGCAGGTCACCGGCGTGACCACCTCCACCCGGTCGCCCACCTGTGCCGAGCTCACCGCCTCGCCATCTCTCAGGATGGCAGCGATGGACGTCTCCAGTTCCGTCGTCGAGTGGGGCTGGTACCCGACCCCCTCCGATCCCAGAATCCCCTGCTCCTGAAGATCCTCCAGCTTGTCCTGGTAGACCCGAAGGCTCTCATCGTCCGCCGCCTCAAAGACATCCGCTGCCCGCGCTCGCGCTCGCTGAGCCTCCAGCGCGACCCGGTACCCTTCCTCATCCACCGTGAACCCGCTCTCCTCGGCCACATCGCGGGTAATCTCGAGAGGCAAGCCGAAAGTATCGTAGAGGCGAAAGGCCTCCTCGCCGGGGATCACCGCATCACCCCCCACCTCCACATCCGACAGCACCTCGTCCAGCCGCTCCAGGCCAAGATCCAAGGTGCGCAGGAACCGCTCCTCCTCCCGGCGGATGGTGGTGAGGATGAACTCCCGACGTTTCTCCAGCTCTAGAAAGACCGGGCTCATCATCTTGATAACGATCTTGGCGACCTCGTCCAGGAAAGGCTCGGTGAAGCCGAGTTTCCGTCCGAACCGGACGGCCCGCCGCAGAATCATCCGCAGGACGTAGTTGCGCCCATCGCTGCCTGGCAGCACACCGTCGCCGATGAGAAAGGTCACCGCCCGGGCGTGGTCGGCGATGACGCGGTAGCCGACGAGATTCTCCTCACGCTCGGCGTCACTGTGACCCAGCATCTGCTGCACCCGGTCCATAACGGGAGTGAAGAGATCGGTGCCGTAATTGGAATCCGCTCCCTGCAGAACCGCCACCAGGCGCTCGAACCCCGCTCCTGTGTCTACGTGGCAATCGGGCAGTGGCTCCAGGGTGCCATCTCCCTTGTGGTCGTATTGGATGAAGACCAGATTCCACAGCTCCAGGAAACGGCTACAGTCAGTGTTGACACCGCAGACGTGATCAGGGTCGTCCTTGCATTCACAGAACTCAGGGCCGCGATCGAAGTGAATCTCGCTGCAGGGACCGCAGGGGCCCGTGTCCCCCATCTCCCAGAAGTTGTCCTTGCGGCCGAAGAAGAGGATATGAGAAGGGTCTATGTCCGTCTCCGAACGCCAGTATCCAGCCGCCTCATCGTCTCGCCCCAGCCCCCCTTTGTCGTCCTCGAAGCAGGTGGCCCAGATCCGCTCCCTGGGGAGCTCCCACACCTCGGTGAGCAGCTCCCAGGCCCAGCCAATCATCTCCCTCTTGTAGTAATCGCCGAAGGACCAGTTGCCGAGCATCTCGAAGAAGGTATGGTGGTGACCATCTCGGCCAACATCCTCAAGGTCGTTGTGCTTGCCAGAGACCCGCATGACCTTCTGGGTGTCGGCCGCGCGGTTGTAGGAGCGGGTGCCGATCCCGAGGAAGACGTCCTTGAACTGGTTCATCCCAGCATTGGTGAAGAGCAGGGTCGGATCGTCAGTCGGCACCAGGCTGGCGCTAGGCACGATCGTATGTCCTCTGGCAGCGAAGAAATCCAGAAAGCTCTTCCTTACCTCTGCACTGGTCCACTTCTTAGTCATAACCAAAACCTCCCCCTGAGGGGGCGCGAGTCATTTTAGCTGAAAGGGGGTAAACTGTCAACCATTGCAGTCAGGGAGGCCTATGGCAATCCGTTAGGGGCGGTTCACAGGGGGGATCCAGGGAGGTGACCGCCGTTAAGAGCTCTTGAACCCCGACCTGACAACAGCCCTCTGAGCGTGGAAGATCTCACGTCCAGAGGGCCGCTTCTCCGTGGAGGCCAGGGCGTTTGTGAACAAGATGGTAGCCACAGCTACTGCGGCTCATCCACCCCCGGGAGTTTTACCAGCACCACCTCACCGTGTACGTCCACCCTCACCTGAAAGCCGCTCATCCAGAGCCACAATCGCATGTCCTCAAGGGTGGTCGCATCCCGTTCCATCTCGAGGATGCGATCCATGTTCTCCAGGCTGCTCTCGATGGCCGCTTGACTGAAGGGATCATCGCTTCCCGTCAATTCCATCACTCCCTCCACCAGCGCATCTTTCATCGGCAGGAGGCGTTCCTTCAAATGGGCCATCACCTGCCGATCTACCTCAATGGCCTCAACATGTCTGAGGAAATCGCCGTGGGGGATGGCATAGAAGGGCTCACCGGCCACGTAGACCACCTTCGCCGCCTCACCTTCCTCGTTATAGACCAAGCCGGCGAAGAGTGGCTCATACCGACTCATCACTCCTCCACCACGAAGTCGTAGATCCCATCCTGCACAGGAAAACCGGTGCCGCAGTCGCCGCAGGTCAACTCGTCCGCCTCATCCACCAGCGTGGTCGAGTTGCACGCGGTGCAGCGGAAGAAGGCCCCCGAGGGGGCGGGCGGTTTGTCCGCCGCAGCGGCGGCGCGGAGGAATACGCTGGGAGTCAGCTGGCAAAGAGCCCCCGTCGGCTGAAGCAGCCGGTCCAGCATGACCAACACGCCCGTGGGTACCGTGCGCTTAAGGAACTCCAGGCGGAAGAAGGAGAGCGCCCGTACCCGCTCGACCCGCAGCCCCGCCGCTGCCAGGTGGTGGCGGATCCAAGCTGGGTGGAAGTCGAAGTTCAGCTTTACAAACTCCACTGGCTCCAGGTCAAATGGAGACCACGACTGCCCGCGCAGCAGATAGCGCAGGATAGCCTTGAGGTTGCGCTTGTTGGCGAACTCCAGCACGAAGGCACCGGCGGGAGCCAAGATGCGCCCCGCACCCTTCAGGACCGCCGGGGCGTCGACGGCGTGGTGGAGGGTGCGGACCATCGCTACTGTGTCAAAGAGTCCGCTGGCGAAAGGGAGATGGTAGAAATCGCCCCGCACGTAGAGGTAGCGGGGCTGGCCCTGGGGGCCAGAGTTCCCCAGTCGCTCCCGCGCCTGCAGAAGTTGAGAGCGAGCATAGTCAAGTAGGACCACCTGCTCATAGCCACGGTAGAGGTCAACCAAGCGCCCGAAGCCTGCGCCGATCTCGATCAGGCGGCGGCCGGTGGGAGGCAGCAGCGCTCCCATCGCCACCCGCTCGACGGCATCCTCGTATTCCCTCCCCTGCCCCCAGAACTGGGTGCGGTAGGCAGAGCCCTCGTAGTCGCAGATCAGTCGCTGGCTCATCATCCCATCATCGCAGTTCAATCCCGTCCGGCAGCCTTTCGAGAGCGAGACGCAGTGGAGCGAAGACATCCCGCAGCCGCTGCACAGCCGGCTCAAGCCCGGCCTCTCCCAGCTGGATGCTCACGGGAATATCCATCTCCACAGGGACAGTCTGGCTCACCGGGACTGTCATGCTGACCGGGATGGTTCTCTCCACCGGCACCACCATATCCAAACGGACCGGTAGGGCGGTCTCAGCGGGGAGGACTATCGATCCGGAGCCGTTGATCACCCCCCCTCCGGCAGGCAAGACGAAGTTGATCTCCACGCCTTCGACACGGGTTGGTTGGGTCAGCACCACCACCGTCTCCTGATTGATGGGCAGATCGAAGTCCAAGCCCAGGGGTTCATCCTCTATCGGCAGGTCGAAGCGGATTCCAATAGGTCTCTCTACTTCTACGTTCGTCTCGACCCGGGCCTCGCCCAGTCCTACGAAAGCCCGATCCAGCTTCTGCAGCAGCGGTTCGATCACGTCATTCTTGGTCTGGAACAGCGGATTGATCGCCAGGATCAAGGCCACCACCAGAACCAAGTTGACCACGAACGAGAAGATGGTGGCGACGCTGGCGAACGCCCGCCAAGCTCTGCTCAGCCGCTCCTTCATCGTCTCTCTCCTTTGGCTTACTACCCATCACGTCTCACGGCCCCCCATACTGCTTACCCACGTGAGTAGTCGAGCAGTATCGAAGGGTGCCGCAGAGGACGAAGATGATGGAGGCCGGACCGCCTATGACCACGGTACCCCGACCTGAAGAAACAGGTGAAAAGTATTATAGAGGATACATGATGGAACGCAAGCAGACACAAAGCGAACCTTCCCAAAGGCTTCTTGAGTACTGGGGAATTAGAGGATCATAGAGAAGCGATTCGCACCAGCCAGAGCAGCGCCACAGCTTTCGGGAAGGTCAGCGAGGGTCGAAGGGCGAATGATCAGTTGTCCAAACCGACGGAAAAGCGTATAATGCGATACCAGATGGAGGCCGAGCAGCGACCACGACCTCGACGCAGCCACGACCCGGCTTGACAGCGAGCCGAGTAGGCGAAATCCAGGGGTGATCAAATGCATAGGGAGCGCCTGAGTCGACTTCGAGAGGCCGCGGGACTGAAGGGGATGGACTGCGTGGCGCTCGTGCCCGGGGCCAACCTCTTCTACCTCACTGGCCTCTCCTTCCACTTGAGCGAGCGGCCAGTGGTGGCGCTCTTCCCAGTGGACTCCCCACCAGCGATTGTACTGCCCTCACTCGAGGCGCCCAAGCTGAAGCAGGGCGCCTACGTCCTGGAGGACTTCTCCTACACCGACGAGAAAGGACCAGCGCTGGCCTTCCACCAGGCCTGCGCGGCTCTGGAACTAGCGGAGGCGCACATCGGTGTCGAAGAGCTTCGCATGCGGCTGACGGAGATCCGCTACCTGGAGCGATATGCCCCTGGCTGCAGGCTGATCCCCGCCGACGACGTGGTGGGCAGACTGCGAATGCGGAAGGACACTGAGGAACTGTCCCGCATGCGGCGGGCAGCCGAGGTCGCCGAAGCTGCCCTCGAGGAGACCTTCGCCCAACTGCAGGTCGGCATGAGCGAGCTCGAGGTGGCGGGACTACTGACGGTGGAGATCCTGCAAGCTGGCGCGGAAGGAGTGCCCTTTCAGCCTATTGTCATCTCCGGCCCCAACGCCGCGTCCCCTCACGCTGTACCCTCCGATCGGCCCATCCGCCCAGGAGAGACGATCGTCATAGACTGTGGTGCCACCGTAGGAGGCTACGCCTCCGACATCACGCGCACCATCGCCATCGAAGGGTTGCCAGAGGAGATGCAGCGGGTCTACGAGGTAGTGAAAGAGGCCAACGCAGCCGGGCGCGCCAAGGCGGCCCCAGGCGTGCCCGCCCAGGACGTAGATCAGGCAGCGAGGGCGGCGATTGAGGCAGCTGGGTACGGCGACTACTTCGTCCACCGCACCGGCCACGGCCTCGGGCTCGAAGGGCACGAGCTCCCCTATATCGTAAAGGGCAACCAGGAGCGGCTGCAGCCAGGGATGACCTTCACCATCGAACCGGGGATTTACTTACCCCGGCAGGGCGGCGTCCGAATTGAGGACGACGTCGTAATCACCCCTGAAGGCGTCCAAAGCCTGACCACCTTCCCTCGCGAGTTGACAATCCTCTAGAATCGCCTCAAACTGCCCACTCGTGACCGGGTCTGGGCCCCGGTGCCGCGCGTCCCGACTACCCAGCAGCCACTCCCTGGCGCCGCCGTTCCCCCACTTCCTTCACATAGTCGAGCGACTGGTGGCGGAAGTAGGTATCGTAGAGCTGGGCATAGTGACCGTCCTGGGCCATCAACTCGTCGTGGCTTCCCTCCTCTATGATGCGCCCCTGCTTCAGCACGATGATGCGGTCCACCGCGCGCACGGTTGAAAGCCGGTGCGCGATCAAAATCGAAGTGCTGCGCCGAAGAATCAGCTCCGTGGCCTCCTGGATCTGGGCCTCGGTGAAAGGATCAATGCTGGCGGTCGCCTCATCCAAGATGAATATCGCCGGCGACTGAACCAGCACCCGCATCAGCGCCACCAGCTGACGCTGCCCCATAGAAAGCCGTGATCCCCGCTCACCCACGTCGGTGGCGAGCCCGGCGGGGAGTGTCTCCAGCCACTCCCCCTCGCCAATCTGCCGCGCCAGTTCCACGATCTCGGCCTCGGTCAGCTCAGGGCAAGCATAGCGGATATTCTCAGCGACTGTCCCTGAGAACAAGAAAGGCATCTGCGAGACAATGCCAAGATGACGACGGTAGTCCTTCAGGTCAAAGGTGCGAGTATCCCGGCCATCTACCGTGATCTGCCCCTCCTGGAATTCGTAGAAACGGGCGATCAGTCTAGCGATGCTGGTCTTGCCTGCTCCAGTGTGACCTACCAGCGCCACGCTCTCCCCAGGCGCAATGTGCAGCGAGAAGTCCTCCAGCACCTGTTCCTGCTGCTCCGTATAGCGGAAATTCACTCCCTCAAACCGAATCTCGCCGCGCAATCGCTTCACCGGCAGCTCTTCGATCTGTCGCACCGTCGGCTCGGCGTCAATCAGAGCGAAAATCCGTTCAGATGCCGAAAGCCCTCCCTGGAACTGACTCCAGAAGGCGGCTACGCCGATCATCGGGAACCAGAATCGCCTCAGGCTGACCACAAAGAGATACCAGCTGCCGACCGAGATCACGCCGGCAGCGGTTGGCAGCCCGCCCCCATAGACCACCACCGCCGTTCCCACACCGGCCAGCGCGTCCAGCGCCGGGAACAACATCGAAAGCGCAAACCCTCTCCGCAGGTTGACCCTGTACGACTGGCGATTGACCTCGGCGAACTCGGCATAGATCGTCGCCTCTTGGCGGAAGTTCTTGGCCACGCTGATGCCGGTCACCGCCTCCTGGATGACAGCGTTGACCTCGGCCAGTACTCGAAAGCCTCGGCGCGTGACTTTGCGCGCCAGGCGCCGGAAGCCGAGCGCCAGCAAGGTCACCAGCGGAGCGAACGCCAACACCATCAGTGTCAGCCGCCAGGAGACAGTGAGCAAGGCAATCGTCAGGATGACGACTTGCATCAATCGGCTGAGCAGATCAGTCACTAGCTGCACCACCCGCGCGAACTCTTCTGTATCGGAGGTGATGCGGCTGATGATGCGCCCAGAGCGGAACTCGTCGAAGAATGACATATCGTGCCGCACCGAGGCCGCAAAAGTGTCGCTGCGCAGCGCGAGCACGACGTCGCCGATGATGCGAGCGGTCAGCCGACGACGTAACCAGTTCCCAGCCCAGTTGAGGACGCCAATCGCCAGGACAGCCGCCACCAGACCCAACAGCACGCCCAGTCTCTGAGGCTCCTCCACGAGTGCGTCCAGCCCGCGTGACACGACGAAGGGCTGCACAGCCCCCGCCAACGCAACCCCTGAGATCAGAAGAGCCACGACGAGGACCCCGCCACGATGGGGCGCGAAGTAACCGAATATCCGCCGCAGCAGCTCCCAGTCGCCATACTGCCGATCGTAAGCCTTGGCCCTCAAACCGTGAAAAATGCCCATAGCTCAGAAGCCGTCCGCTGCCTGCCGTCTACCTTTCATACCGTGTGAAGATGTTCCTGTACGCCGGCGACTCACGCAGCAGCTGCTCGTGAGTACCGACCGCTGCCACACGCCCTTTGCGCAGCACGATGATGAGGTCGGACCACCGGATCTGCGAAAGTCGATGGGTGATCAGGAAAGTCGTGCGTCCCGCCGAGGCGCGCTCAATGGCACGCTGGATGCGGTCCTCAGTCTCGCTGTCTATCGCGCTTGTCGCATCGTCCAGGATCAAGATCGACGGCTCCGTCAAGAAGGCACGCGCCAGCGCCAAGCGCTGCCGCTGCCCACCGGACAGCGTGACACCCCGCTCGCCGATGACCGTGTCGTAACCATTCTCGAAACTGGTGATGAAATCATGCGCCTGAGCCGCCCGCGCCGCCGCCTCAATCTCCTCGGGGGTCGCTTCGCGGCAGCCAAAGGAGATGTTCTCACCAATAGTGCGCGAGAAGAGGAAGATATCCTGCTCAATGACCGAGATCTGACTACGGAGTGCCTCCAAGTTCCAATCACGCACATCTACCCCGTCTACCAGCAACCTACCTTCATCCACATCGTAGGTGCGGTTGATCAGCTTGGCTATGGTGCTCTTGCCAGAGCCGGTCTGCCCGACGATGGCCACCGTCTGCCCCGGTTCGACTCGAAAACCGATCTCCTCCAGCGTCACCTCTTCCTCCCCAAGCTGACATCCCTGACGAGAGTCTGTGTAGCAGAAGGTGACCTCCTCGAAAACTACCTCCCCTTGCATAGGAGCCTCATGGCCCTTGGGGTTATGACCCAATTCAGTCCTGGCGTTTATCAACTCCAGAATGCGTCGTGCGCTGGCCACACCAGACGAGACGCGCGAATAGGCAAACTGCGCCGCAAAGGTCGGGAAGCCAAAGAGCAGCAGCAACCCGTTGAAGGAGACGACATCGCCCACGCCGATACCTCCAGCTCGGAAGAGCAGCAAGCTGTGCAGGAGGCCAGTCGCCTGGAGCAATCCCAGCAGCAGGAGCGGGATGAAGCGCGCCTCGATGTCCGCTTGAGCTAAATAGGCATCACGCCAATCGCCGACCGCCCGGATGAAGCCCTTGATCTCGCGTTCCTCCTGGGCTGCCCCCTTCACCGTCTCAACGCCCTCGATCGCCTCAGCCAATCGAGTGTTCATCCGGCCGAACTCGCGGCGGATCCGTTCAGCGGCCGGGCGCAGCTGCCGCAGATAACTCCGTACCATGAAGAAGTAGATCAGAAGGTAAGCCAAGGGTATCAGGACGAGCTGGGGATGAATGGATGGAGCGACAAAGATCGGCATGAAGAGGAAGTTGGCCGACCCAATCACCATGTTGAGGCCGGGGTTGAACATCAAGTTGACCTCGCGTACATCGTTAGCGGCACGGGCCATCAGATCGCCCGTAGGCCTCATGTCGTGGAACGACATGCTCTTGCCGATGAGGCTGACGTACAATTCGTCACGGATGTCCCGCTCAAGCCTCTGGCCCAGGGTCTCAGCGGAGAAGTTGCGTCCCAGCTGGAGCATGCCTCGTATCAATTGGGACCCGGCCACCAGTCCGGCCGACACCCCCAACCCCCACAGGTCAGGAGGGGTAGCCATCACCGCGTCGAAGGCACGGCCTGTGAAGATAGGCATGGCCGCCGCCAGCGCAGCGTTGCCTAGAGCGCCCCCAAGCAATCCCAGGGCGATTGGCCAGTGCCGAAGCACGTGCGAAAGAATCCAGCGCGCCGGGCCACTTCGATCCGACTGCCAATCTTGGTCTATGGCGAATTCGCTCACAGTCATAGGCATCTATCAAGGAAGAAGGCACCCTCAAGCCTCAGCGAGTATCGACGCATCAGTCTGGTTGAGTGAGCCTACTGCATCATAGCCTGAATGTCTCCACCTGTCAAAGGTCCGCGTCATTCCACCTGGTAGAGAGTGCCAGGATTCTTCCCCTTCACTGCGCTCCAGCAGAGAGGCCGGGACGTTTGCGGTAGTGTATCCTTCCCTCGAAAATTCGGAGGCCTCCGAGCGGCGCGATATGCGGCTTCCCTTGCCCTGAGGCTGCTTCGTGCTATACTGGGGCAAGTTATCGCTTCAGGGACAAGGAGGTCGAGATGAGCATCAAGGTCACCTGGTACGGCCATGCCTGTATCGGCCTGGAGGTAGGCCAGCACCATCTGCTGGTAGACCCTTTCCTCAGCGATAACCCGCTGGCCGCCATCTCCGCAGATCGGCTCGCTCCCACCACCATCCTGGTTTCCCACGGGCACGGGGACCACGTGGGGGATGCTCTAGAAATCGCGCATCGCGCCGACGCATTGGTCATCAGTAACTTCGAGATCTGCAGCTGGTTTCAAGCCCAGGGACATGCCAACGTACACCCTCAGCATATCGGGGGTGGGTTCCACTATCCCTTCGGCTATCTCAAGCTGACCATCGCTCACCACGGCTCGGCCCTCCCCGACGGCTCTTACGGCGGCAATCCATGTGGCTTCCTCCTCACCGCGGAAGAGAAGAAGATCTACTTGGCCTGCGATACCGGGCTTTTCTACGATATGAAACTAATCGGCGAGGAGGGGATCGACTTGGCCGTGCTGCCCATTGGCGACAACTTCACTATGGGACCAGAAGACGCGCTGCGAGCGGTGAAGCTGCTCCGGCCGCTGCGGGTGATCCCCATCCACTACAACACCTTCGACGTCATCCAGCAGGATCCCCAGGCCTGGGCCGCGAAGGTGGAAGCGGAGACCGACGCCAAGGCAGTGGCGCTGGAGCCTGGCGAGAGCTTGACACTGTAGGCAGTGAGGAGCATCCCTGCCCAAGCCTGCGCGGCAAGAGCCTGACGCCGAAAGGAGCACTCGAGCATTATGGACAAGGCCACCCTGGCACGGATCACGGAGATCCTGGAGGCCGATCCCGATTTCTACGTCCCAGTGAAGAAGCTGTGGGTGATGCTCCAGAGAGACGGATTGGCCCTTGACCTTGACCTGGAGGACTTCCACTCTCGACTCGAAGCGGACGATCACTTTGAGTTTATGGAGGGTGTGAACCACACCGAAGGCCTCGAGGACCCAGAGCTTGCCGCTCAGATCGAGTTAGATATGGAAGCGATGGGCCTCTTCAGCGGTCCGCGCGTCAAGCTGGCGAGCCGAGAGATGACAGCCGAGGATGTCATCACCGGGCTATCGCGCAGCCTGGGACAACTGAAGGAAGCTCTACAGGGGGCTTGGGAGACCCGTCCAGAGGAGGACGCCGAGACCGCGGGGATGCTCTTGGATGCCCTGGCTGTAGCTGAGGAGTTAGAGCGCGAGGTCCAGGAGATCATCAAGGAACAGAGCGAGCGCGATGAAGAAGAGACTTAGCTGGTACGATCACATCGCAGTCAATATCTACTGGCTTGGGCTCAACGTCTCCGCGGGAATCATCACCCCCGTGCTTCTGCCCTACCTGGTAGCCCTCTTTGTGCCATCGGATCAGAAGAACACCTACCTGGCCACCGTTCGAGTCGTTGGGCTGGCGGTGGCGATGATGGTCCAGCCGATGGCGGGCATGTTCAGTGACCGCAGCACCCTCCGCTGGGGTCGACGAAGGCCCTATATCTTCGCCGGCACTATGTTCGACCTTCTCTTCCTGCTCCTCATCGGCGCATCGCCTCTCTTCGTGAATTCGTCACTGGACAGTTTCTTCCAGTCCAACTTCGGCGTCACCACCGCCTACGTCATCCTGCTCTCAGGCATTATCCTCCTGCAAGCCTCCTCCAATGTAGCGCACGGCGCCTTGCAGGGACTGATCCCCGACCTTGTGCCGGAGGATCAGCGCGGCCGGGCGTCGGGGGTCAAGGCGGTTATGGAGCTGCTGCCCGTCTTCTTGGTCGTCTTCGTCGGCCCCCTGGTGGACGCCGGACAAGTGTGGCTAGTTGTCGGCATCATCATGGCCGCATTTCTCCTGACAATGCTGGCCACTCTCCTCTTCGTCCATGAGGAGCCACTGAGGAGGAAGCCCACCCTACCCATCAAGGGACGACTGTTGCGCCTGGTCGCTCTCACCGCCATCTTCGTCGCCACCACTCAAGGAGCGGTCTGGATGGTGCGCTCCAGCGGGAGGTTGCTGGTCGAGCGAGGAGGGGCGGTCAGCCTACAGGTTGCAGTGGTGGGTTTGGCCGGCCTGATCGGTATGGCCGGATCCATCTTCTTGGGAGTCTACCTCGGAGCCTGGGTAGGGATCGGGAGGGAGGCCCGCAAACAGACCGTCTTCATCTGGTGGGTGATCAACCGTCTTTTGTTCCTGGCTGCAGTGGGCTCTATCCAGGGCTTCGCCCAGTACTTCCTGGCCGATGTCCTTCACGTGCCAAAGGCCGCTACAATGACCACCCTGCTCCTCGCTGTGGTGGCCCTATTCCTGCTCCCCTCGGCCCTCGGGGGTGGCTACCTGGCGGATCGAATTGGCCGCAAGCGGCTGGTGGCGCTCTCCGGACTGATTGGGGCCGGCGGGACGCTTCTACTCCTCTTCTCCACTAACATCCCGCTCATCTTGGTCAGTGGCTGCATCATCGGCACTGGCACGGGGATCTTTATGGCCACCAACTGGGCGCTGGGGACTGACTTGGCACCATCGGAGGAGCCAGGCCGTTACCTGGGCATCTCCAACTTGGCCGGGGCGGGAGCCGGGATTGTGGGAGCAGGCATCGGGGGGCCGATGGCGGACTTCTTCAACGCACTTCGCCCCGGGCTAGGTTACCTGGTCATCTTCGCCATCTACGGCGTGATGTTCCTGCTCTCCTCCCTGGCGCTCGTGAAGGTGGAGCCAGCAGCCCAACTCTCCGGGTGAGCGGATGTCAACCCAAGGGACTTCTGGTGACTACCCACGTGTCAGCGAGACCCCAGACCTATCGGTCTGTGTCGCCCTTTGAAATGCCAGATATGGGGGCACTGCCTCTGCCAAGAGTCCGCCCCAGGTGGCGAGGACGAGTGAAGGCAGCCGAGGCCACAAGATCAGAAGCACACGCCCAGCGCGGCCGGGGCTTCAGTCTGGTAGGCGACTACGTGAAAGAACTTCCACCTAAGCCAACTGGAATGGAGGTACATAGGTGAAAGGTAAATCACGCATTGGGATCATTGGGCTGTGCCTGGTGATTGCTCTGCTCACCGGCATTGCGTCTGCGGCTGGCCTATTCCTGCGAGGTGACGGCTCCTTCGAGCCGGTCACGAGCGTGCGTGGGGAGCACTACGAGATGGCGACCACGGGTGTCTACGCATATAACGCCGTGCGCGTCGTCGCTGAAGGGATCGGGTGGGATATCTTCACTCTGGTGTTTGCGGTTCCGGCGCTGCTGTTGGGGCTTCCGGCCCTGGCCAAGGGTTCACTGCACGGCAAGTTGTTTGCCCTGGGAATCTTCGGCTACTTGTTCTATCAATACTTGATGTATGCTGTGACGTGGGCATTCGGACCGCTGTTCCTGCTCTTCATCGCGATCTACGCCTTGAGCTTAACAGCCATTGTATGGATCGTTTCGACTATTCCGCTCGCCGGGCTGGCTGAACGTTTCTCAGAGAGGTTCCCGAGGCGCGGCATGGCGGTACTCTGCTTCTTAGTGGCGGCCGTATTGCTGTTCATGTGGCTAAATCGGATTCTGTCCGCTATGGGCGGGGAAATTGAGGGAGTGCTGCAAGGGCAGACAACCTTCGTGGTTCAGGCCCTAGACCTCGGGCTGATCGTGCCGCTGGCGCTGTTCACGGGTGTGACGGCGTGGCGGGGAAGCGCAGCCGGCTATCTGTTGAGTTCGACGGTGGTGGTCAAGGCATTCGCAATGGCTGCAGCTATCTGCGCAATGCTGCTGTCGGCGTGGGCTTACGAGGGCACGCTGCAGATCGTTCCACTTGCTATCTTCGCGACCGCGGCCGGGGCTACCTTGTGGCTTGGAATCCGTATGTATCGCAGCCTGCTTCCTGCACCACCCGGGGAGTAGATGAGATCAAGCTATAATAGGTTGAGGGGTTCTCAAGTGCCCGGCGAAACATCTACGAGTACCGGTGCGCACAACGCGGCGAGCTAGATGCTGCGCAAGGAGAACCGAACAATGCATATCCTTCTCGCTTTGATCCTATTCGGACATGGCGTCGCACATCTACCGGGCTTTCTCGTATCCTGGGAACTGGCGACGTTCGAAGAGATGCCCTACAGCACCACTATCCTTGCAGGCAGCGTCGATATCGGCGATGCGGGGATTCGACTGGTTGGCATTCTATGGCTAGCTTCGGCACTTGCATTCGCGGCTTCAAGTATCGGAACGGGCGCGCGGCTCAAATGGTGGCAGTCAGTAACCTTGACTACTTCCGTATTCTCCCTCCTTCTTTCCATTATCGGCTGGCCTGATGCGCGATTTGGTTTGTTCATCAACATAGCCCTCATCGTATTTCTGCTGGTGAACAGGAAAACGGGCTGGTTGCCATGAGTGTAATTCCCGCCGCTGATTCGCAGGTACGGGCTACCTTCACAGAAGCCCGCCGTCGCATTCGAGAACTGCGTGACCGGATCGGTAAGGGAGGAATCCATGCTTAGGTTACTGATCGGTGTTTTCGTCGTGCTTCACGGCCTGGTCCACTTGTGGTACGTCGTGTTGAGTCAAAGGCTCATCGAATTCCAGCCAGAGATGGGTTGGACCGGAAGATCGTGGATCTTCTCTCCCCTCCTTGGGGATGCAGCCGCACGGTTGGTGGCCAGTGTGCTGTACGTATTGGCTACCATTGGGTTTGTTGCTGGCGGCCTAGGATTGCTCATCCGGCAGGAATGGTGGCGCTCAGTGGTTGTGGGGTCAGCCGCGCTGTCCACAGCGATCGTCATCCTGTTCTGGGATGGAAGTGTGAACCTTGTAGTGCAGAAGGGACTAATCGGGCTTCTGATCAACGTGGCAATCCTCGTTGTAGTGCTCGTACTCAAGTGGCCGCCTAGTACATTCTAGGCGAGCAGTGCAACGTTGGGATAGAGCGCGCCTGGCCCCTTACTGAAGCTGACCCGGTCAGCGAGGACGGGTCGTTTCGCAATTGTCTTGCCGAGTCGCTCAACTCGCGTCCATCATCCACTCGCTTTGGTTACCTGTGCACGCCGCCTCCAACTGGTGACGGATTTCCTCGGCCCTGCAGTTAGGCGTACGGCACCAACTGTTGGCGGGAGTTAAGGCATCGCCGTCAGGTAGACGCGCCCAGCGGACTCCCCTCCGACCGCCCATCAGAGCGGAGACGGATCGCAAGAGCTGGGGATCAGCAGGGGCGGGAACCGGCACGCTCGGGCAATGGCCCTCGAAATCGCCTGGGAATGGCCGCGGTACCAGCCGGAGAGCGCGCTGGTACTGTGTGAAGGCAGCACTCATGCTGAACCTACACCTCGATACTGACATAGGTGGCGATATCGATGATCTGTGCGCTTTGGCTATGGTGCTCAATTGGCCCGACACTGAACTGCTCGCCATCACTACAGTTGCAGAGCACAAAGGCAAACGAGCCGGCTTTGCACGCTACGCCTTGACCCTGGCCGATCGGGAAGAGATCCCGGTCGCGGCTGGTGCAGAGGCCTCTCTAGACTGCTATCGCTCCTGGCAAGGCTTGCCAGACGAAGACGCCTACTGGCCAGAACCGATACCTGCCATTCAACCCTCGCTCAATGAAGCGCTATCGTTGCTCAAGAACAGTATCGAGCAAGGCGCGACTATTGCCGCAATTGGGCCTCTCACGAATCTGGCTCTGCTGGAAGAGCAATCTCCAGGAATACTACACCGGGCAAAGCTTCACATCATGGGGGGATATGTATTCCCTCCTAGAGAGGGGTTCCCTGCCTGGGGCAACCACATGGACTGGAACATCCAAGTGGATGTTGAATCCGCATACTCTGTCATCAAGCACTCTAACCCCACATTCGTTCCATTGTCAGTGACCGTCGAGACCTCGCTCAGGAGAGCCTATCTGCCACTGCTGAGGCAGTCAGGGCCCCTGGCTCGACTCCTCGCCAGACAAGCAGAGGTCTTCGCCAAGGACGAGAACATCGAAGCACAGTACGGGCAAACTTGCGCGGAGCTGCCGGAAGACACCATCAACTTCCAACATGATCCGCTTGCTTGCGCCGTCGCACTGGGCTGGAATGAAGGTGTGGAGGTCAGTGAGATCCCTTTGAAATCGGAAATCAAGGATGGTTGGCTGTTGCAGAGCATTGACGCCGCCGGGGACCCTACGTGGGTGGTGACGCGAGTGAACGGCGACAAGTTCAACAAGCTCTGGTTGGATACGGTGGTGCGCAAGGACATAGCAGCGCCGGGTGCGTCCCCCTAACGTTGCGTGCAGCCGCCGCTGCCATCACGGCAGGTTGCGAAGTCGTTGGGACCCGCCGGCGGGTCTCTTGTCGCGCCTCGAGCGTGAGCCGCCGGTCAGCTTACTCGTTGGCTGCTAGCTGACCCGAGCCATCGGGCCGAAGACAAAGTGCGGATTTCTCTGATCATGGAGCAGAAAGCGCACGCCGCAATTTCACCGCCGCTAACTTCCCGACTATTCGACTTTGCTTTCTGGTCATACACCACCCAACGTAGTAGGCTTTCAGTCGGGGCAGATTCAGACTGGTACAAGAACACAACCAAAGCCTGGATCGGTGAAAGAGAACCACCGAACAAGCACCTGCACAGCTGTCAAGTGATGCCATCCGGTTCCATCAGGACGAACACACCGAGGATTGGCTGCGCCAGTATCACGGTCGTCACAGTGGGGGCACGAGCCGTGCCCCAAGTCACCTGCATTTGCAGGAAAGGAGAAGCCTAATGGACTTCCTACGTAAACTGTTCGGCAGAAGACAGCCAGCAGCATCGCGCAGTAGAGAGCTACCTCAAGCGTCAGCTACGCCGGGCCAGCCATCCAGCAGCGGAGTTGAGTTCTACCAATACGCCGCGAGTTCTATCCCCAAGACAACCGGCCTTTGTTCGGACCGCGGGTGTCCTTGTCCTGAGACACCGATCCCAAGAGGCTCTGGCTACCTGTATATCAGCCAAGAGGCAGTCGCTTTTATGAAGGCCAAGATGGAGGAGGGTAGAGCGGGCGGCGGCTTTGTACTTGGCCCTATGCCGGTCCTGGTATGTGAACAGGGTGCGAAACTACGGGGCATTGATCTCAAGGTCGCCGCTGAAGACTCGAAGCGGTGGTGGGAAACAGGGAGAGTTCCCCTTCGCCCAACACCAATGGCAACCAGAAAGGGACAAGAACCGGCAGGGGAGACAGTTGCCATTGACGCGAGTACCGCTGAGCGAGTTGGGAAGATCCTGTCGGGACTCTCCACCGAGTATGGGAAGTTCGGCCTCCCATCCCCATCTGGCATCCTAGCCGATGCCAAGGCCATGCTCGACGCGAAAGAAGCCCCTGGTACAAGAGACAAAGTGGTGGTTGACAGAGCCGTCATTGGGCGTGCCTGTAGCCAGCTGGAAGAACTGTCCAGATTGGCGAAGATGGTTGGACAAACTGAAACAGTCAACGAATTTGATGGCCATCTCAAGAACTTACGCGCTGCCTTAGACCGATGAGTGGCAGCTATTGCTCTCTGTTCGAAACCTCGACTTTGGCTGGTCAGATATGAGACCGTGAGCATGGAGGAGGTGATGACAGAATAACGTTGATTGACAATGGCGATGGACCGCCGACCGATGCCGTGGAAGTTCTACTGCGTCAAGAAGACGACGACAGTATCCAGAGGATCCGGCAGGAAGCACTTGACCACTGCGCGAATCTATCGGTTACTTCCTTCACCGACTGGCGATTGGCACAGCTTTCGGAGTTCAACCGTATCACGGCCGCTGGAGGCAACCCGCGGTCGCCACGGGGAGAATTCAACTCTGAGAATCGGACGGCGACCCCACCCACATCTGGGACAAGGTTCAACAAGGAAGTTATGAAGAGACTAGCCACCGGACACTTTGATATATGGCGAGCTGTTCGCCGGTCGAGCGTCGGACTGAGCCTGCCGAAGGGTAGCGCCTGAAGGGCGCGTGTCGAGACCAAGAACAGCGGGTTGAACTGCCGAGGCTTGATCTCGATACGATCGAGCTTCGCTCGAGCACTCGGTCAGAGCCTCGGCGCGGCGCTAAGCCGAAATGTCCGGTAGCTAGATGAAGAGAATTGGGTACACGTCTGAGGGGATCACGGTCAGCAAGGATGAGAAGACCTAAGGACTTGGAGTTCAGAATCTGCGATAAAGAGATGGAATCGAACGTTGGGAATTAGGATATGATGTCTATCGAGGATCGCCCGGATCTGAAAGGGCGCCATTGCATCTCTCACTGAATGTAGGAATTTATCTAAGATCTTCAAACCTCTGTTTATAGAAGGATCTATTTGTAGTAGTCGCCGTAGGGCCTGTGGATATGGGGATAGGAGTCTCTTCGCCGGGCGTGCCCTGGTATATGTGGAGGGACAGCCAGGACGCATCGTCAGATATGGGGAGAGGATGAGGATCTGGAATCCACAGAGGCCGTGGATAAGTCCGGATTACATGTGGGGAACGTTGGGGAATGATGAAAATGGGCCAGAGGAGCCGACCAGAGGCACGCGGCTCATAGAGACGAAGTTATCCACAAGCCGGCCTGTTTATCCACCGAAATCGGCGACTTATCCACAGGTCAGGCCGTGGAGGAAAACCAGATGGGGCCACATCTGGAGGTGAGAGGAGAGGCATGCGCCAGATGTGGGGGGTGTGGAAGCCTGTTGGGGAGGATGTGGAAAACTATGAGCGGACGAAACGAAGTGTGGGGCCAGAGGGGGTTGTAGCAGGGCGAGAGGGGCTCAGTGCTCGCGAGTCGTTCGAGGCATGTTCGCGGGAAGCTCTCCCCGGTGTAGCTGCTCGCGAATGGCAAGCAGCTCTCGCCGCAGAGTTTCGTTCTCCTCGATGAGAGAGTTGATCCGATTGCAGCCGTGGATAACCGTTGTGTGGTCCCGCCCTCCGAGAGCCGTCCCTATCTGAGAGAGTGATTTGTCCGTCTCCTGCCGCATCAAGTACATAGCGAGTTGACGGGGTCGGGAAATCCGCCGCTTTCGGCTTGGCCCGCACAGCTCGTCCTGCCCCAGTCCATAGTAGCGGGCCACCGCGGCCTTGATCTGATCGCCGTCGATCTCCGACCTGGAGGGTCTCAGGTCCGCCAGGGCGACGTCTACCAGTTCGGGCGTAAGCGGTTTCCCTCCCACGTTGGATAGCATCAGTACCTTGTTCAACGTTCCCTCTAACTCCCGAATGTTCATCTGTACGCGTTCGGCGATCGCGTAGAGCACCTCGTCGGGCACGCCAGCCCCCTGTGCTTCCGCCTTCCGCCGGAGGATGGCGAGGCGTGTCTCCAGCTCAGGAGGGCTCACATCCACCATCAACCCCCACTCGAAGCGTGAGCGAAGGCGCTCCTCCAGTGTGGCTATCGCGGTCGGGCGCCGATCGGACGAGATGACGATCTGCGAGCCACTGCCGTGCAGCGCATTGAATGTGTGGAAGAATTCCTCCTGAGTGGCCTCCTTACCCGCGATGAAATGGACATCGTCGATGAGCAAAACGTCGGCGGTGCGGTAGGTCTCGCGGAAGCAGTCGGTGGTGTAGTTGCGGATCGCCTCGATGAGCTCATTGGTGAAGGTCTCTGCCGGGACGTAGAGGGCGCGCAGGTTGTGGGTGCGGCAGGCGTGACCGATGGCTTGAAGCAGATGGGTCTTGCCCAGACCTACCCCGCCGTAGATGAAGAGCGGGTTGTAGTAATCCGCTGGCTTTTCGACCACTGCTAGGGCGGCCGCGTAGGCCAAGCGGTTGCTTGAACCCACGACGAAGAGATCGAAGGTGTAGCGGGGATTGAGAGGGTTGGATGGGAAGGAGATTGTATCCTTTGTCTGGGCGACGCCGGAGGCCTGGAGCGGAATGCGATTCAGTGCCGCAGGTGGGGGCTGCTTGGGTGCTCCCTCCCAAACCGCGAACCGTATCGTCACTGTGCGATCTGCCAAGCGTGTGAGGACACGCCGGATGGTGCTCGTCAAGCGGTTCTCCAGCCAATCCTTGGCGTATCCATTCCTCACCCCGATCACGAAGGTGCCGTCCTCGTAGGCCACCAACTTGGCATCGCGCAGCCAGGTGTCGAAGGTTGCTCTGGTCATCTCGAGTTGAAGTTCACCCAGCGCGGCTTGCCAGATTTCGTTGGCCTTCATCAGGTAGCGCTCTCTTCGTGTACGAGGCCCACCGGTCGGAGGGACAAGACTATTCGTCTCGTTGCGCGTCACTTGCGGGATAGCTATCTAGCTATCTAGGTGCGGTAGGTCAAAGATGTGGGCGAGACAGAGGGGAGGCGATAGGAACCTTTGGAGTAGGCTCTCGCCAGGCCGGCGTAGGCCCCGCCCGTTGATCTGAGGGAGGGCGAGGGCCAGCCTAACCCCTGCCCGCGCACGGCTACTATTCTACCAAAAGAGAGGCGCGACCACAATCCCAATAAGGGCAACTGGCTTAAAATGCACGCATCTTTAAGATTGTTTAAAAGAAACCTGGAGAGGATATCTGCGGCCCGGATAGCACCCGCAGATGTGCAGGTTGGGGAACCCGCAATCCCAATATGTACAGGCTTAAGGCGCGCCGCACTCCTGCTGTCAGCCTTGACCGCCTCGGAGAGCAGCTGCCCGCTCGGAGGCTCTAGGGGAGATTTGTCCGGGCAATACATTTATGCCGTGATAACGCCAGCGCAATTGCCTGTGCCAAGCCCAAGTGAGTCCGTCTCGCCTGCTGCTATGCACCTTGCCTAGCCGGGTGAGGTCAGGATGGTATCTTTGGCCAGCAGAGGTGCCGGATCGGTGGTCTGCAGTGCTGCCGCCGCCCCACGAATCCTGGGCAGCGTCTCGGCGATGTAGACGCGGGCCATCTCTTTCTTTCTATCCGAAAGCCGCGCATCCTGTAGCACGAGCCAGCAGTTGGCCACGTACGCCGCCAGCTCAACCAGGTCCACAGCGTAGTATTCAATCAGCGCCTGCTCTTCGCGTCCCCTCAAGTGATCGATGGAGTGGTTGAGGATGGTAGTGGCGTCCTCGAGTTGGGCCTTGAGTGGAGCCAGTTCCGGGCCGTAATCCAGACTGGTCCACTCTTCCAGCAGGTCATCCAGGGTGTGGCGCAGCAGGCCCCCGGTGGCGGCCACGACCTGAAGCTGGCTGGTGCCCTCGTAGATGCTGGTCACCCGGATGTCGCGATAGTGGCGCTCCACGTTGAACTCCCGCATGTAGCCGGCACCGCCCAGGATCTGTATAGCCTGGTAGCAGACTCGGTTGCCCATCTCGGTGGCGTGGTATTTCACCAGTGGCGTCAGCACGGCTGTCAGTCGGTCGAGTCGCCTGGCCCGTTTGCGCTCGGCGGTGCTCGGTTCATCCTTCTCTTCAAGCCGTTGTTCAACGGCCCTCTTCAGGTCTACCCAGCGCGCGACCTCGTAGACGAGGGCCCTGGTGGCTTCGATCTCTCCGCGCATGGAGAGGAGCATCCGGTAGACGGCCGGGATCAAATTGATCGGTTGGTCGAACTGGACACGCTTCTCGGCGTATTGCCATGCCTCCCGGTAGGCGGCCTCGGCGATGCCTAGCGCCTGGGCGGCTACCCCCAGCCTGGCTCCGTTCATCATGGCCATGGCGTAGCGGATGAGCCCGAAGCGCCGCTTGCCGATCAACTCGGCGGGCGTGTCGCGGTACTCGACCTCGCAGGTGGGGGTGGACCGAATGCCGAGCTTGTTCTCGATGCGGCGGACACGTACCGTCTCATCCGCTTCCACCAGGAATAGGGAGAGCCCGCGTGCATCGTCGCTTCCCTCTTCGGAGCGGGCCAGTACCACGTGAATGTCCGCGCAGCCGTTGGTGATGAAGCGCTTGACGCCGTTCAGCCGCCACCTCCCGGCTTCTTCGTCGTAGGCGGCGTGAGTCTGCATCCTTCCCAGGTCGGAACCGGCGTCCGGCTCAGTGAGCACCATCGCCGCGGTCACCTCGCCTCGTGCGAAGCGAGGTAAGAGCCGAGCCTTCATCTCCTCGCTGCCGAACTCGGCGATGGTTGAGGAGATCTCCTGCAAGCCAAAGATGGTCATCAGCCCGGCGTCCGCGCGGGAGATGATCTCGACCATCATCTGGAAGATCGCCCCCGGCAGGTTCAGCCCGCCATATTCCCAGGGCAGCATGGCGCCCATAAGCTCGGCCTGGCGGAATTGCTTCAACGCCTCCTGGGTCGTGGCGGGGAGGATGACTTGATCGTCGTGGAACTGCGCGCCCTCCGCGTCCGCCTCCGCTGCCCGCGGCGCCACCCGGGTGGCGCAGATCTCTCCCATCAAACTCAGCAGCCGCCTGTAGTTGTCCCTGGCGTCTGCATAGTTGCGGGGCGCCGATGGATACTCTGTGTGGTAGGTATATCCTTTTTCCAGGATCTCTACGACCTCGCTGAGATCCAGTTTGTCCAGGTGGAACTGCAGGTCCAGGTTATCGGCGAAGAAATTCTCTGTCATGCCAGTACTCCCTATTTTGCGCCCTCGCGATAGGCGCGGATCATCCACGGGATCACCTCGTTCAAGTCGCCCACGATCTTGTAGTGGGCGATCTTGAAGATTGGGGCGTTGGGATCGGTGTTGATAGCGATGATCGTTCCTGCCCCGTCCATCCCGGCACGGTGCTGCACCGCGCCCGAGATGCCGCAGGCGATGTAGAGTCGAGGCCTCACGGTGGCGCCTGTCTGCCCTACCTGGTGCTCGGGCGGGACGAAGCCGGCGTCAACAGCGGCGCGGGAGGCTCCCACTTCAGCGCCGAGCACTCGGGCCAGTTCGTGGATGAGCTGAAAATTCTCCGCGCTCTCCACTCCCGCACCTCCGGCGACGATGATGGAGGAACTCTTCAGGTCGCAGCGGGCTGGTCGCATGTGTCGCTCCAATACCTTGACGACAAGATCTTGCTCGTCAAACTGCGGCTCGATCCTGACGACCTCGCCCTGACGAGCGCTACTTGGCTCACCCAGGCGCATCACCCCCTCGCGCACGGTCGCCATCTGGGGATGCATCTCGGGGTTGACGATGGTAGCGATGACATTGCCCCCAAAGGCAGGCCGAATCTGATGCAGCAGATCGGTGTATGTCTTGCCTTTGTACTGAAAGTCACCTATCTGGAGTTCGGTGCAGTCGGCGGTCAAGCCGGCACGGAGGGCGCTGGCGATGCGCGGCGCTAGGTCGCGCCCCGTAGGCGTGGCCCCCAGCAGGAAGATGTCCGGTTGCTGCTCCTGCGCCAGGTCTGTCACCACCCTGGCGTAGGGCAGGGTCTGGTATGGCTCCAGCTCGGGGTGGTCGGCCAGCAGCACCGCGTCCGCGCCGTAGTGGATGACCTCTTCCGTCAGGTGGCCAATTCGGTGGCCCAATAGGAGGGCGCAGACCCGGCCATTCAACTCCTCGGCCAGTTCCTGAGCCTTGGACAGGAGTTCCCGACTGACGTCGGCGATCCCTCCATCGTCGTTCTCGATAAAGACCCAGATCTCTCTGTTATCTCTCATTTCAGTCTACCTACAGGATGTAATCCTCAACTAACTCATCTATCAGGCCAGAGATGCCCTCTGGACTGGATGAGACTTCTTTGCTCTCGCTCGCCTCGAGTACGACGTATTCGACCTTCAGCACCTTGGTTGGCGAGCCAGTCAGGCCCAATCTCTCTTCGGCGGCGCCGATCTCGGCGACGGTCCAGAGGGGAATCCTCAGGTCGCGCTCGGCCAGGTATTGATCGAGCTCTTCCTCCGTCTCGAACTCAGGCCACTTCTCGAGCAGACCTGGGTAGTCGAGCGGGGTGGCGGCCAGCTTGTAGGCCATGACCCTACGGGCCGATGGAGGACGAGGCTGGTTGGCCGAGTGGACCACGGTCAGCAGACAAGGGAGGGTGCATTTCACCGTCTCCTTCCCGAGCGGGAAAGCTCTCTCCACAATGATCTCGTCTCCCTTGAGCGATTGGATGGATTCGGCATAGGTGATCTGCGGCAGGCCCAGTTTCTCGGCTACCTGCGGACCGACTTGTCCGGTGTCGCCGTCTATCGCCTGGCGCCCGCAGAAGACGAGGTCGTAGTCGCCGATCTGCTCGATGGCGCACTTGAGGGCGTAGGAGGTGGCCAGGGTATCTGAGCCAGCGAACTTCCGGTCGGAGAGCAGTATCACTCGATCGGCGCCACGGTAGAGCGCCTCTCGCAGTACCTCAGCCGCCCGGGGCGGTCCCATCGTCAGCACGGTTACCTTGCCGCCGTGTTCGTCTTTGACCTGGAGTGCCATCTCCAGTGCGTTGAGGTCCTCTGGGTTGAAGATGGCCGGCAGCGCGGCGCGGTTGACCGTGCCGTCCTCCTTCATCGCCTTGCTGCTGATGTTGGCGGTGTCGGGCACCTGCTTGACCAACACCACGCACTTGTAGGTCATTCAATACCTCCTGCTCTAACTCGTCGTGGCGTGCGCGATGACCTTCTGAAAGTTGCGGGAGTGGTCCTACCCTGTGACGAACTCGCCCCCGTCCACGGGGATGACTGCACCGCTGATCCAGGTGACGGCCGGGTCGGCCAGAGCCACCAGCACGTTTGCCACATCCTCGGGAGTGGTGAGGCGGCCGTGGGGGTTGCGCTCCAGCGCCTCCTCTCTCCAGTGTTCATAGCCGGGGATGATGCGCGAAGCGGGTGTGTCGGCGACACCGGGCCGCAGGCAGTTGACTGCCACGCCCTGAGGTCCCAACTCCAGCGCCAGCTGCCGCATATGACTCTCCAACGCGGCCTTGGCCGCCGAGACTGCCCCATAGTGGCGCGCCGCCCGCTCCGCTCCGCCGCTGGACAGAGCGTAGATGCGGCTGCCCCGCGCCAGAAGCCCCCGCCGTGCCAAGTCCTGCACCCAGTAGACCAGGCTGTGGGCCATCACCCGCAGAGTCATATCCATCTGGGTCTCGCCGATCGCCTCGTCGAGATCGTCGGCGATGAAGGGCAGAAGCGAGCCAAAGGCCAGTGAGTGAAGCATGAAGTGTATATGATCGGCTGGATCGTCTGCCAACGTCTCCTCGATCTTGTCGAGGGCACCTGCTCGCTTGCGGGCATCCACAGCGTTGATGTTGAAGAAGACCGTCATGCGGCCTAAGGCCTCGATGCCGCCGATGACCTCCTGAGCGCGAGGGAGCGTTGCCTTCGGGTCGAGATGCACACCGAAGATGTTCATCCCTGCGCCAGCCAGCGCCAATGCTGTGGCCGCGCCGAATCCGCTAGACGCTCCCAGAATAAGCGCCCATCGGCCCTCAAGCTCACTCTTGCTCATAGCCACTCCTCTCTGATGCGAAATGCGTGGAAGCAGTTCGCCCTACTTTCCACGCATGACAACACTGAACCGGTGTGCCAGATGCGCCCGTCTCGGATCAAAGGCGTCTCCGTCTTGCGCCAACATCTGGATGCGGTAGAATGTACTCGATGCTATCGAGCGCTGAGCGGGTCACTGTTCGCAAGCTTGACCACACCGGGCGTCAGGTCACAGCTTACTCAGGGTGGGTGGTCCGGCGCAGCAAGGACGATATCGTTCTGCGCACCGCCTGGGAGCGCCCCCCCATGGACCTGGGCTTCGTCGTTCTTGAGCCCGGGGATCGCTGGACGGAGTACTTCTACGCCGACCGATGGTACAACATCTTTGAGATCTGCACCAGCGACGGACGCTTGAAGGGTTGGTACTGTGATGTGGCCCGTCCGGCCTCCATCAGCGCCCACGAGGTGGCCGCCGAGGATCTGGCGCTCGACCTGTGGGTCGCACCCGACGGCGAGACGAAAGTGCTGGACGAGGCCGAGTTTGCCGCGTTGCCGTTGGCCTCCGCTGAGCGTCAGATCGCCCAGGAGGCGGTCAGTGAGCTGGAGGCGATGGTAGCGGGAAGGAAGCCCCCCTTCGATGGGGTCGATGATGGATATGTGGCCCGTTCCGTCGAGAGGAAGGAGGGTGTGATGGAAGAGGTGATGGGGGAGGTGGCGGAGGTGGCGGGCGAGCGCCTCCGAGAGCAGGGCCTGACACTGGCGACGGCCGAATCCTGCACCGGCGGGCTCGTCAGCCATCTCATCACCAACGTCCCGGGCAGCTCCGACTATTACCGGGGTTCTGTCGTCGCCTACGCCAATGAGGTCAAAGAAGCGCTTCTGGGCGTCGGGCGCGAAGCGATCAAGGAGCACGGGGCGGTGAGTCCCCAGGTGGCGCTGGAGATGGCACAGGGCGTGCGGCGGGCTCTCCAAGCCGACGTGGGACTGGCGGTGACCGGCATCGCCGGCCCCGGTGGAGGGACGCCCGAGAAGCCGGTTGGGCTGGTCTACATTGCCCTCGCCGCGCCCGAGGGCGAGTGGGTGGAGCGGCACATGTGGGAGTGGGGCCGCCGCCTCAACAAAGCTCTCTCCGCCGAGGCGGCGCTGGATCTGCTGCGGCGGTACCTGGAGGAACAAGGGTAGACGCGCCAGCGCGGGTGGCCCTGAGACCTTCGAGGTCCAAGAATCCTCGAAGGTCTATCTCTTCTTCGATAAGAATCCCTCCCTCTTGACAAAACTCAAGTCATATGTTATATTCTCTAATATACCACTTAATTTTCTGGAGATAGCCATGTACTCTGTGATCACTGAATGTCCGGTTTGCCACGATGATTTGATGGTCGCCCGGCTGGTCTGCCGCAACTGCGGTACTGCACTGGAGGGTCGTTTCTCTCTGGGGCGGTTGTTCCAGCTTACCCCTGATCAACTCCATTTCGTGGAGATCTTTCTGCGCTGTGAAGGGAAGATCAACCGTGTGCAGGAGGAGCTCGGCCTCTCCTACCCTACTGTCCGCAGCCGCCTGGAGGAGGTCGTCCGGGCCCTTGGCTACGAGGTGGGTGAGGATCGGGAGGTTGCCGATGAGCACCGCCGGGAGATCCTGGAGCGGCTGGCGCGCACGGAGATCTCATCGGAGGAGGCGCTCCGTCTTCTTCAGGAAGAGTGACCGACGGCGGCCGATGCGAAACATCGCTCGTCGCACGAAGGTTGTGAGGGAGTAGGCAATGGGTGGAGACCGGTGGGGGCCTTGCTCGATGGTGAGGCTGGGGTTGTAGGAGGGAGAGATGTTCAAGCAAACTGTTGAGACATCGGCGAGTCCTCATGTCACCGTGACCGAGTGCCTGGGCGACTTGGTGGTGCGGGGGTCGGAGGAGCAGCAGCTTACCGTGCGGCTGCGGAACGGAGCCGACGAAGCGGTCCTGGAGCGGAACGGTGAGACTTTCACCCTGGTGGCCGGCGCAGACTGCTACATCACCTGCCCCGCAGGCGCCACACTCAACGTCCACACCGTGCGGGGAGGGCTCAAGGTCAAAGGGGTGCGGGGTCCAGTTGCCATAGGTTCAGCTTACGGCAGCGCTGCCCTCAATGACGTTGGTCCCCTTGAACTGGAGCAGGTCTTCGGCGCCTTGAGTGCCAGCGGAGTCGAGGGTGGCCTGGAGGTGCGGACCGCGTGGGGAAGCATGCGGATCCGTGAAGTGGAAGGCCCGCTCTCGCTGGATCGAGTGGGGGGCAACCTGAGGGTGGAGGGGCTCCAGGGAGATCTGGAGGTGGAGCAGGTTGGAGGGAACGTCCGACTGGGGCCGCCTTTCTCCGTGGGAGCGAGTTTCCGGCTGAAGGTCGGGGGCAACCTGACGCTCTACCTTCCGGCCGAGGCGAGTCTGCAGCTGTCGCTCCAGGCCAGTGGGCGGGTCAACTCTCATCTACCTGACCTGGTCCTGGAGCAGCGGGACGGTGAGGCGAAGGGGGTCCTGGGAGAAGGCGAGGCCAATCTTGAGGCGCAGGTCGGCGGCAACATCACCTTACGTCCGGCGGGCCCGGAGGAGGGAGTGGCAGCGGGGCTGGAGTTCGACTTCCTCATGCCCGACCTTGAGGGGCTGGGTGAGCAGATCGAAGCCCGTATCGCCGAGGCGATGACGGAGATGGAGGTCCGCCTAGAGGAGAGCCTGGGCCGCTTGGATAGCGAGGCGGTTCTCCGCCAGCGTGTTGAGCGGGCCGCCGAACGGGCGCGCATGAAGATGGAGCGGGCGGCCGAGCGGGCCCGTCTGCGGGCTGAGCGGGCTGAACGGCGCTGGCAGCGGGCCAGCGGGCATCGGACACGCGTCACGCAGACCGAGCCTGTCTCGGACGAGGAGCGGATGCGGGTGTTGCGCATGGTAGAAGAGGGAAAGATCACCCCCGAGCAGGCGGCTGACCTGCTGGCTGCGCTGGAGGGACACTGATGGTCGCCGCCGCTGCCCGTCGTCCGACCGAGCTTGTGCCCTTCGATCCGTTCCGACACTTGAAGTCGGTGGCTGAGCTGATCGCTCGGGCCTTCGCCGGTGAGCTGGGGCCGGGCGCCCGCCGCACTCTGCGCCAGATGCGGCGAATGGCGCGCTGGGGATGGGTTGGGCTCTCGCTGTGGGGAGCCGAGGCGAGGTTCTTGAGAGCGCCTGGCTTTGTCTGGCTGGAGGATGGCGAGGTGGTGGGCAACGTCTCCCTGCGGCGCGCTGCATACGCCGGCGGATGGATGATCGGCAATGTAGTCGTTCATCCAGACTGGCAGGGGCAAGGCATCGGTCGGACGCTGACGGAGGCAGCGGTGGAGGCAGCCGGAGAGCGAGGGGGCGCCTGGGTGGGGCTGGAGGTGCGCGAGGACAATGCCGTGGCCCGAGGATTGTACGAGCGAATGGGCTTTGAGGCAGTGGGGTCCTCTGTCGAGCTGGGGCGTCCGGCGGGGGCGCCGTGGTTACAAGTTCAATCGCCCATCTCCCTGCGCCGGGCAGGTGCGGCTGACGGGCGTGTCCTCTACCAGCTGGCCCAGGCGGGGCTCAGTCGGCCGCACCGCGAGGTGTTGGAGATCCGTCGCTCCGTCTACCGTGCTGGCTGGGAGGCCCGACTGGCTGCATTGCTTGAGGGCTGCCGGGCGAACTGGTGGGTGAGGCAGGAGGGCGGCCGGATTGTGGGAGCTCTGCGCGTCAGCAGCCGTTGGCCCGATTGCTGGCACGAGGTCGAGATACTGGTCCGTGACGAGCAGTTGGGCCGTCTGGGGTCACGCCTGGCGGAGGCTGCGTTGGCTTACCTCGCCCAGCGTCGATCTTGGGAGGCGACGACCACGCTGCCGGGTCCGCGCGAGGCGCTGGAAGCGGTCTTCACCGAAGCGGGTTTCCGTCGGATACGGCGCCTGCTGCAGATGCGGATGATCCTGGGTAAACGGGTGGGGACGTTCAGATGAAGCCGGTAGATCAACGTAGAGCCCAATGGCAGGTCCCGTTCTTCACCATCTGGGCCGGGCAGGCCTTTTCCCTGCTGGGCAGCTCCCTGGTCCAGTTCGCGCTGGTCTGGTGGTTGACCAAGACGACAGGGTCAGCGACGGTGCTGGCGACTGCGTCCCTGGTCGCCTTGCTCCCTGGCGTGTTCCTGAGCCCGTTCGTCGGTGCGCTGGTGGATCGATGGAGTCGGCGATTGCTGATGATTCTGGCCGACGGGCTCATCGCGCTGGCGGCGGCAGGGATGGCCTACCTCTTCTACATCGGCGCCGCACATCCTTGGCACATCTACGTGGTGATGTTCATACGTTCGATTGGCAGCGGCTTCCACTGGCCGGCGATGCAGGCCTCAACCTCGCTTATGGTCCCCGAGGAGCATCTCTCGCGCGTGGCGGGCCTAAACCAGAGCCTGCGCGGTGGAGTGAATATCGTGGGACCTCCCTTGGGAGCGCTCCTGTTGAGTCTTCTGCCGTTGCACGGGATACTTGCCATTGACGTGGGCACGGCGGTGCTTGCCATTGTGCCGCTCTTCTTTGTCCATATCCCGCAGCCTGAACGCAAACCGACCGCGGAGGCGCGCAAGCCCTCGCTGTTGGGGGATGTGCGCGAGGGCCTGCGCTACGTATGGGACTGGCCGGGGCTGCTTGCCGTAGGCGTCATGGCGATGGTGATTAACTTCCTGTTTAACCCTGCCTTTTCGCTGGTGCCGATTCTGGTCACGAAGCACTTCGGGGGGGAGGCGCTGGAGTTGGGCTGGATTGAGTCGGCGTGGGGGATTGGCGTTGTGCTAGGCGGGCTGGTTCTCGGCGTGTGGGGCGGTTTCCGACGCCGCATCTTGACCTCGATGATGGGTCTGATTGTGACAGGGTTGAGTATTCTTCTGCTGGGAATGACACCGGCGTCGGCTTTCTGGCTGGGGGTAGGGGCTATCTTTCTCGCTGGGTTGATGAATCCGATCACCAACGGCCCGCTGTTCGCCGTCCTGCAAGCTGTGGTGGACCCGGGGATGCAGGGACGGGTCCTCACACTGCTGCAGAGTGCCTCGACGGCGATGTCGCCGCTGAGTTTGGCGATTGCCGGGCCGGTGGCTGATCTCTTGGGCGTGCGTGCCTGGTACGTGGTGGGTGGCGTGGTCTGCACGCTGATGGGCGTGGGGGGTTGCTTCGTCCCCGCTGTGGTGCATCTGGAGGATAACCACAGGGAGCGCGTGGTGGAGGGGATGACGGCAATTGCAGATGTGTCGCCTGCCCACGTTGATATGGAGTGAGATCCACGATGGCAGCGAAGATGCGCGGGTTGAGAGGGGCGGCTTCCTTTCTCGTGCCGCCGGTTGCGAATGTGGAGCAGAATCATGACGGGCACGTTGCCCGAGAGACGCCGTCTAGAGCAGTGGGGCCTTCTTCGGCACAGGCTCGGTAAGTGATATGGGGTTCAAGGAGACTATGAAGAGATGTTCTTCTACAGGTCGCTAGAGCGCGTCAGGCGGATCTACACCGAATACCCGCGCCAGTTCTGGATTCTTATCCTGGGTGTCTTCATCGATCGGTTGGGTGGCGCGCTTCTTTTCCCTTTCCTCACGCTCTACGTCACGCGCACTTTCGATGTGGGCATGACGAGGGTTGGAGTACTCTTTGGGCTGTTTTCGATCGCGAATATGATGGGCAACGTGTTTGGGGGTGCGCTGACCGACCGGCTGGGACGCAAAGGGATGCTGATCTTCGGCCTCGTCTTCAGCGCGCTGAGCAGTGTAGCCCTGGGACTGGTAGGGACTTTCGAGCTCTTCTTGGGCGTGGTGCTGCTGGTGGGATTGCTCGCTAACGCTGGCGGGCCTGCGGGTCAGGCGATGCTCGCCGACTTGCTGCCGGAGGAGAAGCGCGCCCAGGGGTTTGGTATCCTTCGCGTTGTGGTCAATCTCGCGGTCACCTTCGGGCCGATGATCGGGGGACTGCTGGCTGCCCGCTCGTACTTGTATCTGTTCGTCTCCGACGCGGTCACGAGCCTGATCACCGCCGGTGTGGTACTTGTGGCGATGCGGGAGACCAAGCCCGCTGCTCGCGAGGGTGAGGCCGAGCAGACGATCATGCAGACATTCGCCGGTTACCGCGATATTCTGCAGGATGTTACTTTCGTGCTGTTTATCGGGGCGTGCATGCTGATGGTGCTGGTGTACATGCAGATGAACACCACGCTGGCCGTCTATCTGAGGGACGTCCACGGCATCTCCGAGCGACGCTTCGGGTATATACTGAGTCTCAACGCTGCGATGGTTGTGCTGTTTCAGTTCCCTATCACACGTCGCCTCGGCAACATCCCACCTTTGATCCTGATGGCCGCGGGGACTCTGTTGTACGCCCTGGGATTTGGCATGTACGGTGTCGTCTCGTCCTACGCCCTCTTCTTGATTGCGATGGCTGTCATCACCATCGGCGAGATGATGACCGCCCCCACCTCTCAGTCACTGGCGGCCAAGTTCGCGCCGGAGGACATGCGTGGGCGGTACATGGCGGCCTATGGGTTCAGTTGGGTAGTCCCGACAGTCGTCGGCCCTCCTCTTGCTGGGCTGATTATGGATAATCTTGATCCGCGCTGGCTGTGGTACGCTGTTGGGCTGGTGGGCCTACTTGCGGCCGGGGCGTTCGCCTTACTGCGTCGGCGTGTCGAGCGACCTGCTGGGCGAGCTCGCACTGCCGAATGAGCGGGTGAGCGACTGCCGTGGCTGCGCCATATCTTGGTCAGGAGGGAGTCATGGAGGAGAAACGTCTGCGGATACTCGAGCTGATCGATGCGGGGGAGATCAGCGTGGAGGAGGGAGCCCGGCGATTGGAGGCCCTTGGGGAGGCCGCTGAGGCTTCGGAGGAAGATCTGCCGGCTGCTCCGGTCGGCCCCCCGGGCTGGGTGGGGGCGGTGCAGCAAGCGGTCTTCTGGACTGGGGGCGCCCTGTTGATAGGGGGCGCGCTGTTGGTGGGAGGCGTCTACGCCTGGGGGATTGCCTCCGGCTGGCTGATCTGCGGTTGGCCGCTCTTCACCGTTGGGGTGCTGGTGGTAGCGCTGGCCGGGTGGATGCCTCGCGCGCACTGGCTCTACCTGAACGTGCGCCAGGAGGACGGTTCCCGGGTGCGCCTGGCGCTGCCGCTGCCTCTACGCGTGCTTGGCTGGATGCTGCGCATTGCTCGTCCCTTTGTCCCTCAGCTTGAGGAGACCGGGGCGGACGAGGTGATCGAGGCGTTGCGCGAGGAGCTCCGGGCCGGACGGCCCGTCACTGTCGAGGTAGACGAAGGAGAGGACGGGGAGCGGGTGCAGGTGTACTTTAGCTAGGAGGTGCTAGTATGATGGCAAGCGAAGAACGATCGAAGATCCTTAAGATGCTGGAGGAAGGGAAGATATCTGTAGAGGAGGCGACCACCTTGCTGCGAGCTTTGGAGGGCGGGCGAGGTGCTGCCGCAGGCCCGTCCGGTCTGGGTGGTGAGAACCGCTTCCTGCGTATCCAGGTCACCGATCTGGCCTCGGGTGATAGCAAGGTGAATGTGACGATTCCCGCTGGACTGGTGAAGGCTGGGCTGCGTATGGCTGGGCGCTTCGCTCCTGATGTCGAAGACTTTGAGTTTGAGGAGTTGGGGAAGATGATCGCCAGCGGCGCTGTCGGCAAGATCGTGGAGGTGGTGGACCCTGAGGACAATGAACGGGTGGAGATCTACGTGGAGTAAGAGGCACCCGATATCAGTCAAGAAATCAGACGCAAGGGAGACCGCAAGTGGGTACAACTGTGTGTCGGTTCTTGCCCTCGGCCAGGCCGCTCATCCGCGCTTCTTCGGGTGCGACGACCAGGAGATCGGCAGCGGTGATCCGCACCTCTCGCAGGACGTGTGAGAGACGGCCGGGCCGATGGCCCAGGATGACCATATGAGAGCACTTGTCACCGGGGCAACTGGCTGCGTGGGAGCCAACGTCGTTGAGGCGCTGCTGGAGCAAGGCTACACCGTGCGAGGCCTGCGTCGTTCCACGTCCGTGCTGGACGCCCTCGACGGGCTGGAGGTGCAGCTTGTCGTAGGGGACATCTTGGTCCCACAGTCGCTGGAGCGAGCGATGGCAGGATGCGATCTGGTCTTCCACGTCGCCGCTGTCTCTGATTACTGGCGGACTCCTGCCGAAACCATTTACGAGGTCAACGTGGATGGCACTCGCAATGTCGTGCAGGCAGCGCTCCGGGCTGGCGTTGAGCGGCTCATCTACACCAGCTCTACGGGTGCGCTGGGGGTTCCTCCTAAGGGCCAACTTCTGGACGAGGAGGCGGTCTTCAACCTGTCTCCGCGCCGCTTTCCGTATGGTCACTCCAAGCACGTGGCGGAAGGGGTGGTAAGGGACGCAATGGCTCGTGGATTGGATGCGGTCATAGTCA
>JASFWK010000072.1:0-10244 GCA_050049355.1 Anaerolineae bacterium | reverse complement strand
GGCGGATGGTCGGTTCCTCAGAGGACTTTCGCGCGTCAAACACGGACAGCCTCCTCACCTCGTCACATAGTCCCCGAGCACGCCCCACGACTCGATGCGGTCGTAACCCGGCTGTCTGGCGTGGAAGTGAACCCGGATGGGCGCCCGGTCAAGTTCGGGTCGAGCTTCAATAAGCCGACGATCCCCGAACCGGAAGGCTTCCAGCACCAATGGTAGCTCTCGCTGGAACACCGCATATCGCCAGCCAGCCGCGCCGAAGACCAGCCCACCGCTCACATGACAGTGCACATGGAGCACCAGCCCCTCCTCACCCTCAAGCCACTCGGCCAGCACTTCGTCGCGCATAAGACGGGTGTACCAGCCAGAGGTCTGCTTCCGGTCGTAGTCCGAACCGATCGTCAGAAACAGATCACCCGTCAGGTCGGAGTGGGTAAGGGTATAGCGCCGTGGAGAGACCGGATCCTCCGCCGCTGCGCCGGGCAAGAACCGGACGTGCAGCCTGTCGCGCCTCAGGCGCCCTCGCGGCCCGCTCTCCTTCCCAACCAGAAGCGCCTCCACTCTCCCCCGCTAGTCCGCAGGGCAATCAGGGTGTACAAGCTCGCCGTGAAGAAGCCCAGGACCATCACCAAGACGACCCAGATCACGGAGCGTACGAACGACCTCTCACGATAGACGATCCAGCCGGAGAAGAGGATGAACCCCACGTACAGATCTACCAACGATACGATTCCCCAGGGCATTGAGAGAAGTAGGCGCCCTTCGCGCGCAAGATCGCCGCTGACGAAAGCATAGGCAAGTACTCCTCCCATAGCCAAGAAGCCCAACAGTGCCACGATATTCGCTATCTTCACGCTACTCACCCTCCTCTTTCACACACTCACTGCTGCCGATCCAAGCGACACCTGTCGAGCACTCAGAATTGACCCTGAATTGGGTAAGCATACCCGGTCATCTCAACGTAGCCAGAACCCGTCAAGGACTCACCAGCGCGCTCGCCGCGCACCCGCACCGCTCCCTCCCAGTAGATGTACGAAGCGTCCAGCTCCTGGTCAGTCAGATAGGGATCGATCTCCAGCATTAGGTCAGCTGCAGGCACCTCCACCCGCCATCCAGCAGGGTAGACGGCGCCAGAGCGCGGACTGCGCCAGGTACTCTCAACGATCACCTCAAAGTCACCGCGACTCAGATGGCGCGCGCTGCCGTCGGGCGAGACCAGCGTGCCGCTGGAGAAGGGATCCACGCTCCCGTCCGTCCTCCTGATCTGAAAGACCATCAACTCGCTGCCATCATTCAAATGGAGCGCAAACCAATCCCACCCCACCTGATCGACCCCGAGGACGCTGGTGCTGAACTCGTGATCCATCCAGCTTGCGCCATCGACCGAGTACTCAACGTCCCCCACCATCACCATGCCGGAGGTCTCCAGCCGGGTCTGGCTGTAGTAGTAGGATGCGCTGCCCGGCTCAGGCCCCTTTCGACTGTAGCCCGAATCGCCATGCAGAACAGGCCTCTTCCGATCAGTCAACAGAAGGTCAATCTCCAGGTTCCCCTGAGCAGCGCGCAGACGGTACACACTCGGCTCAACCATCTCGACGCGCCAATCATCCAGCCATACACGATAGGGAGAGGATTCCGCCCCCGCCAGCCCGGCCGCGCCTCTAGAGAAGCGCTCAAACGCCTGATGACGCCCGCCACCGACATCGGTGACCGCGAAGTGCGCCATGTAGACATGATCAGCAGCCCAGCTGGAGGGACGGTCCTGCCACTCCGAAGGCGGCGTCAGAGCACGTCGGAAGAAGGTCAGCTGATAACCGAAATGGCGCTCACCCGAGCTCTCCAGGTTACCGGTGTAGTACCACCATTCCGTCTGATAGTCAGAGTGAGGGCCATAGTCGCCGGGAAAGTCGAAGGCGCGCGGCCCTTCGGCGCGCGCAAAGCCCTCGACATCCCCCGGCGGCAGAACAAGCCGTGCTCGCACCTGAGGTCTGCCGCGCGGCAAGAGCGCAACCAGGAGCCCAACAGCAAGCAGACCGACCAGAATCGGGGCTAATCGCTTCATAGGCTACTCAAATCGCAGCGCCTCAGCAGTTACCATCTTGCCCATGCGATAGGCTGGATAGATGCCAGCCAGGAGCGCAGCAACCACTGCAGCGACGAAGGCCTGGATGAAAGGGGATAACCTAATGTGCATCTGCAGGGTCCACCCGAAAGAGCGCCTGTTGATGACGTAGATCAGGATCAGGGACAGCACGTAGCCAGTGGGCATAGACAGCAGGCCAGCAACAGCACCCATCATACCGGTTTCCAGGGACACCAGGCCCCAAAGCTGCCGCACGGTGAGACCCACTGCCCGCAGTATTCCGAGCTGGCGCTGCTTGTCCAGCTCCAAGGAGAGCAGCGCGCTCAGCACGCCGATGAAGGCAACGATGGTGGCCAGCATCTGCAGCGCGCTGGTGATGGCAAAGGTGCGATCGAAAACCGCCAGTGCGTCCTCGCGCAGCCCCCGATTGGACCGAACCTGCACCCTCTGCACGGAGGCAAGCTCTTCCTCCATGCGGCTTGCCACTTCGTCGACATCAGCACCAGACTCAAGGTACACCGCCAACGCGGTAACCGCGTCGTCATCCCACAGGCCGCGGTAGGTATTCATGGATATGATCACCGTTCCTTGACTTGAGGCATAGTCGTAGTAGATGCCAGCAACATCCAGCTCTGCCAGGCCCCGGCCGGTGTAGAGCGTGATGGTACCGCCGCGCGGAGGAAGTTCCAAACGGTTCGCCAACGGCTCCGACGCGATCACTGCTCCCTGTTGGACAGCCTCCCAGACCTCCTCAGGCGATCCCTCGGCCGAGACGTAACGCAGACCCTCCCCGTAGTCCGTGCTAGTGCCCGCTTCGACGTAGACAGGGCCTGCCGGGGAGCCCACCGTCGTGGCGCGGATCAACTCTGCTCTATCTACACCCGGGAACTCCTCGACAATCTCCACCGCAGCGGGATCGAGCACTCGGACGTTCTGCGTAGCCTTGAAGCTCGGAGCTCTGACATAGAGGTCACCCTGCAGGGCATAGCCCAGCCAGTCCACCACCGTGTGACGGAAACTGCCGATCATCAGACTCACGCCGATCGTGACGGAGACGGCAATCATCAACGCTGCGACGGCTACGGAGGTGCGACTTAGCGAGCTAACCACATCGCGCGGCGCCATCCGCCCCAGCGATCCCCATACACGACCAAGCAATGGGGCAGCCCCGCGCATGACGATGCTCATCGCCAAAGGAGTAAGCAGGGCAAACCCCAGCACCACGGCGGACATGCTTGTGAAACTCACCAGCAGGCTCCGGGTCGGCAGCCCAAGAACACCAGTGCCAACGCCAAACGCGGCCAGACTCCCTACCGCTGCCCACACCACACCCCGCTGCGCCTTGCTCTCCAACCCAGATCGGGAGAGCGCCGCGCGCGGGGGCACAGAAGCCGCCTCCCAGGCGGGTAGGCTTGCGGTCGCGGTCGTCGCAAGGACACCTAGGAGCGCCCCTTTGACCAAACTCGCGACCGGGATCCCCACGCCCCGCACGGTCAACACAAAGTAGAGATCGTTGATGGTCTGAGTGACCCGAAGTACGGCCCTCCGTCCCATAGCGATGCCCAGGGCCAGACCTAGAGCAGCCCCAATCATGCCCACGAAGAAAGCTTCGCTCACCACCAGAGCGAACACCTCACGTCGCGTGACACCCAGGCACCGAAGCCTGCCAAAGAGCGAACGCCGCTGCACCACCGAGAAGGTCATGGTGTTGTAGATGAGGAAGAGACCGACGAATAGCGCCAGCAAACTGAGGGCCCTGAGATTCGTGCGAAAGGCAGCAGTCATCTGCTTGAGTCCATCGGTACGTGCCTCGACGGCCTGTACCCGGGCGCCTGGCGGCAGCGACGCGCTAATACGTCCAGCCGAAATCCCACCGTCGTCCGGCAAAATCAGGTCAATGCGATCCAGTCTGCCCACTCGGCCAAGCAGTTCTTGGGCCGTGGCTATGTCACTCAGGATAATACCTTCAAGACCCCGGCGGCCGAGAGGATCAGACGGCTCCAAGAGTCCAGCGACGAACACGTCCGGTTGGTGCCCGGCCACGTCCAGGGTCAGGTGCGCACCACGGCCAAGGTCATACCGGTCGGCCAAATCGCGGGAGATCAGAATCGCACCCGGGTCGGTAAGGAAGTCAGTCAACTCACCGATCTCAGCATCACCCTCCGTCCAGAGATAGCTGCGAAACGGCGATTCAGCGAAGACATCGACGCCCAGCAATTGAAGCGGCCGACCGCCTAACTGGGGCGAAGAGACATAATCGGTCACAATGGGTGCGGCTGCACGCAGCAACCCCTCCACCCGCAGTCGAGCGTAGAGCTCTTCCTCCAGTCCCTGCGGGCCAGCCACGATTTGGTGCGTCGCGCGACCGGTGACAGCCTCAGTGCTCAGGTCGAACGCCTGGCTGGCGCTGGCATTAGCCAGGTCAACAGCGACGACGACGGCAACCCCCAATGTGATACCAAGAAGCATCAACAGGGTCTGCCAGGGGCGCTGCAACAGGCCCCGCAACCCAAGGCTCCAGAGCGCGCGAGACGAGCCGTTGAGTTTGCCTCTCATTCCCAGCATCCGCCGATGAGACAACCTACAAAGCCTGAACCAGCCAGATCACGCCTCCAATCGACCATCGCCCAGGTGCAGGATACGATCAGCATACGAGGCCGCTTCGACACTGTGGGTAACCAGGATGAGATTCTTGCCAACCCCACGAGTCAAGCGGGCCAGGAGCTCCATCACCTGCCTGCCCGCCCCTTCATCGAGGTTGCCGGTCGGCTCGTCGGCCAGGACGAGCGAAGGATTGTGGGCCAGAGCACGAGCGATCGCCAGGCGCTGCTGCTCGCCGCCGGAGAGACGGTCAGGGAAGGTATTCCGACGATCGAGCAGGCCCACAGCGTCCAACAAGGGCTCGACCTGACGACGCGCCTCGCCCACGGAGGCATCGTTGAGCTCAAGCGGCAGGACCGCGTTCTCCCAAACCGTCAACGTAGGGATCAGATTGAAGAACTGAAATACGAAACCGATGTTGCGGCGGCGGAAGAGCGTCCTCTGCCGCTCATCGAGCTCCAGTAGATTCTGCCCATCCAACCAGATAGCACCGCTGTCGGCGCGATCAATGCCGCTGATCAGATTGAGCAGGGTGCTCTTTCCGCTACCGCTCTCGCCAAGCACAGCGACGAACTCACCCCTGGCGAAAGTCGCGTTCACGCCGCGCAGCACGACGCGCGTGTGCGGCCCTTCCTGGAAGCTCTTTGAGAGACTCTCAAGCCGGATGAATCTATCCGCATGTGGGTTCTCTCCAACCGTCAGCGTCACGTCAACACTCCTAGCAGACATCGTTGTGCTCAAACTCCGTTTCTGTCTTCATGAACTCGCGCAGAAGCGTGGTCGCGTAGGCCCCTTTGGGCAGGGTAAACGTGAAGAGCAGCTCATCCAGATGAGACTCGATCTTGAGATCATCCACGAGCAGTCGCGCCGGGCGGCGGCTGCCATCAAGCCGCGCCCGCTTAAGTAACCCCTGCGTCACCCCTTCCTCATCCAGCAACATGCGCTCCATCTCACCAGGCCTCCCGTTCGCCCAGAGCATACGGTAGCCATAGATCGGACCGGTATAGGTGATCTCCCCACGCTGAAAGCGGGGACCGTCGACCGAGGCATCTTCGACCTCAAAGAGCCCGCCCGTGTCCGTCTTCTTGGCAATGTCACCAACCAGAATCTGCTGGAACCAGCCGAGCTGCATGCGCTCCACCAGCCAAGCGTTGAACAGAGCCGACTGATAAGCACGGAGCAGGAAGCGCCTCAACCACCGCTTCCGAGGCCCACTCCCGAATAGAACCTGGCGCCCCCTAACCGCATTATCCCCGCCAAACCCAAAGCGCTGCACCCCGTAGAAGTTAGGCAACCCCTGCTCCTGTAACGCCTGGGCGATCGCCGCAGCCCGCGGAACCGCTCCTGGTTCTGGATGCAGTACAACTACGCGAAATCGATTGCCGAGCAGATGACCGGCCCTCAGCTTGTTGCGATGTCGACAAACCCATTCCACTTCCACCGGAAGCTCCCCCTCTATGCGCCGGGCCATGGTCTCCTCGTCTATGTCGAGCAGGAGCAGGGAGAACGTCTGCGTGGCACGCGCGTGTTTGTCTTTCATACCAGCACACCCCACATCTACCTCGCGCAGACCAAAGAGCTCAGCCAGACCCAGCTTCACCTCACGCGTGGTCCACCCCTCGCGGGTCAAGCGCACATAGACATGCTCGCCCTCGCCGCAGGCATCGTAAAGTGGGATCTCCTCGACCACGAAATGTCCCGGCTCGCTCCTTATCTCGCCCCCCACCCCGGGCAAATCATGGGTGACCAGGGGCAGCGCAGAGGGATGAGCGGAATCCACAATCGATCGCGCCTCCTTCACGGAACCACTACCTGGCACACTCGGGTCGCACCCATTGGCAGACCTGGAGACCGAGAGAGGTCATCAATAGCCATGGCCCCCATCAACTCCAGAGTTGCCTCGATCGTCAATTGCTGGACTTTCCGGGGCTGAGATCAGCCGACGCCAGACGTAGTAGACCACCCACGCCATAATCGAGGCACCCAAAAGGCCCAATGAAAAGGCCCCCAGGTTGCCGAGCAGGAATCCCCCAATGGCCGGAGCCACCACCCGGGTGAGACTGTCCAGCGACGCAGAGAGACCTAAGGCCCCCCCCACCTCTTCCGGATAGACCGATTTCGTGATCGCGCTATTGGTGACCGTGTTGAGCACGCCGCTGGCCAAAGCCAGAGGCGCAAGGACCACCAACAGCAGAGCCAGACTGGGCACAAAGGCCCAGGCCATCAGAGCGACTGCCATCAGAATCACCGCGGCAAGGATCAGGGGATTGTCACTGAAGCGGCCCGTCAGCCGGCCTATGGCAACTCCCTGCACCAGCACCACCAACACTCCCACATAGGTCAGGACATAGCTCGTCGTCTGATCCGTCAACCCCAATCGATACTGGGCATAGAGGGCGAAGTTGGCCGTGAAGATGGAAAAGGCAAGGGTGTAGAAGAAGCGAGTGTGAAGCAGAATGCCAAAGCGCGGCCGATTGACACAGTCCCACAGACAACGGGCAGAGAAGGCAGAACGCGGACTGCTGGCTATGCGGGCGCGTTCCTCTGGTGGCAGTGACTCCGGCAGCCAAAGAACCACGCCCAACAGATTGAGCGCCGCCAGCAGCACCGCTGCGAAGGCGGGGGCGGCAAAGCGGGATAACCCAAGACCGGCGAGAGCAGAGGCAGCATAATCCCAGTTGCTCAGCGTTCCGCCCATTGCCGGACCAATGATGAACCCCACTCCGAAGGCTGCGCCGATCAATCCCAGGCCTCGGGCCCGATCCTCCTCGCCGGTGACGTCAGTGATGTAGGCCCGGGCCAGCGAGATGTTGCCCCCGGCTAGACCGTCCAATATGCGACTGGCGAAGAGTACGGCTAGGACCGCGCCCCCTACACCGATTCTGGCCGAGGTGAGTTCGGAGAGCAGACTCCCCACAGGCTCCACCAGACCCAGCAGCACGAAACTGAACAGTGTCCCGAAGATGCTGAATATCAACATCGGACGACGTCCCAACCTGTCCGATAGTCTTCCCACGATGGGGGCAGCAACCAGCTGGGCCAAGGCGTTGGAGGCCACCAGCAGACCAACCACGGCGGGCGTGGCACCAAGGGTCTCAGCATAGTAGGGCAGCAGCGGCAGAAAGAGACTGTAGCCGAGTAGATCGACAAAGACAAAAGTGATAACCAGAGAGACCTGTCGCCTCATAGCCACCCTCACACCCACTCGTGAGACACGCCCAGGCAGGCGTCGGCCGTGTCCCCCCTATTTCTCGAAGCCAAAGACCCCGGCAATATCGGGAGCATACTCCACCAGATCGCTGCGAAGCTGAATCAGAGCAACGTCTTTCGCCTTTGCCTCCAGTATAACGTCCGGAGCAAGGTCAACGAGCGGCCGGTAGAAGGCGATGAAGCCAAAGGGATCGACGAACTCCGCGTGGGCCGCCCAATTCGGGGCGCTGCCCTTCTCCTTGCTGCCGTGGCGAAAGCCCCAGTCAGTGCGCGGAGACGAGAAGTGAACCTTCGCCCGAGCGCCCCAACCTTCCCAGGTTGCCAGACAGGTCCGAGCAGCCTCCTCCAGCGCCATCCCACCCACATTGTGACACTGAAAGTGATGTGCGTCAAACACCACCCGCACACCTACTTTTCTGTGCACCCACAGGACATCCTCCACACCGAACCGCGTGTCGTCGTTCTCCACTACCAGGCGTCGTTGCGCGCCCGGCGAGAGCTGTTCACAGCGGCGAGCAAAGCGGGCCAATGCAGCCACGCGATCCCCATAGACCCCACCCACGTGAAGCACCACCACCGCCTCATCTCCCAGTCCCATAGCCTCCAGAATGGCCGCGTGAAGCTCGACATCGGCAGCAGAGCGGGCCGCCACATCCTCGTCCACGGAGTTGAGCACGATGTACTGACTGGGGTGAAGCGAGAGGCGCAGGTCCAGCTGCCCCGCCAGTTTCCCCAGCTCTGCCAACTCCTCAGCGCATTGCTCGACCTGGCCATGGAACTGTGGCAGCTCTGGATGGGTCGCGTAGGGTGCCAGTCCAGAGGCCATACGGTACATGCGAACGTCGATCTCATCCAAGTAACTGAAGATCGCGCGCAGATAGTTCAGACTCACCCGCAAGTGGGGATCGCTCTGCCAGCGACGGGTGTCATGAGACTTGAGGCCACGACGGCCGAGCACCTTGACCGCAAAGCCCAGCCGTGGCGGACGTTGAGCTGGGGCAACTCTCACCATCGCATCACCGGCTCCAATCGCTGACGGCGCCCATGGAACCAACCTCATCTGGCATCAGCCGCCAGCCCCAAGGTTCGACGCTCCGTTCGGGCTGGCGGTGATTCATTGCTTCAGCATTCGGCGTCGCCGCGAACACCGAAGCGGGCACCGCGACTGGTTCTGGAGTGCAAATGGAGCCCTCACGCTGCTGAGGGTAGATAGGCATCACTCGAGCAGGTCTCGCAGCGCTGCCTCCCCCTCAGGGAACCTGAAATCAAACCCAAGATCCCGTAGGCGGCGGGGGACGGCCCGCTGCCCCTCGAGCACGACGACGCTCATCTGACCAAGCAGCAACCGCACGGCAAAGGCTGGCACACGGAAGAAAGCCGGTCGGCGCAGAACACGCGCCAGCACCCTGCTGAAGTCAGCATTCGTCAAAGGCTCGGGAGCGGTAAGGTGGAAAGGACCGTGGGCCTCCTCCATCTCCATCAGGAAACGTATGCTGCGTACCTCATCGGCAATGTGAATCCAAGGAAGCCACTGATCCCCATCACCCAAAGGCCCTCCCACGAAGAGACGAAAAGGCAGAGCCATCAGCGGAAAGGCACCCCCGTCGCGGCTGAGCACGACCCCGCTGCGGATGACCACCCGTCGCACTCCCAGGGATTCCACAGGAGCCGTGGAAGCCTCCCATTCTACAGCCGTCCGTCCAAGGTAATCCTCGCCTGCCGATGCCTCCTCCGTGATCAGTTCGTCACCTCGGTGGCCGTAGTAGCCCATGCCTGAGGCCTGAACGACGAGGCGAGGTTTGACCTCGGCCAGTTCCACCGCCTCCACCACGGCACGGCCGGCGTTCACCCGGCTCTCTCGGATGCGGCCCTTGCGTGCGGGCGTCCACCGCCCAAAGATGCTCTCACCTGCCAGGTTGACAATCGCATCACTACCATCAGCGAGGGAGCCCCATCCTTCGGCTGAGCGCGCATCCCATCCGACGACACGCGCACCAGAAGGCAGACCCGTCGCGCGTTCAGGAGTGCGGCTGAGAACAGAGACGTGATATCCATCAGCGATCAGATCCTCCATCAGCGCCCGGCCTACCAAGCCCGTCCCGCCCGTGATTATGACACGCATTCGTTCACTCCTTCGGCTTGCGCGGGAACCTGGGGATCAATACGCTGGCGGTCTCCACGCCCCAGGCCGTTGAAGCCAAAATCAAGTAGCAGGCCCACCTCTGAGCCGCCTCATCAGAGTAGTTGGGATGGCGGGTGTGGCGCCAGAGACCTGCCCGCAGCACCTTCATCCACTTGACCAAATCTGGCCTGAGTAAGGCGGCAGCCGCAGCCTCCACACAGTTACCAAGAC
>JASFWK010000071.1:0-10311 GCA_050049355.1 Anaerolineae bacterium | reverse complement strand
ATCCCGCCGTGGCTGTCGTTGACGACGATATGGCTCGCCCCGCCGGCCAGGGCGCCTTCAATGGCGGCGTTGGCCTCGGCGGTCATCAGCTTGCGGAAGCGCTGGTATTCCTTGTGATCAGACGAGACGTGATCGCCTGCGACGACGCCGCAGATGCCTTCCATATCTACAGAGATCAACACGTTCATTGCAGTCCCTCCATCACCCGTTTGACATCGTCTAAGTCGGGAGCGACGGTGTGTGCGCGCCCCACTGCCTTCATTGCACTGGCGACGTCCTTGAGGCCTGAGCCGGTGGCCAAGACGACGACCTGATCGTCGGGGGTGACCAGGCCCTGCTCCACAGCCTTCACCAGGCCCGCGTGGGCAGCAGCGGCGGCGGGCTCGGCAAAGACTCCTACCCCCTGCGCCAGCGCCGGGATGGCGGTCAAGATCTCGCCATCGCTCACCCGAACGAAGGCCCCGTCGGACTGGCGCACCGCCCGAAGGGCCTTGATCCGATCGCGCGGCAGCCCAGCGACGATGCTGTCGGCGACCGAGTGCGCCTCCACTGGCTCCATCTCCCAGCCTTCCAGTCCCCGCTCCCAGGCATCCACCAGCGGGGGGGATCCCGCTGCCTGCACGCCGATCAGCCTCGGCATCCGATCGATCCACCCTAATGCTGCAAAGTCGCGCAATCCCTTGTGGATACCGCCGATGATGCAGCCGTCGCCGACGGGAATCAGGATCGCGTCGGGAGGGCGGATTCGAGGTTCGAGATCGCCCCCGCGACCCTGGGATTTGGAATCTACCATTCCCAGCTGTTCACAGATTTCGTAGGCGGCGGTCTTCTTTCCCTCGGACATGTAGGGGTTGTAGGCGGTGTTTCGGTTGTACCAGCCGAAGCTCCGCGCGGCTTCCAGGCACAGCTCAAAAGCCTGGTCGTAGGAGCCATCCACCAGAAGGACGGTGGAGCCATAAGCCAAGAGCTGAGCCACCTTCGCCTGGGGGGCGCTCTTGGGGACGAAGATGACGTTAGGCTGTTCCACTGCTGCGCAGAGACCAGCGAGGGCAGCAGCGGCGTTGCCCGTGCTGGCAGTGGTGACAACGTCGTAGCCCAGTTCCCGGGTCTTGACGACGGCGATTGCCGAGGCGCGATCCTTGAAGGAGGCCGTTGGCTGGCGGCTATCGTCTTTGACCCATACTTCCTTCAGGCCGAGCTTTCCCGCCAGACGCGGGGCGGGATAGAGGGGGGTCCAACCCACCGTCGCCAGAGAGGTCCCCTCAGCCAGTCGCTGCGCTGACTCCGGGTCCACCGGCAGGAGAGGAAGGTAGCGCCAAATGGAGCGGTCAGCGACGGCCAGGGAGTCGAGGGAGAAGTGGCGGCGGATGTGGTCATAGTTGTAAAGGACATCAAGGATTCCCTCGTCGCCATGCTTGGTGCAGACGTACGCTGCCTCGCTTGCGTCGTATTCCACACCGCAGATTGTGCACTTGAGGCCAAGTACGTGATTCACGAGTTACTCCTCGATTGGCTGGGTCCGAAGTTCTTTCAAGACAGATCCTCAAGCCACTCCTTTGCCACTTGAGGCAGTTTGGTCACCGAGCCATGATGGATGGTCGGATCCGGGAGTGACTCCAAGAAGTAGGGGCCGTACGATCTGCTGACCAGCCGCTGGTCAAAGACGGCTACCACGCCGCAATCGGTGCGTGTACGAATGAGGCGACCGAATCCCTGCAGGAAGCGCAACGCTGCATCCGGCACTGCGTACTCCCGGAAAGGGTCCTCGAAGGTCTCCGCTCGGGCGGCGAAGATTGGGTCGCTAGGGACGTTGAAGGGCAGCTTGGCGATAGCCAGGCAGCTGAGCGCCTGTCCCGGTACGTCCACCCCCTCCCAGAAACTGCGCGTGCCTAGCAGTACGGCCCGTTCCGTCGTGCGAAAGTTCTCCAGCAACTGGTTGCGAGAGAGGCCCTGCCCTTGAGCATAGACGGTGATGTCAGCCTGGGCCAGTGGGCCGGTGATGGCGCGCGTCGTGGATCGTAACTGGCTATACGAGGTGAACAACCCTAGTGCGCGGCCGCGGGTAGCTCGGAATAGCGCAGTCATTCCTTCCGCAACTGCCCGCCGATAACCTCGCTGGCCAGGCTGGGGGATATCGTTCACGACGTACACGAGGGTGGATGATTGATAATCGAAGGGCGAATCCACGGCCAGGTCTTCCGCATCCCAGGCGTGGAGCCGCTCGCGCAAGAAGTCGAAAGTGCTGGCCGTGCGCAGCGTGGCGGAGGTGAGTATGACTGATTCCTTCTTGTGGAACAGGTGCTCTTGGACCAACCGTCCTACGTGGAGCGGCGCCGTGTGAATGCTGAGGGGAGTCTGTCCGGGGCCAATCTCCACCCAGTAGACAGTCCGTTCGTTGGGATCGGTGGCGAAAGCGCTCACATGTTCATAGACGCCCGCCAAGCGCCGGGCCAGACCCAGCAGCTCCGCTTCCAGATCTTCGGCCTCCGGTGCCTCCGAGATCAAGTCCTCCAGATTCCCAGCCAGCTGCCCCAGTCCGTCAGCCACGGTGGACAAGGGTTCGCGGGCTGCGTCCCAGGCGATCTCCACTGCGTCCCAGGCCGGCTGCACGCGCTGACCAGAGGTAATCCGCAGCCGGTAGGCATAGGGTGTCTTTGTGCGTCCGCCCCCTTCGCTATCCACGAACTCCTCGAGACAGTTGAAGAATTCGTGCAATTCGCGCCTCGCCTGCTCCGCCGCCTTAGCGACCTGCCGTGCGTGGCTTCCTGCTTCTTCCATCGTGTGCTTGTCTAGCCGGGCTGCTCGCAAGCGTGACATCGTCCTCCCCAGAAGGCCGGATAGGGATCCTGCGCCACGGGGGTGACCCACCTCCTGCAGCAGCTGCCCGACCGAACTGCGATCGGTCTCAAAGGAGAGAGCATTGGTGGTGGCTGCCTCCAAGTGGTGGGCCTCGTCCACCACCAAGAAGCGATACTCCGGCAGCGCCCGGTTCTGCACCGCCACATCCGACAGCAGCAGCGCGTGGTTCACAATCACCAAATGAGCCACCTCCGCCATCCGCCGGGCGCGGTAGAAGAAGCAGGCCCCCCTCTGAAAGTAGCGACAGCGCTCTGGGCTACAGCCCTCAAACTTCGCTGAGAGAGAACGCCAGATGGCCCGATCCTGTGCCGTAGGCAAGAAGAGCTCATCTCCGTCCCCATCCGGCGTGCTGGGCAGCCAGGCCAGAACCCTCGCCAGGACATCCATCTCGTCGGACGAGGCTGGGCCGACTCTGCGCACGGCGGCCAGGCGAGCGGGGCAGAGGTAGTGAGAGCGACCTTTCAGTACGACCGCTCGGAAGTCCAGTGGCAGGATCCGTGACAATGCCGGTAGATCCTTGTGGTAGAGTTGCTCCTGGAGATTGATGGTGTTGGTCGAGACGACGACCCGCTCCTCGTTCTGGGCAGCCCAATGAACGGCGGGGATCAGGTAGGCCAGGGACTTGCCCACGCCGGTGGGCGCTTCGACCATCAGGTGCCGGCCCTGGTTCAGGGCCTGGCCCACAGTCCGCAGCATCTCCACCTGCTGCGGGCGGTGTTCATAGCCGTGAAAGCGCTGGGCGAAGGCTCCGCCTTCCTCCAACAGGGCCGCCAGCCCGTCCACGTTCAGGGGTTCACGGACCTCCTTGCCCTCCAGGGGCTCAACGGTGGTTCGGGCAGCGAGGGCCGGCGCTCCCTCCGGTTGGCCCCGCGCAGCTGACATCTGCGTGCGGATTGTGTCAGTGAAGGCTCCGCGGGCTGCAGTCCGCAGGGCCTGGCGGAAGAAATCGGTGGCGTGCCAATCTACACGCTCCCCAAGCTGAACCAACTCCTCCAGCAGGTTGGTGGGTAGGGCCAGCGCTCGCTCGAAGAGGGAGAGGAAAAGGTGATGTGCAGTGTGGGCATCTTCCAGCGCCCGATGGGAGACCGAAGGCGGCAAGCCCATGTGATCCGCCAGCTCCTCTAGACTGTACCGGTGCGCGCCTGGTGCCAGCACAGTGGACAGTTTGAAAGTATCCAGGCTGGGATTGGTGCGCAGGATGGACCAGCGGCGCAGGAACTGGAGGTCGAAGCCTACGCTGTGGCCCACTACCAGCCGATCGCCCACGAAGTGAGTTAGCTTGGGCAGCACCTCCTGCAGACGAGGGGCTCCTATCAGATCTTCATCTGTGAGGCCGGTCAGCACGGTGATCTCCAGAGGCAGCCGGCGACCAGGGTCGACGAGGGTGCTGAACTCCTCCAGCACCTCCTCTCCCCTGAACTTCACCGCCCCGACTTCAATGATTGCGTCACGATCGGGGTTCAACCCTGTGGTCTCAAGATCCAGAGCGACGTAGATTGGCTGCATTGTCTTCCTCTCGCCCCCAATAGAACAAGCGTGCGAATATGATTATACCTCGGAAAGTAGGAAAGTGCCAGACGCCTCTGCACGAGGCGCTGACACTTCAATCAGCCAACGGCGGCCGTCTTTGCCGGCGAAGAGTCGGCGTGGCAATTCCAGCGGGCGGCAGCTAGCGCACTACGGGGCGGTCGGGACGGTGGCAGCAGGGATCGCCTATTCCTCCGGAAGTGGTACTACCAAGCGGACCTCCCCCGGCCGAACCATCCCGGCGTAGATCCTGGCCCACTCCTCAGCGTAACCTGGTGAGGAGACGCGCCTCAGTGTGTCAAGCAGTTCTTCTTGCCGCTCACGCTCCCGGGAGACGACGGGAAGCAACTTTGCTTCGGCGGCCTGAATGCGCCGCAGCTGCTCCACCTGGCCCCAGATCCCTCGCCCGAGGGCGGCCAAGATGGCCAGGCCAACCAGAGCTCCCGCCGCCAGCACCCACGTCTCGTTCTGGGATTCCTTCTTCATTGTTCTGCCATCTCCGCTTCTATCATACTCCTATTTCCCGGGTCGTCAAGTGCGAGTCTGGTTACCTTCAGGCCTCAGTTGGCTAAGAGATCTCCCTTCGTACGCAGGTAGAGGCAGAATGGGGAATCAGCAGATACGGGGCAGCAGTTCCCCGAGCGGCATGTCCACAACGCGCCGCCCGCCGATGCCGGTGCGCGCCAGGACCATTCCCGGGTGCTCTTCCGTGATCACGCCGATGCGGGCCGCATCTTGGCCGAGAGGATGGCTCCGCAGCGCCTCCAACGCGTGCTCTGCCTCCTGGGGATGGACAAAGGCGACCAGCTTCCCTTCGTTAGCGATCGTCAGTGGGTCGAAACCCAGCATCTCGCAGGCAGCCGCCACTGCCGACCGCACCGGTACCGCTGCTTCCTCAATTTCCACCCCTACCTGGGACGTTGCAGCCAGCTCGTTTAACGCCGCCGCCAGCCCGCCGCGGGTGGGGTCGCGCAGGCAGTGGGTGTGTGGAGCAGCAGCCAGCAGTGTCTCCACGAGCTCGTTCAACGCCGCGCTGTCAGAGATCAACTCGGTCTCGAACTCCAGTCCCTCCCGCTTGCTCAGGACGGCGATACCGTGGTCGCCGATGGTGCCGCTGAGGAGCACCACATCGCCGGGCCGTGCCTGGTCGGGGCCCACCTCGACGCCCCCATGCACTAGGCCAACTCCGGTCGTGGTGATGTAGATGCCGTCCCCGTACCCTCGCTCGACCACCTTTGTGTCTCCCGCCACGACCTGGACAGCGGCCCTACGAGCTGCCTCAGCCATGGAGTGCACCACCCGCTCCAGAGTCTCTAGCTCCAGCCCTTCCTCTAGGATAAAAGCAGCGGTGAGCCAGAGAGGCTGTGCCCCGCTCATAGCCACGTCGTTGACGGTCCCGTGAACGGCCAGGGAGCCGATGTCACCGCCGGGGAAGATGAGGGGGCGGACGGTGAAGGAATCCGTGGAGATTGCGAGTTGCGGATTCGAGGTTGCAGACTGCACTACCGCGGAATCGGCCAGCTGCCTCAGGTAAGGGTTATCCAGGGGAACAGCGAAAACCTCCTGAATCAGGTCGGCCATCATCTGACCTCCGGCACCGTGCGCCAGGCGAATGACTCCCTTCATAGGCACAATCCCTCCTAAACGCTACGCCGAGTGCTCTCGATACTGATAATGGGCCGCACACGCCCCCTCACTGCTGACCATGCAAGGGCCAACCGGGCTCTGCGGAGTACAAACCTTGGCGAAGAGGCCGCAGTCAGGGGGAAGGAGTACCCCGCGCAGAACATCCCCGCAGCGGCAGCCGGGCGGTTCACGGGCGGGGTCTACCTCGACTGGGAAAGCTTGGGCGGCATCGAATCGGGCATAGGCCTCCCTCAGCCGCAGGCCACTGGTCGGTATCGTGCCAAATCCACGCCACTCGGCGCCGGCGACCTCGAAAACGTGGTCCATAGCCTGGCGGGCCCGGATGTTCCCGTGCGGGCGAACGCTGCGGGCGTAGGCGTTTGCCACGCCCGGCTCATTCGCTTCGGTCATCTCTACCAGCGCCAGCACCGCTCGCAGCACGTCCAGCGGCTCGAAACCAGCGATGGCACAGGAAACGCCGTACACTTCGGGGAGAAAGCGCCAGGCTTCGGAGCCGATGACGGTGGTGACGTGGCCCGGCCCAATGATGCCCTGCAGAGCTACCTCTCCAGCATCAAGGATGGCGCGCGTAGCAGGTGGGGTCAGTTTATGAGTGCTGAACACGTAGAAGTTCTCCACTCTTTCTGCCTCCGCCGCCAGTACTGCCGAGGCAACCATCGGCGCAGTGGTCTCGAACCCCACCCCCAGGAAGATCACCGGCCGCTCCGGGTTCTTGCGGGCGATCTGAAGTGCATCCAGCGGAGAATAGACCACCCGGACGTCGGCGCCTTCGGCCTTGGCCAGAGCCAGTGAGGCACTGCTTCCGGGCACGCGAACCATGTCGCCGAAGGTGGTCAAGATCACATCCTCTACTCGCGCCATGGCAATTGCCCGATCCAGGTCGGCAGCTGCGGTGACACAGACCGGACAGCCCGGTCCGGAACGGAGATCGATAGTCGAAGGCAGGATCGATGGCACGCCGTAGCGCAGGATGGCGTGGGTATGCCCACCGCAGAACTCCATCAGCCTCACCGGCCGGGTGGATTGCCCACGGATGGCTTCGGCCACGGCACGCGCCGCATCACGATCACGGAACAGTCGATAGAGGTCCAGCGTCAAGTGACAAACCTCCGTATCTCAAAGACAGAGCTCGCGCGGCTACGGGGGAACTGGAAACGGAGAACACAGGGGACCCTCCAGTCCTCCGTGTCCTCAGGGCCCATTCCAGCTGCCCAATCATCTCGCGCTGTAATAGATCTGTAAAGTCACCCCTCGGCGACCAAACCTAGCTCGCGGAGACGGGTATCGCGTTGGCCGCGATTTCATTTGCCAAGCTCTAGACTACAGAATCGAAGACGGTGTTCTCGCCAAGTTCGTGAGATTTGCGTCGTTACAGTTCGCCAGCCGAGCGGCGTCCAGAGGGCGCACATCGAGACCAAGAACCTCTGTACGATGGTCTCGATCTCCCCCTCTTTTCCGCGCAGGGCTACTTGGATGATCTGGCTCCGATCAGTAAGCTCAGTTACTTGGCGAGAGAACCAGCTAGAGATGCTCCCTAGCCGCAGTCCTGATGGCGCTGAGTGCTCTGACATTCGATGTCACGCTGAATCGCCACACCGCCAACCCGAAGAACCCCACTGCGTAGGCCAGCGTGATTCCGACCGGGGCTAGCACGGAGCGAAGCCCCAGACCTCGGATGACGATGTTCTCGAAGCCCTCCATCGCCCAGGCGCTTGGTGTGAAACGCCCAATGATCCGGAACGTCTCATTGGTGAACTCCAGGGGTACCCATGCGCCGCCCAAAGCCGAAAGGACGAACATAGGGATCATGCTGAAGATGACGACCTGATCCTGCGTCTTGGCCACCACCCCAATCAGCAGGCCCAGGCCGGCCGTCCACAGAGCTGTTGTCCCCATCATTAGCAGCGTCGCCAGCGGCTCACGGAGGTAGTTCACGTCGACGACGATCTGACCGAAGGCGACGAGTATCATAAGCTGCGAGAAGATCATCACCAGCATAGCCAGGAAATGACCCAGGATGATCTCAACCGGCGAGATAGCTGTCGTCAGCAGCCGCTGCAACGCCCGGGATCGCCGCTCCTGTACCAAGATCTCCCCGGCTCCAATCAGTCCGGCGACGGCGAACTGGATCATCATCGCTGGTGAAGTATGGGCGAATGCGTTGGCGGAGAACGGCTCATCATCCTCCGAGGCAGAGCTGGCCTGGGTCATGCTCACCGTCAGCGGTGGGTCCTCCCAGGCCGCAGCGGCCCGATCAAGCCCCTCCTCCAGAAACGCTCGATCCGCCTCCCGACCTTGAGCCTCGAAGGCCTGGGCACTGAGCCGGGCTGCCTGAACGGCTCCCGCCAGGCGCAAGACCACGGTCTGAACCTCACTTCGGGCGGTCGATCCAGCCGTCGAGTCCTCGTCGACGATCACTGCCAGGGGAACGGTCTCACCCGCCAGCATTCGCTCGCCGTAGCCGGTGGGGATGACTACAGCTGCTGCCCATTCCTTGTCCTCGACCTGCTTCTTCAGGTGGTCGATGCTCTCCCCGTCCAACACTACCGGGCGGATAACATCCGACGTGTCCAGCAAGTCCAGCAAATGGGCACTCAGAACGCTCTCGTCATCGCGGTTGAGCACACCGACCGGCAGGCGCGGATCCTCTTCACCGCCGAAACCGCCGAACACGAACCCCATCAGTAGGGTGAAGACGACAGGCATGCCCACAAGAAAGGTCGCCGCCTTCCAATCGCGAACCAGCTGGCGCAGATCTTTCAGTGCCAGATCTATCACGCGCATGGGATCTCCCCTAAGCAAACCTCTTACGGAACTTCAGCACGCCGAACGAAAAGAACAGAACGCCTAAGCCCAGCAGTACGGCAGCGGTCACCATAACGTCACTCACGCTCCCCCCCTCCAACAGGAGCCGCCAGCCCCGCACGGCCCAACCTTGGGGCACGACGAGGGAGATCGTATCTGCGATCCCAGCGCCCGTCGGGGCACTAGCGGTGAACACGCTGGCCATCCCCACCATACCGGCCACGGTCATCACCCCGCCGTACACGATGCCCGTCTGCTTTGTGTTCTTGAGCAGTGAGGTGATGAAGATGCCGAAGCTGGTCGCCACGATGACCTGGCCCAACGTCATCAGCGCTACAAGCTCAGGCGGTCCCCAATCGATGCCAAAGATCAGCGACGAGATCACCACCAACACCGCAACCTGGATGAAAAGGGTAGCGAACGCTGCCAGGAACTTGCCGCCCAGTATGGTCGACTGCGACGTCGGTGTGGTGAAGAGACGGGCCAGCGTCCCCTCCTCCTCCTCCTGAAGAATCGACTGCGCCGAAACCGCGCCGGTGAAGAAGACGTAGAAGACCATCATTCCGGCCATGATCAAACTGATTGTCTGTGTCCTGGGGTCGGCGGCTTCTGTCCCTTCACCTTCGAGCGCCTGGACGTCCAGCAGCGGCGTTACGCCTGCTTGCTGGTCAGTCCCCAATTCCATAGCCCACGCCTGATAGCCTGCTCGGACCGTCTGCTGCGTGTCGGCGTCTACCGCTGCCCCTCGGGCCGTGAGCTGATCGGCGGCGACCTCGACGGCGATGGTGGAGCCGGCGAAGCCGTCGACCACGCCTCTGACGATCATCTCGACAATGCGCGGCCCGAGCGTCAGCGTGGGGTCCTGGTACATGTATATCGTTGCCTGCGCTCCTTCAGTCGCTGCCTCGGTGAAACCCTCCGGAATGGTTACGGCAACGTCGGCCTCCTGGGCGTCTACGGCACCGCGGGCGTCGGAGGGATCATCGACCACCGCAGCGTGGAGAATGTCCTCCAGCGCTTCACTCTGCAGCATCCCGACTAACACTTCCCCGGCCCATTTTGGGGCGTCCAGGTTCGCGACGAGAACTTCCGTTGTGGGAAGATCGAAACCTCCGTCGCCCCCCAATCCTCCGAAAGCGAAGTAGAACAGCCCTGCTGTCAGCAGCGGCACGCCAAACCCAAAGACCAGAAAAAACGCACTGAGGAACGAGCGGCGTATGTCCTTGAGGGTGATATGGATTACCTTCATCGTCGTCCCCTAGTATGCCATCAATAGTCCCAGATTAGTCGGGTTCGCGTGTCGACATGGATTCTCGTCGGCATATCTAGCCACCGGACACTTTGACATATGGCGAGCTGTTCGCCGGTCGAGCGTCGGCCTGAGCCTGCCGAAGGGTAGCGCCTGAAGGGGCTGTATGCTTCGATACGCTCAGCTGCGCTGAGCCACTCAGCACAGCGTCGAGACCAAGAACA
>JASFWK010000173.1:0-3862 GCA_050049355.1 Anaerolineae bacterium | reverse complement strand
CTCCCCCGCCCCGCAAGCGGTATCGGGAGCCTACAAAGCCAAGTTGGGTAGAGAGCTCAGAGGCGAGATGAGAAGCCTGCTGACATTCGCAGAACGAGAGGTGCTCCCCTATCCTCACCAGGATGAGAGACAGAACCGCGATGCAGCCTGGTATTTCAAGGAGAGGACAGAAAGGATCTCAGCCGGTCTGGGTCTGATGGCGCTCTTCGCGGACGCTGAGACACTCCGGCAGGGCAGCGAGGCCCTCCAGCAATTCGAAGTCCTGTGGACCATGGCTTCGGAGGACGAATCGGCCGAGCGGAGGAGAGAGCAGCAAGAGAGGATCACACGTGCGATCGACCGGTTCGATCTGCTGTTGAAGCGCGAACTGGCCGGGAAGTGAGGGCCAGGCTATCGCTCCCCGCACTCGCCGGAGGACTCCTGCGCTAGCTCCTTCTTCAGGTAGTCTATCGGCGCCACTGGCGAGGGATCGACTCCGTTGAGCAGCGCCAGGTAAAAGCTCACGTAATCGCCGAAGTGAATCAAAGAGAGCATGTGAGCCAGCCTGCTTTCGCCCCGCCCCCAGGCCGCATCCACCATCACCCCCTCCCGCAGCAAGAGTCCGCGCGTCGCCCCCCACCGGACCTTGATCCGAGGATGGTCCCAGGAGGAGCGAAGGAAGAGCACCGCGACCCGCTTCCGAATGGCATCTGGCAGACCGTATCCCACCACGGAGTTGTGGTTCAGCTCCGGCAATTCCTCCCAGAAAGCCCAGTTCTTGCTGTTCTCATTGAACTGCCCCTTCCACCTTCGGGCGACGGGGGCGAGGAAACCAGCACCGTAGACCACCGGCAGCCGGCGCAGAATCTGCTCCGCCAGTCGCTTGGCGGCATTGCGCTCCAAGGGGACCCCGGGCGCAAGTTCTGGCTGCCATGCCTGCAGGATTTCCACCGCCTCGTCCAGGTCAGACCCGTAGTCCCGCACAAGCCCCACCCGACACATGAGCGCCAACAGCAGCGTGAGGGAGTAGCCGAGGGCAGCTCGGGGGGCAGCCTCGTAGGTGAACCGGAGAATGGGGATCCCCTTCTCCGCCGCCCGTTCGGCCAACTTCCCATCGGTGGTGACTGCGACCAGCTTGCAGCCCCTATCCATTGCCTGCGAGGACGCACACAGGGTCTCCTCGGTGTTGCCCGAGTAGCTGGAGACCGCGACGAGGGTATCCGGCCCGACGTGGGCTGGCAGATCATACCCCCCTACAGAGTGAATAGGCACCTGGCATTCGTCGGCCACCAGCCGGGCCAGCAGAGCCCCGCCTATGGCTGAACCGCCCATGCCCACAATCGCCACTGACTGAGGGGAACGATAGCTCTCCGGCAGACTCAACTGCTGTGCCTGCCGCCAGGCATCGGCGCACTGCTGCGGGAGCTCCCCGATGTGCTCACGAGCATTGCCCGGATCAGCTTCTGCTATCGCTCTTTCGTCGTCCAGATCAAACATGATCCTCCTCGCACAGGCTCAATTCGTAGACTCGCCGCCGGCTCCATCCAGAGACGGCCGCCACCTCTCGTGCCGCCTGGGGGCGCGGGAGCCCTCGCCCCAGCGCCTCCGACAGCGCGTCTCGCACCTTCTGCTCGCTCCACCTCTCCTCCTCAGCCGCCCCTCTGATAACCAAGGTGAACTCCCCTATTGGCTGCTTCTCGGCATAGAGAGCGGAGGCCTGGGGGATCGTTCCGCGCCATATCTCCTCGTACTGCTTGGTGAGTTCCCGACAGAGCGCAATGGGGCGATCTCCGAGCACTGCCTCCAGGTCATCCAGCGCATCGCGCAGCCGATGGGGGGTCTCGAAAGCGACCAATGTGCCCGGTTCCTTGGAGATCTCCGCCAGAAAGGCGCGGCGCTCACCTCGACGGCGAGGCAAATAGCCAACGTAGAGGAACCGGTCCGTAGGCAGACCGGACGCGACCAGAGCAGTGATGGGAGCCGACGGCCCCGGAATCGGCACGACGCGGTGTCCATGTTCCAGCGCTGCGTTGACCAACTGGTAGCCAGGATCAGATAGGTTGGGCATTCCCGCCTCGGAGACGAGGGCCACATCCCCCTGCTCTAGCGCAGCCAACAGGCGATCCAGGCGAGCCTCCTTGTTTCCATCGAAGTAGCTGAGCAGCCGGGTGGTGATATCATATCGCTGGAGGAGAATGCGAGCGCGGCGGGTGTCCTCCGCCGCGATGAGGGATACTTCCTTCAGCACATGCAGGGCGCGCAGCGTGATGTCGTCCAGATTCCCGATGGGCGTACCGACCAGGTAGAGAGTTCCCACACTCTCCCCCTACCGAGCCTGGTAAGGGATGCCGCTGAGCAAGCCCTGTCGTCCCTGGAAGACGTCCATCACCGTCAAGCCGCCGCTGCCAATCTCAAAGCGCCTGATCTCTTTGACATGATCCGACCCACGGATCTTGAGGACCACGATGGCTCGCTGGATGGCGCTCTCGATCTCAACGTATCGCAGCATGATGATGGTGTCCACTATGAACGAGAGTCCACCCTTATCGACCCGCGTGGCTAGCGATCGAGGTTCCTCCGCCAGCATCATGCTGGTCACCCCCTCACGCCGCAGTGCGTTGGCCACACGGGTGTAGACATGGCGCAGCTCTCTGGAATCCTGGGCAAGCCGGTTGAAGTGACTGACAGTATCCAGTACCAGCCGCTGAACGTTCTTCTCGCGCAGCAGCTGGTCAATGGGACTCTCGGGAGTCTCCAGCCCGGCCAAGAAGACCTCCGGAGAGGTAAACATCAGATGAAGGCGCCCCTGACGCTCCAGCGACTTGATATCCCAACCCAGCGAGGACGCATCTCGGTAGAGAGAGCGAGGGAACTCCTCAAAGGAGATCAACAACCCCGGCTCACCCTCCTCGGCCGCGCCGCGAATGAGGAATTGGAGAGCTAGCGAGGTCTTGCCGGTGCCGGGAGCGCCGCGCACCAATGCGAGCGAGTTTGGCAAGAGACCACCGCACAGCATCTCATCTAACCCAGGCACACCGGTGTGGACACGCCTTCCTGTCATCAGACCGCTCCTCTCACTGCTCCTCAAAGCTAATCAAAGCCAAGTTCTCCTCGCAGGCACCTGAGAGCTCCACGCGGATGACGGAAGAGAGGGGAGGATTACCTTCCGCAACATCGCGTCGATGGAGTTGGACATACCACGTACTGACGGTCAGTTCTGTCGTCCTCGTGATGGATACGGCCCACCCGGAGAGTCCGTGATCGGGCGCTGAGCCGGAGACCTTGATCGTATCCATCCCTGGCCCCCATATGTGGACGGGATAATCTTCGAGATCTTCTCCCTCCTCGTCGAGAACTGTGCCCGCCAGCCCCATCGTACAGTTGGGCGACGAGCGCAGTTCGACGCGAGCTGTGAAGGGCATCGCCGGCGTGGGAGACGGCGTCGGCGTGGCGGGCTGCAGAGGCGTTGGAGTGACAAGAACCACCCGCGTCGGCGAGGCGCTGGGGAGAGAAGACGGCGTTGCCGCGCCCCTGGTCGCGCGGGGGCGTTCGCGGAGAGACGGAGACGACGTAGGCGGGGGATACGGGTTGATAGGGAGAGCAGGGTGAAGGGCAATGGCGACGTAGGCGGTGAGCAACCCAACCGTGGCAGCTACGGTTAGGGCGGTGAGTACATTCGCCAACCGAACAGCACGCCCCCTCTGCCCAGGCTCCTGCACCTCAGTCTTGCTCTCCCTCCTCCTCTTCCGGTTGCCACTCCTCCCAGTTCAGCGTGCACGTCACATACCCCAACGACCTACTGGCGTAGCCGCCCAGACTGGCAATGAGTTCCTCGGAGACGGCTCGATAGGTCCCGTCCGCGTCCGGTGCATCGTTGAAGAGC
>JASFWK010000172.1:0-3863 GCA_050049355.1 Anaerolineae bacterium | reverse complement strand
GACTGATGGAGTACCGGAAGCAGGAGGCAATAGGTCGGCCGCCAGTGATGCTCTTCATCGACCAGCTGAGTGACCCGATGATGTTGTGTGGAAGAGAGGCGGAGCAACAGCTGACGCACCTCGTACAGCGGGGGCACGAAGCCGGGATCCACGTGGTGGCAGCAACGCAGAAACCAGCGGTAGCAGAATTCGGCTCGCTGGTCAAGACCAACTTCCCAGTGCGGTTGGTGGGCAAGGTGGCGAGTGCCTGCGATGCGCAGGTCGCATCGGGGTGGCCCGGAACGGGGGCGGAGCGGCTGCTGGGGCGGGGAGACTTCTTCGTCGTCGCTGACGGGAGAGTATCTCGCTTCCATGCGGCGTACATCTCCCAACAGGACGCGGCCGAACTGGTGGCCGGGCTGCGCGATACGGCGCAGACATCCATGAAAATGCTCGGTTCTGCAACCGAGGGTGCTGAGCCCGTGACTCGGGTGTTCGGGCAACACGTCAGCCCGGTCTCGCGTCATCCCAACGACGTACACTCCCTCGTGGAAGCTCAGTAGGCGGAGGAAGAGCGATGCGCTTTACAGTTCACAGAGACGGAGATTGGACCCGGGCGGGGGACCCTCTCACAGTCCTGAAGAAGCAACTGGAGGTTGTCCGAGGTCTGCACGAACCAGCCGATGTGCTGGCCGTTCACCCAACCGAGGTGGAGAGAGTGGCGCTGGCGGCAGTGGAGCTGGGGTGGAACGTGGAGGTGGTCGGGAGGGGAGGTGTGCTGATCCCCGAGATCTGGATCGGCCGAGAGAGTGAGAGGAGGGAAGGGAACAAGAGTCAGGCTTCCCTCCCACCTGATGCTGGGATCACCTCTACGGGGAAGAGAGAGCGACCGCGCTCCTTCTGATCAACCAGGTTCGACAAGAGCCCAGTCGGCTACTGGATCAGCCTGCGCATGCAGGTGCGGCGGGCTAGAGCCATCAAAGGGGAAGAGAAGCAGACAGGGTAGATCGCGGAGATCGAGGCGACCAAGAACCATGCGGGCGCCCCCTGCCGTTCGGTGAAGTTCGACCTGTTGCACGCAGGAGCGGAAAGAGTCCGGGAGCGAGGGTGAGAGGAAGAGCAATGAACCAGCTCTACAACAGGACACAACAGGAGCCAATAGACGTCACCGCCGGATTCCTGCAGGCTACGCTCGGCGTCCAGGGCGTGGCCAGCATCGTCTCGCCCCTGTGGGATGGCCCCCAGATCCAGACCTTCAAGGCCGACCTGGCCGTGGGGGTGAGGCCGGAGAAGATCGAGCGGCTCGACGGGGCGCTGGCGGTGGCGGCGGGTGTTAGCACCTGCCGCGTCTCACGTGGCCGGGGGTTCCTGTTGATTGAGATCCCCAAGCCACCCGAGGAGCGCAAGGCCCTGCGGGCCAAGAGACTACTGCGCTTCCGGTCGGACAACCCCTGGAGGGTGCCCCTGGGTGTGAGTACTGTGGGTGAGGTGGTCTGGCTGGATCTGAGCGACGAGCGGACCTGCCACGCCGTCCTGGGCGGCACCACCGGCTCAGGCAAGACCAACCTGCTGCACTGGGCACTCTTTCGACTGCTGGCGCAGACTCCCCCCCGCCAGCTCGGACTCCTGCTGATGGATCCCAAGGGGTACGAGCTTCAGCCTTTCGCCCAGGCACGCCACCTGATCCACCCGCCGGAGTACCGTTCCGACGAGATATTGAAGGTCCTCTTGTGGATCGAGGAGACAATGGCGCAACGGTCGCGGGAGCACGTGACGCAGCCGCGCATCCTGCTGGTGATAGACGAGGTGCGGGAGCTGGTGGAACGGGAGGGGCGGGTAGAGAGAATACTGGCTTCAATCGCCCAGATCGGCCGAGGGCTGGGCATCCATCTTCTGGTGACCACCCAGCAGCCGGGGGCCAAGGCCCTGGGGGACGCGCTGCCCAATTTCCCGGTCCGCCTACTGGGGCGAGTGGCCTCGGCGACGCTGAGCTACGGCGCCGCGGGTCGGGCCAGGTCCCAGGCCAACATGCTGCTGGGACGGGGTGACTTCTTGCTGCTCACCCAGGACTACGAACTGCGTTTCCAGGCGCCGCTGATGGACGCCGGGCTGCTGGAGACGTTGCCTACTACCGACGAGGTCTCTCGCCTGGACCTGCCGGAATCCTTGGACCTGAAGGCGCTGACCACTGCGAAGCAACGCGGGGGCCACAACCGCAAGCCGCTGGACTTGGCGGAGGTGCGAAGGCTAGTGGTGGAGGAGCGTCGGACTGCCGCGCAGTTGAGCCACGAATTGAGCATCTACTACGAACGCGCCCAGCGCCTGGTGGAGATGACAAGAGCCATAGCATTGGGCGCGGACGCCGCGCAGATCAGCTACCAGTTCGACGTTCCACGGACGCGGGCGGAGCGACTGGTCGAGGAACTGAGAGGGGACGGATATGAAGATCAATGAGGTGCTTGGAATGGCGGCCATTGCGCTGTTTGTGGGCATTGTGGCCGCCGTTGTAGTCGCGCTCCTGTGCTTGCCACCGGGAGTGATCCGTACTCTGGCCCTGATCCTCGTCGGCGGGGTTACCCTCGCACTCATCACAGCCGCCAGCGCCTTCCCCATCCGCGCATACAAGAGCAGCGGGCCTCACGAGCGGGAGCGGATCATCGAACGGCACACCATCAAGGACGGGCGCAGGGAGCCGCGCATCATCACACTGCCCGCAGGCAGGAGCAGCGCCTGGGAGCAGTGGCTGTTCCCCGGTCTGGCCCGGGCGGCCCTCCGAGGCGACCAACCTCTCGAGGCTTTGCATGACGGCCAAGATCAAGCCGTGGAGGTGATCGAGGGCGAAGCGGAGGAGGTCCTCCCGTCCGACGATTGGCGAGGCCTCATCAGGGGCTGAGGAGGGCCCGGTTATGCCTGGTTATGCATGACCCACATACCCACCCACACGGGGGTATATGTATCCTTCTTGCATAACTTTGCATAACCGCGATAGCTGTCTTGAGAACCTACCGGGAGAGGAGCGAGTGACGGTGGATCCGCTGAAGACTCTTGCGAAGGTGGACGTCGTCAGCCGTGTCGCGGGAGTGGCCTACACCTTCCTGCGGGCAGATTGGGGAGGCGCCTGGGAGCGGTACGGCGTGTGGGGGATACCGGTCGAGCTTGGACGCTGCATCGCGCGGGTCAACGCCCCCTGACAGAGATCCCGCGCCAGGGGATAGGTGTGACGGGGATTGAGGTGCAGAGGATGCTCGAGCGGTACGCGGTGCAGATCTGGGACCGGGGCTTCACAGAAGACACACTGCGCTTCCGCGTCTCGGACCGTCAGGAGAGGTGGGCACGGTACTTCTATGGCGGTGGGGCGTGCCGGTGGTGAACAGGCCGCCGACGGAGACGGAGGCTCAGGCGTTTGCGAGATACTACGGTCGGATGCCCGCGCCCTGGGACGAGGAGAGACCCCACCCCGGACGGCGGACAGTGATGAGACGTGCCACTGCGGGGGGAGATGGACGGGAACGGCGGCAAGCAGAGGACGCGGTCGAGCGGGTGCTTCAAGGGATGGACGACATCCTGGGAAGCCTCTTGCGCTAGCAGAGATACAGGGGGACAGACGATGAGGATTCATAGCCTGGCATTCGATTTCGGCTACGGCAACTCGAAAATGGCCCTGGTGGTCACGGAGCAAGGGAGGGCCAGGCTGCGCACCTCGGTCATCCCCTCGGTGGTGGGCATCGGAAACACCGACATCGGGCGCCTCTCGATGGGTGGCCTGGGCCGCCAGCGCAGGCGCAACCTGCCCGACGAGGTGCTCATCGACGGCGTGACCTACCTGGTGGGCGAGAATGTCCACCGCTACGCCGAGCCCCTGCAGAGGACCGACTTTCACCGCC
>JASFWK010000070.1:0-10454 GCA_050049355.1 Anaerolineae bacterium | reverse complement strand
GCCAGGAGGTCGTGCCAGGCCTGGTGGAACAGGTGGGTGGGGTAAGCTTTGTGATCCCCTTCCGCGCGGCGGTCCCCCCAGTAGTTCGGGTCGTTGATGAGGACATTGTCCTCGTCGTACCCCACCACGACGACGAAGTGGGAATCAGTGTAGGTATCCTGGGTGAGGCCCGCGCTGGACCAGACGCCATAGTTGACCAGCGCGATGAAGGGGAGTCCCTCGTCGAGCCAGGGCCGCAGATCGTCGAGGTCGCAGTCGGTTCGGTAACTCAGCTCCAGACCCAATTGCTGCGCAGCCTGGCGCATCTGCCGTATGTTGACGAACGCGTCCTCCCCCGCACCGGTGGCGGCAAAGACCTGATCTGTATCTGCGGGGGTGTCGTAGTAGTGGAGCAGCATTGCGACACAGGCTGGTCCGCAGTCCTTTCTGCTGCGCCGAGCGTCCTCATCCCACTGGGACTTGTAGGGCACAGGTAGCGTCCTCGCCATCGCCTTGTCCTCCTCACAGCTGGTCAGGTCCTCTTGCGGCCTCTATCTATCGGGGAGTCTGGTTCGTCTCGATTCTATATCGTATTGACGGAAGAGGCAACTGACCCGCGGGAGCAGCGCTGCGATACAGAGCTGCTCGGTGAGGATAGCAGGGGCGCGACAAAGAGACCTCGCTCGATAACAACGTCATCGCCGAGATGCGACCAATCACACGGTCCTGGATCTCGGAGACGTCGCTCTGCCCTGCTACGCGCTGCTCGTCGGACCGGGAGCGAGTCAGATTGGCGATCTCCCAGCGGCTTCCCAGGATGCCGCGTGCTGACCCTGTCCAAGGGCGGCCTGCCGCCAGGTCGCAGTAGGGCCAGAGGTCGCCTGCCCTTGAGCCAGGTGGTCGTTTCCACTGCGGTGGCGGAGACTGGTCTCAGGAAGCTGGCGGGATGGTCAGGGGTGGAGATGTTCAGAATCCAGGTTCTGGTGGACAGAAGCGCTGATTTGCAGGAAGCTCATCGCATGTTCGGGTCGGCGACCGATCTTGCAAGGCGCGCAGATTGTGATAGAATGTAGATTGCACGTGAGAGACTGACACCAGTCTCCACTGTTCGCTGGGGCAGGACGGCGCGGATTCTGAGTCCGTGACCGAAAGTTCGGATCCTTGCGCCTCAGCTTGAAGGGGGAGCCTGCAACCGCTCCCCTCCCCGGTCTCCGGGGGTGTTGCCTGGCAGGTCTTGATTGGATGAGTTCCCGCCTGAAATCTATCTTGATAAAGGCCGTGACCGGCCCTATCGCGGGCTGGGTTGCGGCTGTTTGCTTTCTCTTTGGCGTTAGAAGGAGGAGAGCGTGAGGTTGGGCGTCGTCATCCTGGCTGCCGGCCAGGGCACCCGCATGCGGTCGACCCTCCCCAAGGTCCTTCATCCTCTGCTGGGGCGTCCGATGGTTCTCTACGCTGTCGAGACGGCGCGTGCTCTGATCGACGTTCCCCCGGTGCTCGTCATCGGCCATGAGGGGGAGGCGGTGCGGCAGACGGTAGGGAAGGATGCCACCTACGTTGAGCAGCAAGAGCAGCTCGGCACCGGCCACGCTGTGCTCCAGGCGCAGCCTGCGCTGGCGGGAGAGGTGGAGGAGGTGACGATTGTCTACGCCGACATGCCGCTGCTAACCGCCGACACGCTGCGGCGCGTGGCCGAGGTTCGACGGGAGCAAGGAGCTCCCCTCGCTATCCTCACCGTACTGGCGGACGATCCGCGGGGGTTCGGCCGCGTCGTGCGGGGGGAGGATGGTGCGGTGGCGCGGATCGTGGAGGAGGCGGAGGCGACAGACGCTGAGCGAGCGATCCAGGAGTTGAACGCTGGCGTCTACGCGTTCGAAGGAGAGTGGCTCTGGAAGCACCTGCCTGCCCTTGAGCTGCGCTCCAAGGAGGAGTACTACTTGACCGACTTGGTGGAGATGGCTGCAGAGGAAGGGCGACCGGCTGCCTCTGTGACGACGGATGATCCGGCCGAGGTCCTGGGGATCAACACCCGCGTCCATCTGGCAGAGGCAGGAGCAGCACTGCGCCGCCGGATCAATCGACGCTGGATGGAGGCTGGGGTGACCATGGTCGACCCTGCCACGACCTACATCGAATCCGGCGTGACTATTGGTCGGGATACCGTGATCTGGCCAAACGCGCACCTGCGAGGCGAGACGGTCATCGGTGCACGCTGCGAGATTGGGCCAAACAGCGTGATCGAGGATAGCACCATCGGCGATGGCTGCCGGGTGCTGGCCTCCTTTGTGGAGGAGGCGGTGATGGAGGATGGAAGCGACGTCGGTCCATTCAGCCATCTCCGATCCGGCGCACACCTGAAGGCTGGGGCCCACGTGGGGAACTTCGGGGAGGTCAAGAAGTCCATCCTGGGGCCAGAGGCCAAGATGGGGCACTTCAGCTATGTGGGCGACGCCGAGATAGGAGCCGGGGCCAACATCGGTGCCGGGACCGTCACCTGCAACTTCGACGGGGAGCGGAAGCACCGCACCGTTGTCGGGGAGCGTGCCTTCATCGGATCGGATTCGATGTTAGTGGCTCCGGTTCGCGTGGGCAAGGGTGCGCGGGTAGGGGCCGGTTCCGTAGTAACGCGGGACGTTCCGGATGGGGCGCTGGCCTACGGCGTGCCGGCGCGCGTTCGGGAGGAGAAAGAGGAGCCACAGGGAGAAGGCTTGTGAGGCGGCATGCCTGGCGTTGGGCCTCGCCCGGTGGCTGCTTTCGCATAAATGGTGGGGCGTGTGAAAGCCTATGCTCGCTGTCCGTATCTGGACGAGCATCTACAGACATAAGGAGTAGAAGAGAAGTATGGGGAACTTGCGACGGCTGGTACTGGATGTGCTGAAGCCTATGCGACCTAACATCGTTCGACTAGCGCAGGTATTGGCCAATCTGGAGGGCGTGGACGGGGTCAACATCTCGATCTACGAGATCGATCACCGTGTGGAAAACGCCAAGATCACCATTGAGGGACGCGAACTGAACTACGACGAGGTCGTCGGCATCATCGAGGAGAACGGTGGCTCAGTTCACTCGATTGACGAGGTCGCGGCTGGCAAGATGCTCATTGAGGACGTAGATACGCTTCAAGGATAGTCATGGAGAAGTCTGGCAATCCCCGGGAGCGGATAGTGCAGCGCGTCAATGATATGCGCGAGTACAGCCGTATCGCTGGCGCGGCGCGTATTGCCCGCCGGTATTTCGCGATGAACGCTTTCGATGGCACGCTGACCACCCTGGGTATGGTAATGGGGAGCTTCGTGGCTGGGGTTCGCAACGCCGGTGTTGTGATTCGCACCGGCATAGCCACTTCCATTGCGATGGGAATCTCGGGCCTGTGGGGAGCGTACCTGACCGAGGCGGCGGAACGCCGGCGTGAGCTGGTCGAACTGGAGAAGGTTACCCTTGCCGATCTTGGTGAGACCAAGATTGGCCGCGCCTCGCGCGTTGCGGTCATCACCGTGGCGCTAGTGGATGGTTTGGCTCCCTTTCTCGCAGCCCTGCTCGTGCTGATACCCTTCTTCCTGGCACCTCTCTTCGGCAACATCGTGGTCGGCTATGTGCTCTCTGTAGCTATTGCCCTTGTCAGTCTGTTTGGATTGGGGATCTTCTTGGGGCACATCTCTGAGAGCAACCTCCTGAGCTATGGATTCCGCACCCTCGTCGCCGGTGTTGTGGCCATAGTGCTCAGCCTGCTGTTGGACGGCTTGGAACCATAGTCTTCGAAGTGCCAACGGCGACCGAGTCTGCATAGGGTCAACGCGATGGGGGTTCGTATGGAGGATTTCGACCGGGAGGAATTGATCGTCCAAGCGCGAGCGGCGAGAGAGGAGGCGTACGCGCCGTATTCGCAGTATCGGGTGGGCGCGGCGCTTCTGGGACGCTCAGGCCGCGTCTACACGGGCAGCAACGTGGAGAACGCTGTCTATCCGCTTACCACCTGCGCTGAGCGGGCTGCTGTGGTCAAGGCCGTCTCTGAGGGGGAGCGAGAGTTCGTCGCGCTGGCGGTGGTCACTGAGAACGGCGGTGCCCCCTGTGGCTCCTGTCGGCAGATCCTGAGAGAATTCGGCGAGGAGACTACGGTGTTGATCGCCGACACGTCAGGAGCGACGCGCGAGACGACGGTGGCTGCATTGCTTCCGGATAGTTTCAGCGCCCGTGACCTGGAGGGAGTGAAGCACCCACCCGACCCCGTTGGCCAACCCCCCGAATAGACGCAGGTGTGCTGTGCTCTCACTGGAGAGGCAGGAGGCTTACCGTCGCCGATACGCCGGCGACAACCCCAGTTGGCGGCCAGCCACGCACCTCTTCCGCGATCTGGTGGCTGGCCATCTCACCTCCACTGCCCGTGTACTTGATCTGGGCTGTGGACGGGGTGGGGTGATTGAGGAACTTCACCCGCGCGCCGGTCTTGCGCTTGGGCTGGATGCCGACCTCGACTCGCTTCGGGGGCATCGGGCTTCCGCGCTTCGGCGTGCCTGCGGGCTAGCGGAGTCTCTTCCCTACCCCGATCGGTCCTTCGATCTGATCTGCTGCTCGTGGGTCCTGGAGCACTTGTCGGACCCGGGCAGAGCTTTCGGCGAAGTGGCTCGCCTGTTGACACCGGGTGGTCACTTCATCTTTGTGACTCCCAACCGACGGCATCCGCTGCTGATTCTCAACCGGGCGTTGGGGTGGATCCGCGGGTCCCAGGCCAAAGGGCGATTGGTGAGTTGGCTCTACGGGCGCGCTCCCGCTGACACCTTCTCCGCTTTCTACCGCGCAAACACTCCCGGTGAGATCGCGCGCTGGGCAGAGAACGCCGGATTGGCGCCTGTGGCGCTCCACCTGGTGAGTGATCCAACCTATCTGGCCTTCGACGAACCATCCTACCGACTGGCCTGTCTCTTGGAGCGGGCCCTGCCATCAGCGTGGCGGGTCCACCTGGTTGGGGATTGTGTCCTTACTCGGCCACCTTCTTCCAGTCGGCCAGGAACCGCTCCAGACCCACATCGGTGAAGGGGCTGCGGACCATCTTCTGGAGCACGCCGAAGGGCAGCGTGATGATGTCCGCCCCTGCCAGCAGCGCCTCTACCACGTGGGCGGTATGGCGGATGCTGGCTGCCAGCAGGCGGCAGTCGAGGCCGTAGTTGTCGAAGATGACCCGCGTCTGCCGTACCACCTCCATTCCTTCCAGTCCGGCGTCGTCCATCCGTCCCACGAAGACGGAGGCATAGCTGGCTCCGGCCCTGGCTGCCAAGAACGCCTGGGTGGATGAGAAGATCAGCGTAGCATTGACCCGACCGTTGGGCCAGGTGGAGATCTCCCGGATCGCCTTCAGTCCCTCGACGGTGCACGGGATCTTGGCGAAGACGTGCTCTGACCAGGAGAGGATCTCCTGAGCCTCCTCGATCATCCCCTCCGCTTCGGTGCTGACCACCTCCGCGCTCACCGGTCCCTGGACGATGTCCACGATCTTGAGGGTGTTGGTCTTCAAGTCGGCTGTGCCGGCCCGCATCATCAGCGTGGGGTTGGTGGTCACGCCATCCAAGATGCCCCAACTTGCCGCCTCTTGGATCTCCTTGATCTCTGCTGTGTCCAGAAAGAGCTGAGCCATATTCCTGCCTCCTTGGTAGGCTGGGGTCCTCATGGTTGGGCAGGATAGCACGGCTCTTTCGGACTGTCAATCAGTGGAATGCGGAGGGCAGGTGTCCGAGTGGGTCTCCCAGCACCGCCTATTCACGGAGGTGCGGACAGCGGCACCGGGGTCGCGATGACTGATTGCCAACTTCCATGCGCTGTTCTATAATTCCCACCACATCTCAGGCAGGGAGGCAGGGGTGAACATCCGCGCAGGTGTGGTGACCATCAGCGACAAGGGATACGCCGGAGAGCGGGAGGATGTGAGTGGACCGCTCCTGGCCGATCTCTTGCGGGAGATGGGCGCTGAGGTTGCAGCCCAGACCATCGTCCCAGACGAGCCCGATCAGATCCAGAGAGTTCTGATCCGCCTGGCCGATGAAGAACGACTTGACCTCGTGCTCACCACCGGTGGCACCGGCCCCACGCCCCGTGATTGCACACCAGAGGCGACCCTGGCGGTCGTCGACCGGGAAGTGCCGGGGCTGTCGGAGGTACTGCGCTTCGAAGGCTACCGCCGCACTCCGCTGGCAGTCATCTCCCGTGGCGCAGCGGGCACCAGAGGTCGAACGCTCATTGTGAACCTGCCCGGCAGCCCGCGGGCGGTGCGGGAGGGGATGGAGATCCTGGGCCCAATCCTCCCGCACGCTGTGCGAATGGTGCGGGGATTGGACACTGAGCACAAGGAGGAAAGCTGATGCATGAAAGGCGACCCACTCTGAGCGTTGAGGAGGCACTGCAGCGCATCCTGTCGACGGCGCGGGTACTGGAGCCGGAGCGGGTGCCGATCCTGGAGGCAGTGAACCGTGTGTTGGCCGAGTCGATCGCGGCCGGTCGGGACATCCCTCCTTTGGCAAACTCGGCCATGGACGGGTACGCCGTGCGCGGCGAGGACGTAGCCCAGGCGCCGGCGCGGCTGCAGGTGGTGGAGGAGGTTGCCGCTGGCAGCGTGGGCGAGATCAAGGTGCAGCCCGGGACGGCGGTACGGATTATGACGGGCGCGCCGATCCCGCAAGGAGCGGACACCGTGGTTCGCTTCGAGGATACCCACGTCGACGGCGATTGGGTCGAGGTGGTGAAGGAGTACGCGACTGGCAAGAATGTCCGATCCGCCGGCGAGGATGTGCGTGCCGGTCAGACGGTTCTGTCACCGGGGAAGGTGCTGCGGCCCCAAGAGATCGGCATGCTCGCTGCGGTAGGACATGTGGAGGTGGCTGTGATCCGGCGCCCGCGCGTCGGTATATTGGCCACGGGGGACGAGGTGGTGAGTCCTGATGAGACCCCCGGCCCGGCCCAGATCTGGGATGCGAATTCCTACACTGTCGCTGCCCAGGTGCGTCGGTACGGCGGGCTGCCGCTCGTGTTGGGGATTGCCCGCGATCGAGAGGCGTTGGTTCGGCAGGGGATACGGGAGGCGTTGGCGCAAGAGTCGGATTTCATTATCACCTCCGGTGGGGTATCGGTCGGCGACTTCGATCTGGTTAAGCAGGTGTTGGCGGCCGAGGGGGAGATGCATTTCTGGTCACTGAACATGAAGCCGGGACGTCCGCTTGCCTTTGGCGTCGTCGACGGTGTGCCGCTCTTGGGACTTCCGGGCAATCCGGTCTCGGCTATGATCAGCACCGAGCTCTTCGCCCGCCCGGCGCTGCTGAAGATGCAGGGTATTGACGAATGGCCTTGGTTGAGCGTGCGGGCTCGCCTGGTGGATCCGATCGTTCGTAAGGATGAGCGTCGCCACTACCTGCGAGTGCGGCTCCGGCAGACCCCGGAGGGATGGGAGGCGGCGCTGACGGGCGACCAGGGTTCTGGCATCCTCAACTCGCTGGTGCAGGCCGATGGGCTGGCGATTGTCCCCGAGGATGTGGATCACCTACCGGAAGGATCGATGGTCGACGTTCTGTCGTTAGGACCTGTACCCTATGTCTGGGGAGGAGCGCGTGGATCGTATCCTGGCCATTGACGTCGGCGCCGGTACCCAGGACATCCTGCTCTGGGAGGCCGGCCAGCCGATGGAGAACAACGTCAAGCTGGTGCTCCCCTCTTGGACGACGATTCTGGCTCGGCGGGTGAAGCAGGCCACTCGTGAGAGTCGGCCCATCTTCCTCACGGGCAACCTGATGGGGGGCGGACCGATCGTGAGCGCGATGAAGCGCCACTTGCAGGCCGGTCACCCGGTCTATGTCACCCCGCGCGCCGCGCTGACTATCCGCGACAACCTGGATCAGGTGCGTGAGCGGGGCTACACCATCGTTGAGGAGACACCGGACGCGCCGGATCTGCTGACCCTTTGCACCCGAGATGTGGATCTGGAGGTGATCGAGCGGGCGCTGACTCCCTTCGGGGTGGCCCTCCCAGAGATCGTGGCTGTGGCTGTGCAGGATCACGGAGAATGCCTGGAGGGATCTAACCGTCGGTTCCGGTTCCGGCTGTGGCGGGAGTTTGTGGAGGCGGGCGGGGACGTGATGGGCCTGGTCTACCGCGACGTGCCCTCTTGCTACACTCGTATGTTGGCGGTACAGCGGGACGTGCCAGGGGCGATCCTGATGGACACCGGACCGGCTGCCCTGTGGGGCATTCTGGAGGATCCTCGGGCCGCAGTCCACCGCGATGAGGGGATCATCGCCGTCAACGTGGGCAATCAGCATACTGTGGGGGTGCTTCTGCAGGATGAGAGAATCCTGGGGCTGTTTGAGCACCATACCGTGCTGATGACCCCAGAGAAGCTGGAGGGACTGGTGGACCGGTTGAGAGGGGGGACGTTGACCGACGGCCAGGTCTACGCCGACCACGGGCACGGCGCCCACATCGGCCCGGACTACACCCCCGATGGAGGATTTGAGTTTGTTGCTGTGACTGGTCCGCAGCGCCACCTGGCGGCCGACCTGGGGTACCACTTTGCTGCACCTTTTGGGGATATGATGTTGACCGGCTGCTTCGGGTTGGTCGCGGCGGTGCGGCGAATGATGAATCGCGCCACAAAGGTCGGATAGCGGGCATAGGTCATCCTGGTTCTCTACCAAACTGTCGATATATGGCGGAGGGCGCCGCGATCTGGGCGGCTGTTCACATCCAAGCAGTAAGCATTGCGCTGGCTCATCTGTCCACCACAGAGGCGCAGAGGACGCAGGGTTGGAGCGCCCTCCGTGTCTCAGCGGTGGGGTATCGGCAATCAGCCCCCGTGCATTTTTCCCCTTCCTGTGTTATACTGAATGCAAGCCGTTCCGGTACCGGGCCGGTTCGCAGCAGGGTAGGGGGACTAGCCTCATGGTAGAAGAAGCCCTGAGTGAGTGGGTTCTGGCCGGGCTCGAGGGGGAACTGGATACGCACCGAGCTAGTAGGAGATAGGCAAATAGCCAGGCTATCTACACCGACGGGGCTCCCGCAGGAGCGAGGGTTCCTGGTGGGGGTTGAACTGAAAGGACCTTCAAGCTTCTCGTCCGACGGCAGTTGGCCGGTGGAGGCGTCCCTTGCTGAGTTGTCCCAGCTGGCCCACACCGCTGGGATTCTGGTGGTGGGGCACCTGGTGCAGAAGCTCGAGCGGATCAATCCTGCCACCTTCATCGGCTCCGGCAAGGTGGAGGAGTTGGTGGAGCAGGTGGCCCAGACCGCTGCCGACGTGGTCATATTCGACGACGAGCTCTCCCCTCGTCACCAGCGAGAGCTGGAGCGCGCGCTGGGAGATGAGGTCAAGGTCCTGGATCGGACCGCCCTTATCCTGGACATATTCGCTCAGCACGCCCGCACGCGAGAGGGCGCGCTGCAGGTCGAACTCGCTCAATACGAGTATCGCCTTCCTCGACTGACGCGGGCCTGGACCCACCTGGCGCGCCAGGTGGGCGGTCGGGCCGGCGGAGCCACGGGCGGAGTCGGAGTACGCGGCCCCGGTGAGACTCAGTTGGAGACCGATCAGCGGATTATCCAGCGGCGCATCGCTCGACTGAAGGAGGAGTTGGAGAAGGTTCGCGTTCATCGCAGTCGCTACCGCGCACGTCGCCGCAAGAAGGGCATCCGGGTCGTCTCTATTGTTGGGTACACCAACGCCGGGAAGTCTACCCTCCTCAACACTCTAGCTGACGCCGACGTACTGGTTGAGGATCGATTGTTCGCTACCCTTGATCCCACCACCCGCCGTGTGGAACTACCCAGCGGCTGGGTGGTACTCTTCACTGACACCGTTGGCTTCATTCAGAAGCTCCCTACTCAACTCGTGGCTGCCTTCCGTGCTACGTTGGAGGAGGTGGTGGATGCGGACCTTCTGCTCCACGTTGCGGATATCACGCACCCCAGTGTACTCCGACAGGTGCGGGCGGTGACGGAGACGTTGGAGGAGATCGGGGCGACTGGGAAGCCGGTGATCACGGTGCTCAACAAGATGGATCTGCTGCCGGACCCCCATCGAGCGACGGAACTTCTGGAAGCCTTCCCCAGCAGCGTCGGCATCTCTGCGCTTGAGGGAGATGGGGTGGACCGATTGCTTGCCCTCGTCGAGGAGATGATGGAGCGGAAGATGGTGTCGGTGGATTTGCTGCTCCCCTTCGACCGAGGCGACCTGGTGCAGATGGTCCACCAGCATGGAATGGTCGAGCGCGTGGAGTACACCGAAGGTGGTACGCGCATCGTCGCCAAGGTACCGCCCCGCCTCGCGGGTCTCCTGGAAGCCGCACAGCGGTGATTCGCCGGTGTCTGCACGGCGCCTTCCTGATCGCCAGACCAATACAGCCCTCCTGAGTGGGTTGATTCTCTTTCTCTTGCTCTCCCTTCTCTCGACGGCCTGTGGTGGGAGCGGTCCGCGTCCTTCTTCGGTACCCTCTCCTTTCCCAACTATC
>JASFWK010000069.1:0-10484 GCA_050049355.1 Anaerolineae bacterium | reverse complement strand
GATGTGACCACCCGCCTGAGCCTGGGCGAGAGCACGCTCTACGAGGGCGCGCCGGTGCACGGGACCTATCCCACAAGCCTGTGGACCTTCGGGGAGGTCGTGGCTGACCGTTACGACCCCCGTTTGGATCGCGAGGCAGAGCCTGGGACCTATCCTCTGCTTCTCACGATGGTCGATCCGGAAGGAGGTGCGGTTCTGGGGCCGCTCTCCCTTGCCGAGGTCACCGTCGAGGCAGCCGAGCGCGTCTTTGAGCCACCCCCGCTGGCCCACACAGTAGACGTCCCCCTGGGCGCTCAGGTGGCGCTGTTGGGCTACGATGTGAATCCCGAGCCCCCTTCCCCCGGCGACCAAGTGACCATAACCCTGTACTGGCAAGCATTGACCTCAATGGAGACCTCATACACGATCTTCGTCCACCTGCTCGGACCTGATGGCAGAATAGCCGCCCAGCACGATGGAATCCCAGCCGCCGGAAACTACCCCACCAACCTCTGGGTGAGCGGCGAGGTGGTGACCGATCAGCGTGTGCTGACCCTGCCGGCGGGTCTCGCAGCGGGGTCATACAACCTGGAGGTGGGAATGTACGTGGCGGAGACGGGCGCCCGTCTTCCCGTTGCTGGCTCCCCCGATGACGCCATCCGCTTTCAGCTGACCCTCCGCTAAGTGCAAGGCCAGACCGAGATGTACGCCGACTCCCGTCCATCAGACGAGCAGCCGATGAGCGGCCGCATAGCCCGCTCTGCCGCATTGGTCGCCTTCCTTTTCACGGCCGACAAACTGCTGGGTGTCTGGCGGGAGCGCGCCGTGGCGACCGCCTTTGGTACATCGGCGGTGCTAGATGCCTACTTCGCCGCTTTCGAGGTCCCTGAAGGCCTGAACACCGTCGTCACCGGCGCAGCCCTGACCACCTCCCTCATCCCCATACTCGCCAACGTCATCGGCCGCGACGAACCAGAGGATCTGTGGCGTTTCATCTCCACCGTTGTCAATTGGGTATTGATCGCCATCGGCAGCGCCAGCGTGATCGCTGCGCTCTTGGCGCGCCCAATCATCCTGACCATCGCCCCTGGTTTTGCGGGTCAGCCATCCCAGGTAGCGTTGTCTATCCAACTGATGCGGCTGGTGCTGATCCAGACCCTCATCTTCAGCCTCAGCACTCTAGTCACTGGCACTCTACAGGCTCACCAGCACTTCCTACTCCCAGCGCTGTCTCCCCTCTTCTACACCCTGGGCCGGATCTTCGGCGCGACGGTCCTGGCGCCGCGCATGGGAATCTTCGGCCTGGCGTGGGGGGGACTGACCGGAGCCGCGTGCCACCTGCTGGTCAAAGTGCCGTGGCTTGTGCGCCATAGGGTGCGTTGGACGCCCACGCTGCTCCATCCCAAACTGGGCGACCTTTTGCGCCTCATGGCGCCACGCATGCTGGGAATGGGAGCGACCTACATCAATTTTGTGCTGCCCACAACCTTCGGCTCCCTCTTGGCCCCCGGCGCCATCTCTGCGTACGAGTACGGCTGGAAACTGATGCAGCTGCCAGAGACCGTCCTGGGAACGGCAGTTGGAATCGTGGTCCTTCCCGCACTGGCTGGCATGGCCGAGCAGGGGAATCGAGAGGGCTTATGCCGCACCTTCTCCTGGGCACTGCGGCTGGTCCTGGCGCTGACGATCCCGGCCGGCGTGGGATTGGTCCTGCTGGGCCGTCCACTGACTGCCCTCTTCCTCCAGCAAGGGGCGTTCGACGCGGCAGCCACCGATCGGGTCTACTGGGCACTGCAGTTCTTCGGCCTGGGATTGGTGGGCCACGCCGCACTGGAGGTAGTCGCCCGGCTCTTCTACGCCCGACGTGACATGTGGACCCCGCTGTGGGCAGCGTTGGGAGGGCTGGCGTTGAACGCGGGACTTGGGCGGCTGCTCTTGCCGGCGCTAGCCCACGGCTCCATGGCCCTCTCAAACGGCCTTGGCGCCTGGCTGCAGGTGGGAGTCCTGCTAGCGGTCGCCCGGGTGCGGCTGGGCGGGATCGAGGGCACAGCACTGGCTGCATCTGTGGCGCGCACGGTGGCGGCGACGGCGGCGATGGCAGCAGCAGTGCTGGGGATCCGACTGGCAATGGTGACCTCGAGCGCGACGCTCGAGGCTCTGGTGGGATTGGGCGCCGGGATAGCCGCCTATCTGCTGGCAGCGGTGATATTGGGAAGCGACGAGATCACCTCCCTCCCGAAGCTGCTTGTGCACTGGAGGGGCCGCTAAGGCACCTACACCCGGGCTACCGGCGCCATCTCCATCCCATTGACCAGGATGTCAGTGAGCTCATGCCTGGGTCCGCCATAGACAGCCACAGAGCCGTGGCCCGGGAGAACAGCCACAATGACCTTATCAAGCGGCCCGGGGGCCCTGAATGTGTCGGCCTGAAAGAGCGCCGATAGGAACTGCAACTCCGCCTCACGCACCCCACAGGGGAAATCTATCTCTGGAAAACGCTCCCGGTCCGGGTAGGCGATCTCCACTTTCCCCTGATCTCCTGAGACCCCCCTCTCCGGCTGTCGATGGAAGTGGTCGATAGCGGTTATCCTGGCCTCCATACCAGACGGGAGGATATCTATCCTATCGTGCTGAGCAAAGTGATCTCTGAGAAACCTTATGAAGCTGTCGAATCCATCCACAACCCCGGCGTTAACCAGAGCACCAGCAAGGTAGGCCATTCCATTCTCGTGGGCCTCTACCGAGGGAGGGTTGTAGCTGATCGGGCAGCCACTCGGAATGGCGCGAACATAACCCTTCCAGGTTAGCTGGCCGATCGGGACCACGTCTCCCTTCAGTGGATCACTGCTGACGCTGACCTTCCCGCCGCCTGTTGCCGTCACGCCCATGACGCGCAGCTTCGTATCGAGCTGGCTCCGCATTCCTTCGCCGAGTGCCGCCCGATTCAGGAACCTCAACACCCCGCGCACCTGGGTACCCGAACCATACTGGTCAAGAGGCACCTCATCTTCGATGATGCCGGCCTCGCCCAGGGCACGCGCTGCCTCGGCAATATCACGGTGAACGGGCGACTCCCTCCACTCCTCCCACGACATCACAGTGTCACTTTCGCCCTCGTGGATGTTGATCTTCTCGGCTCCGGCGTGTGCCTGAACGCGAAGCGCTAGCTCGTCGAAGATCTCCTCTTCTTGACCCTCGAGAAGAGCATGGTTCCCCGCCATGCTGGCCCAGAGCGCCTTCTTGATCGTTGCCTCATTCGGCGCGCCTTCAACGAGAATGCCGATGTGAGCCGCCTTTTTCAGCAGCTGCTCACGAGCAAGATCGAATAGACCCCTCTCCGGAATGCGCTGAGCCGAAGTAACCATCAGAGCCATTCCTCTGGGCTTGGGCAGCCGGCCATAGAGTGTCGAGGGCTTGATCTCCTCTCGAAGATTCGACCCGAAACCTATTCCGAGATGGGCAACTTTCCCGAGCTCCGTCGCCTCATCCGGCACCGAGACGAAAACACACTCGTGAGACTCCAGCCTCCTCTTCAACTCCTGCAGGACGTGGAGTTGGAGACTATCACACGGGTTCATGCCGACCCAAACGTTGATGGGTCGGGGCCCCCAAACATATCCCTTCTCGGGCAAATCGATTTCCTCCGCTAGAGAGCCGCCATCATTGGTGACTGACGCATTATCGCGCACAGGTATTACCTCCTCCTGGTGTCATTCAGTCCGGTCCTCGCACATTCGTTCACCGCGATCGCTCGTAGATGATCCTTCGACAGGCTCGAGGGCGATCGATGTCCAATGGCGAGAAGCAGGACGCAGGTTCACGCTGATCCCCAGTTTGCCTGCAGAGACCAGGGTGAATCTGCGTCCAAAGCAGAATCTACCACTCAAGGCTCAGTGCAGAGAGCTGAGATAGGCTAGCCAGTGGCCCCGAGACCGGAGATTCCTCCACCCTAGACAGGAGATTCAACGATCCGCGGAGTCGATTCCAACGGTGGGCGGCCCAATCACAGCGACCACCTCTCCTTGAGCAACCTCAGCGTCCGCAACTCCATGTACCTCTTGAATCACACCATCCCAAGGCGCACACAGCTCCAGACTCATCTTCATAGAATCCAACACTGCCACCACGTCCCCCTCCCTGACCGGCTGCCCCTCTTCGACGCGCACCTCGAGCAGCAGACCCGGAAGCGGGGCTGAGAGCTCCACTGGCTCGTCGCCCGTGCGACGGCGGCCCGCTTCCGGGGACGGCGTCTTTCGCGACTGCAGATGCGCCTGGTAAGGCCGCCCCGCCACCACCACCCGGCACTCTCCCTTCTCCTCTGCCTCCACATGCGTCTCGTAGGAACGATGATCGACCAGCAGCGAGTACTGAGGTAATCCATCGACCCCCTCAAAGTCCACGCTTAACGGGCGCTGGTTCACCCATACCTGTCCCCCAGGTCCCACTTCGATCTCGAACGTTCGCCCCTCGACCACTATGTGATACTTCACCCCCAACCTCCCCCTAGCAGCTCCCAGCGGCCAAGCATCTTCCACCTACTGATGGTCCCGTCCTCCTGGGCACCGTCGCCCGTCCGCCTGCGCCAGTCGAGCAGCGCAGTCGTCAACGCAGCTGCCAGATACTCTTCTTCCTCCGGCTCACGCGGTGGGAATTGCTCCTCCAGGAAGCGGGTGTGGAACTGCCCGCCGAAAAAGCGGTGGCTATTCAGGAGAGCCCGATGGAGATCAAGATTGGTGGTCACGCCAACGATCTGGTACTCTGCCAGCGCCCGCCGCATGCGCACGATAGCCACAGCGCGCGTCTCCCCCCAAGCCACCAGCTTTGCCAGCAAAGAGTCGTAGTAAGGTGTGATCGTCAAACCCTCGCAGATGCCGCTATCCACCCGGATGCCCGGCCCACCCGGCTCGCGCAGGCGGGAGATGGAACCCACGCACGGAGCGAAGCCCCGCGAGGGATCCTCCGCCAGGATGCGGCACTCCATCGCCCACCCTCGCGGCCGGACATCCTCCTGAGCATACCGGAGCTCCCGGCCTGCCGCGATCCGCAGCTGCTCCTTGACGATGTCTACCCCCGTGACCGCCTCAGTTACCGTGTGCTCCACTTGCAGACGCGGGTTGACCTCCAGGAAGTAGAAATCTCCCTTCGGGTCGAGCAAGAACTCCACTGTTCCGGCCCCCTCGTAGCCCACGGCTCGCGCGAGGCGCTCAGCCGTGTCGGAGATGCGCTGCCTGAGATCTGCGTCCACCGCCCGCGAAGGAGATTCCTCGATCAGCTTCTGATGTCGGCGCTGGATGGAGCACTCCCGCTCCCCCAGGTGGATAACGTGGCCGTGAGCATCGGCCAGCAGTTGGACCTCCACATGACGGGCTTTCTCGATCAGCCGCTCCAGGTAGAGGGCTTCATCGCCGAACGCAGTTCGGGCCTCCCGCCGGGCCAGCGGGATCGCGGCCTTCAGCTCCGCACGCGAGCCCGCGGCGCGGATGCCCCTCCCTCCGCCACCAGCCGCCGCTTTCAACAGCACCGGGTAGCCCATGTTGTCGGCACCGGCCACCAGCGCTTCATCGTCAAGAGGCCGGTCGGTGCCAGGGAGAAGCGAAATGTCGAACTTCCGCGCCAGCCGACGGGATGCAGGCTTGTCTCCCAGGAACTCCAGCGTCTCCGGACGCGGTCCAACGAAGGCCAGCCCCGCCTCGACACACCTCCGGGCGAAGTCCGGCGACTCGGCCAGGAAACCATAGCCTGGGTGGATCGCCTGCGCGCCGGATTCCAGCGCCACTCGGATGATTCGCTCCCCCCGCAGATAGCTCTCCGGGGCCGGCGGCGGGCCGACGCAGTAAGCCTCGTCGGCGTAACGAACGTGCGGAGCCTCACGATCCGCCTCAGAGAAAATTGCTACCGTCTCCAGACCCAGTTCGCGGCAGGTGCGCAGAACGCGTACCGCGATCTCCCCTCGGTTGGCAATCAGCACCTTCTTAATCATCGGTCATCTGATCAATTGGCTATTCGCCCGCCTGGCACTCACAATGGTATGTTCCCGTGCTTGCGCCTCGGACGGCGGGTCCGTTTGTTTCGCAGCATCTGCAGGCCGCGGATGAGACAGGGACGCGTCTGCCGAGGGGTGATTACCCTATCCACGTATCCTCGCGCAGCGGCGATGTATGGGTTGGCGAACCTATCACGATACTCCTCCACCAGCCGATCCCGCATCTTCGCTTCGTCCTCCGCCTGAGCCAGCTCTTTACGGAAGATGACATTGACCGCCCCCTCCGGACCCATCACAGCGATCTCTGCGCGGGGCCAGGCCAGGCAGATGTCACCTCGCAGGGACTTCGAACTCATCACAATGTATGCGCCGCCATAGGCCTTGCGGGTAACGACGGAAAGCTTGGGCACTGTAGCCTCCGCGTAGGCATATATCATCTTCGCCCCGTGCCGGATTATGCCGCCGTGCTCCTGTGCCACGCCGGGAAGGAAGCCGGGCGTGTCGGCAAAGGTCACCAGGGGAATGTTGAAGCAGTCGCAGAAACGGATGAAGCGAGCGCCCTTGTCCGAAGCATCGATATCCAGGACGCCTGCAAGTACCGCCGGCTGCTGAGCCACCAGGCCCACCGCCATTCCTCCCAGTCGCCCAAGACCTACGACCAAGTTTTGTGCGAACTCCGCCTGCACCTCGAGGAACTCCCCATCATCGAGAATGAGGTGGATGACCTCCCGCATGTCGTACCCCTGCGCCGGATCCTCCGGCACCAGGCGGTCCAACTCCTCATCAGTGCGATCGGGCGGGTCAACAGACGGCAGGTAGGGCGGATCCTCGGCGTTGTTTGAGGGCAGATAGGAGAGCAGCCGCCGCACCAGGGCCAGAGCCTGGGCGTCGTCTCCGGCGGTGAAGTGAGCCACCCCGCTACGGCTGTGATGAACCCCTGCCCCGCCCAGTTCGCCGAAGGTAACCTCCTCATGGGTCACGGCGCGGACCACGTCGGGACCGGTGATGAACATTCGCGCGGTCTCCTCGACCATTATCGTGAAGTCAGTGAGAGCAGGCGAGTAGACCGCCCCACCAGCACAGGGCCCCATTATGACCGATATCTGGGGAACCACACCGGAGGCCAAGGTGTTGCGGTAGAAGATCTCGCCGTAGGCCGCCAGCGCGTCGACCCCCTCCTGGATGCGCGCCCCGCCAGAGTCGTTGAGGCCGATCACCGGCGCTCCATTCTCCAGTGCCAGGTCAAACACCTCACAAATCTTGCGCCCGTGGGTCTCCCCCACCGATCCCCCCAGCACGGTGAAATCCTGGGCAAAGACGTAGACAGGCCGTCCCTCAACATGGCCCCAGCCCGTGACAACCCCGTCTCCCAGGGGCCGCTTGCGGTCAAGGCCGAACTCCGTCGCCCGATGAGCGGCGAAGGTATCCAGCTCGAAGAAGGAGCCGGGATCAAGCAGCGTCTCCAGCCGTTCCCGGGCAGTCATCTTGGCCCGGGCGTGCTGGCGCTCGATCCTCTCGGGTCCGCCCCCTCGTTGAGCCTGGGTCTCCATCTCCTCCAGGCGTTCAAGCGCTTTCCTGGTCACTCTTCGCCCTCCCCCAAGACATCTTGCGTCCATAGAGCAGCTACATGCCGCAATAGTCGCCGCACCCAGGAACGGAACGCCGCCAGCATGTAGTGCAGCCGCTGCAAGAACCGCCGTGCGAGGGAGATTGGCTCTGGCTGCGGTAGGGTCCAGCGTATGGCGACTGCGCCCCAGGTCAACCCTGCGCCGAATCCCACGCACACCACCAGATCGCCCGGTTGGATGCGCCCTTCCTCCACCGCCTCGCTCAGGGCGATGGGGATCGAAGCGGACGAGGTGTTGCCATATCGTTCCAGATTGCTGTAGACGATCTCGGAAGGGAGGCCTAGCTTCCGCGTCGCCGCTTCAATGATGCGCCGGTTGGCCTGATGGGGAACCAACAGGTTCAGGTCGTCCAACGACAGCCCGGCCTTCTCAAGCACATCGCACGTAGCGGTAGGCAAGACGCGCACGGCGAAACGGAATACCTCTCGCCCTTTCATATGGATGAAATGGAGCCCCTCCGCCACGGTGCGGTGAGAGGCTGGGCTTCGGGATCCTCCCGCTGGCAGGCACAGGACGTCCCTTCCTGAACCATCCGCGCCCAACACCGTGGCGAGCACCCCACCCTCGTCTTCGCCAGCCTCCAGAACCACTGCCCCGGCCCCGTCGCCGAACAAGACACAGGTGGATCGGTCAGTCCAGTCGGTGATGGTGGAGAGAGTCTCCGCACCGATCACCAGCGCTGTCCCGTAGGCCCCAGCGGCCAGCAGGTGTGCAGTGACGCTGAGAGCATAGATGAACCCAGAGCAGCCCGCCGATAGATCGAAAGCAGCGGCCCGGGCAGCTCCCAGGGCATCCTGGACCAAGCAAGCAGTGGCGGGAAAGAGATGATCAGGAGTAGCGGTGGCGACGACAATGAGGTCGAGTTGAGCTGGGTTCAGCCGCGCCCTTTCCAGCGCCTCACGAGCGGCCTGAATTGCCATGCTCGCCGTCGTCTCTTCGCCCGCGACAAGGCGGCGCTCACGGATGCCGGTCCGCGTGCGGATCCACTCATCGGAGGTGTCCACTATCCGTGAGAGATCATCATTGGTCAGTACCTCTCGAGGAACATACTTCCCCCAACCAACCACGTGAGCCCGAGGCATCACGCCTCCTCCCAGCGTTGGAAGATCAGGCATCCATTGTGCCCGCCGAAGCCGAATGAGTTGGAGAGAGCCATCCGAGGCTCCGACTGACGTGCCTGGTTAGGTACGTAGTCCAGGTCACATTCGGGGTCGGGGACCTCGTAGTTGATCGTGGGGTGGATCCAGCCGGTCTCCAGAGTCTTGACGCAGGCGATGGCCTCGGCCGCCCCCGCCGCCCCCATGAGATGGCCGATCATGGATTTGGTGGAGCTGACCGCCAGACGGTCCGCGTGGGCACCGAAGACCGTGCGGATAGCATGAGTCTCGATTCGGTCATTAAGAGGAGTGGCAGTACCGTGGGCATTGATGTAATCCACCTCCTCTGGGGCCAAGCCGGCGTCCCGGAGCGCCATTTCCATCGCCATGGCTGCCCCCTGCCCAGTCTCCTCCGGAGCAGTTATGTGCCAGGCATCGGAAGTGGCACCGTAGCCAACCAACTCGCAGTAGATGTGAGCCCCCCTCGAACGAGCGCGTTCCAGGCTCTCTAGCACCAGGACCCCGGCCCCCTCCCCCATCACAAACCCATCCCGCTCGGCGTCGAAGGGGCGACAGGCACGCTCCGGTTCGTCGTTGCGAGTGGAGATCGCCCTCATATTCCTGAAGCCAGAGAGGGAGAGGGGATGAATGGCTGCCTCACTCCCACCGCAGATCATCACTTCGGCTTGTCCGCGACGAATCATCTCCCCCGCCTCTCCGATGGCATGGGAACCGGTGGCACAGGCAGACGAGAGAGAGACATTGGGACCGCGCAAGCCGTAGGTGATGGCCACGCCGGCCGAGGCCGCGTTGGGCATCATCATCGGCACCATAAAGGGACTGATCCGCCCGGGGCCGGACTCCTGAAGGATGTCGTAGTTCTCCAGCAGGGTGTGAACGCCACCGATGCCTGTGCCGATGAGCACGCCGGTTTCTTGCCCGTTCTCCTCCTTGAACTGCAGATCAGCATCTGCGACAGCTTGGCGGGCGGCCTCCATCGCGAGGAGGGTGAACCGATCATTCCGACGAGCCTCCCGCCGACCGAAGAGAGCCACCGGATCGAAGTCCTTGACCTCGCCAGCAATGCGTACTTCCAACTCCGAAGGGTCGAACCCGGTGATGGTGCCCACCCCACTCCGTCCCGCCAGCAGGCCCTCCCAAAGCATGGATACGTCATTCCCCAACGGCGAAACGGTCCCCAGACCGGTAACGACAACTCGTCTTCTCATCACTGACCTCCCTCGCTTAGGTGTCTTCAATGGAATAAACACCATCGCTCACACAAAGTCACGCAAACTGGCATAGGACTGAAAACTACCACCGGTAGTTGAGACTGTACGTGCAAGCTGGCACGTCGCTCAGGGCGACTCCCTTCAGCCCGCTCAGACGCTGTCCTGGGCGCTTCGTCCCTGGCGCAAGGGCGACGGGGTCGGCGAGCCGCGGGTCTCCCTCTGGGCGACCTGACCGGAGTCGTCAGCGAGTAAGTTCTCGGAACGGCTGCTAACCAGAGTTGGCACTATCGCTGAGTTGAGGTACACTTGTCGAAGCACGAAGCAGAATGGAATTGCTGGTGACCTTCAAGGCGATGACCGCCCAGGGGCCGTGTTTCTCCCATTGAGGCTCTGAGTGAATGGAGGCCGGCCTCCCAATCCTGGGCCTCACACAGCCAACCACGAGGAGAGCATGCTAGCCGTAGTGCTGGCCGCCGGACGGGGAAAGCGGCTGCGCCCGCTGACCGACGGCCGTTCCAAACCAATGCTGCCTGTAGCGGGGAAGCCGATGGTGGTACGGGTGATG
>JASFWK010000171.1:0-3912 GCA_050049355.1 Anaerolineae bacterium | reverse complement strand
GTGAGATGGTGGAGGGGCGGGTGACGAGTGTGGTGTCGTTTGGGATATTTGTGGAGGTAGGGGAGGGAGTGGAAGGGTTGGTGCACACGTCGGAGATGCCCGGAGGAGAGGAGACGTGCCAGCAGATTGAGCCGGGGAGACAGGTGACGGTGCGCGTGTTGGATATCGATGATCAGCGACATCGCATCTCGCTTAGATTGGAAGAGTTCGACTTGTCTACAAGTGCGGAATCGGTTCCCGAGGAGTTTGATGATGCCCAAGATGAAGACACACCAGGCTACAGCCAAGCGTTTCAAAGTCACCAAGAAGAGGAAGCTGAAGCGGCTGAGGCAGTGTCGCAGTCATATGCGACGCAAGAAATCGAAGAGGGTTCTTCGCTCTCTTGATAAGGACCTGCCGGTCTCAAAGGCTGATCGCAAGAGAGTTCGGCGCCTGCTGGGGGTGCGGAAACGGAAGGGATGAGGTCATCTTCTTCCCACCTTGACTGGCTGAAAGACCGGATCGACATTACCCGGGTTCCGTTCAGCGACCGCGGCTCGCGCTTACTGATCTTCCAGGCACCGGGGAAGAGCCGCCTGGAGCTGAAGCTTGCGGAACGGTTAACTGAGCTTCAACCCGGTTTGGATGCATACCGGCGGCGCCCTCCCTTCGTCCACGAGATCTCCCTTCTGGACGGAGAGGGGGAGCCGCTGGAGTTTGAGACTGTCACCTACCCGCATGTGCTTCACTTCAACACGAGGGTAGGTGAGTTTGGACTCGTCTTTCAAGATCATCACACAATCGTCTTCCGCCTACCGCCCCACGTGACCGCTGGCCTCCGGTTCCACGTTTCGCCTCAGTTCTGGGGGAGGACCGAGCGGGGCGGCGTATTCAAAGCTGTCCGCGACCTCGTCTACTTCACCGATGGAGAGCCCATCCTCAACCGAATCACGCCGAAGGACGGTGGCTACGTGGTTGAGCTCCTCGTCAAAGCCGACGGCGACTGCGCTGTCGCCCTCAGTGCTCACAGAACTCCGTCGGTGCCTGACCAAGTCCCGTCGTTCTCCGCAGCATACGCTGCTGCTGAGAAGCGGTGGACTGACTGGTTCGGTCGCATTCCGGCTGTGGATGAACGGTTCTATCCCACTTATGCGTATGCCTGGTGGATCATGGCGAACAACCTCATCAGCCCCCACGGGAAGGTGACCTACGAGGCGATGGTGCCCTCCAAGCTCAACTATGTGGGGTTGTGGCTCTGGGATAGCGCCCTGCACGCCGTGGCCTATCGGCACGTCGATCCAGAGCTGGCGCGCAACCAGATCCGGGCGATGCTGACTTGGCAATCTCCCAACGGCATGCTGCCGGACGCAGTTCATGACGAGGGAGTGGTCACCGAAATTGATCATCCGATCCATGCCGAGGTGACCAAGCCGCCCATCCTGGCCTGGGCGGCGCTCAAACTGCACGAAACCGCACCCGATCTGGACTTCCTGCGGGAGATCTATTTGCCGCTGGTGCGCTGGAACGCCTGGTGGTTCAGCATGAACGACGATGACGCGGATGGCCTGGTGCAGTACAATCATCCCTACTCCTCAGGTCTGGATGACAGCCCCCTCTGGGACTACGGCTTGCCGGTCGAATCACCCGATCTCAATACCTACCTCTGTCTGCAGATGGAGTCACTGGCGGCGATGGCCGAGATCCTGGGTATGGACGCCGAAGCGGCGATGTGGTGTCGCCGTTCCAAGGCGATTGTGCGCCGTATGATGCGGGACTTCTGGGATGAGGAGGCGGGACTGTTCCTCGCTCTGCATGAAGAGAAGCCCATCTCCGTGACCACGCCGTTCAACCTCTATCCGCTGTGGACGGGTCGGCTGCCTGACAAGATCCGTGATCGACTTATCGGGCATCTTACCGATGAGGAGAAGTTCTGGGCGCAGTACCCTCTGCCGACGGTGGCGCGCGACGATCCCCACTTCGATCCGGAGACCATGTGGCGTGGGCCGGTGTGGGCCAATATCAACTATTTCTTTGTCGAGGCCCTGCACCGGGTGGGAGAGGACGATCTGGCGCGCACGCTGCGGGAGAGGACGCTGGAGCTGGTGATGGCTCAGCCCAGCATCTACGAATACTACAATCCAGAGAGCGGCGAGCCACCGGCGACCGCTGCCAATGCTTTTGGGTGGACCTCTGCTGTCTTCATTGACCTGGCGATCCAGGCCAGCCGAGAGGAAGAGGGGACAACGCCTGGCGAGGTGCTGTGATGAGTGATCTGGATCTGAGAGCGAGGCGCGAGCGCTGCAAGGCGCTCCAGGCCGAGTTCTTCGCCAATCGGGCGCTCATCATCGCCGCCAATCGGGGGCCGGTGATCTTCGAGAGAACGAAGGACGGCCGTCTGGTCTTCCGGCGTGGGAAGGGTGGACTGGTCACTGCCTTGATGGGCCTGGGCCGATACGCCGATCTCACCTGGGTCGCCTGCGCGCGGACCGACGCGGATGTGGCTTGGCAGGAGGGAAAGGTCTCACCTCTGGAGGATGGCGGGGAAATCCTGGTCAAGTTCCTCGCACCTGAAGATTCCGCCTACCAGGGGTACTACAGCGTCATCGCTAACCCGTTGTTGTGGTTCCTACAGCACTCCATGTGGGATGTACCCCGCGCGCCGGTGATCGATCGGGACACCTGGCAGGCGTGGGAAGATGGATACCAGGCCGTCAACGATCTCTTTGCCGAGGCGATCGCCGAGCAGGTGACCGCTACCCCTCGGTCCACGTTGGTCATGCTGCAGGACTATCACCTCTATCTCGCGGCGCGGCGCCTGTCCGATAGGCTGCCTGCGAGCGAGAGGCTAACGACGCTGCATTTCATACATATCCCCTGGCCTGGCCCGGAATACTGGCGCATCCTGCCGCCAGATATGCGCCAGGCCGTCCTCGATGGACTCTGTGCGGTGGATGTGTTGGGCTTCCAGACGCACGAGGACAGCCTGAACTTCCTTCGCACGTGCGATAACCTTCTGCCGGGGGCGAATGCCCAGTTTGAGCCGGGGCGCGAGCGGGTGGAGTACGCTGGCCATGCCGTGCACGTGCGCGATTTCCCTATCTCCCTGGATGTGGAGGCGCTCCGGCGGCTGGCTGAGTCGGCCGAGGTGGCTGAATACCGCTCAGAACTGCAGGGATTCCTGGATGGCCGCCAGTTGATTCTGCGCATCGATCGCATAGAACCCAGCAAGAACATCGTGCGCGGCTTCACGGCGTTTAGGGAGATGTTGGAGCTCTACCCTGAGCATCGCGAGCAGGTGAAGTTCTTGGCGCTGCTGATGCCGTCGCGGATGGGAGTCGAGGAGTATCAGGACTATCTGGATGAGCTGATGGCTGCTGCCGGGAGTGTCAACGCGAGATACGGCACAGGGGATTGGGAGCCGGTGCGGGTGATCGTCGGGGATAACTACCCTCGGGCCGTGGCAGCCCTGCAGCTCTACGACGTCCTGCTGGTGAACTCCATCGCGGATGGCATGAATCTGGTCGCCAAGGAGGGGCCGGTTGTCAATCGAGATGATGGGGTGCTCATCCTCTCGGAAAGCACGGGAGCCCGGCAGCAGCTAGGGGAGGGGGCCCTGGTCATCTCGCCGTGCGACGTGTATGCCACAGCCAGGGAACTCCATCGCGGGCTCGTTATGAGGCCCGACGAACGTCAGCGGCGGGCCGACCTGCTGCGTCGGTTGGTCGAACAGGAGGATATCAATACCTGGTTGTGCGGTCAACTGGAGGCTATTCTTGAGTTGGGTCTGTAGTGGATGTCTGAGAGGAGCGTGATGTCGGAACCGGGCATTCCTGATTGGATTGTTGAGCGCCTGGACGAGGCCGAGCGGCTAGGGCTCTTCCTGGATTACGACGGTACGCTGGCTGAATTCGCTCCTACCCCTGACCACGTCCT
>JASFWK010000068.1:0-10525 GCA_050049355.1 Anaerolineae bacterium | reverse complement strand
CGGCTGCTACAGGAACTTCGATCGCAAGAGGTGTACTTGATTGTCACACAGGCGGCTGAGCGGGTGATCCATTACGAACTGGGAGACGCAACCCTGCCGGCTGCCAATCGCTTCCGAGCCGACGAGCTGGATGCGCCAATAGCGAGCTCGTCCTACCCAGTGGATGCCATGGTCGTCATTCCCTGCTCGATGAAGACCCTGGCTGCCATTGCCCACGGCTACACAAGCAACCTCGTGGTTCGAGCGGCGGACAACACCTTGCGTATGGACCGGCAGTTGGTGCTGGTCCCACGGGAGACCCCCCTCTCCCTGGCGGCGATAGAGAACATGCGCGCGGCCTGCATGGCCGGTGCCATCATCTTGCCGCCCGCCATGGCATACTACTTCGAACCGGCGTCAGTCGACGATGTCACAGATTTCTTCGTCGGTAAGGTGTTGGACGTACTCGGTCTCCCGCACGATCTGTACCGTCGGTGGTCTGGCTCTTCGCCGCAGTAAGCCTGGCACGGCCAAGCTGTTCTCTTGCCCAAAGAGCACACGAAAAAGCGCCCCGCCAGAAAGGGGGGCGTTCGTGTCACCGCTGTGTGTGGCCCATAGGGGATTCGAACCCCTGTTTCCGGCTTGAGAGGCCGGCGTCCTCGGCCAGGCTAGACGAATGGGCCAAGCTGCGGTATTCTACCAAGGGTGGAGGGTTTTGTCAACCCACCAGGGGCGTGTTATACTCTCCCTGCGGAGAGATAGCGATGGAAGAGATCGAAGTCTCCACCAAGGCCCATCAGGAACTCAATGACATCACCGCCCAGGTGCAGGGGGCGGTGGAGCGCAGCGGCGTCGCCGAAGGGCTCTGTCATCTTTTCTGCCCCCATACGACTGCTGGCCTCACCCTAAACGAGAATTGGGATCCCAGCGTCTGCCACGACTTGGGCCTGGTCTTCGACGACCTGGTACGCCGGCGAGCCGATTTCCGCCACGCCGAAGGTAACTCTCCCGCGCATGCCAAGACCAGTCTGGTTGGCAGCAGCCTGACCTTGCTCATAGGCGGCGGCCGGTTGGTGCTGGGCTCGTGGCAGGGAGTGTATCTGGCCGAGTTCGACGGCCCCCGCCGCCGTCGTGTGCTGGTCAAAGTGGTGGCCGGGTGAATCATCCTCCGGGGGTCGAAATCGCTTGCCGCCTCTGGAGTGTGAGGGCTTGGAGCGAGGGGGTGAGGCGTCGCTGTGAGCAGTTGCGTATTCTGTGAGATCTTGGCGGAGAAGGCACCATCAAGCATCCTCCTCAAGGACGAGCTGTGCTGCGCCTTCATGGATATCCAGCCCGTCAACCCAGGACACGTGCTGATCATTCCCAACTATCACGCCTCTTCCCTTGCGGAACTCGACGAAGCGACAGCGGCTCATATGTTTCACACGGCCCGACTTATCGCCGAAGCCTTGAGGGGCAGTGGGATTAGATGCGAAGGTGTTAACCTGTTCCTGGCAGACGGTGCGGCGGCAGGCCAGGAGGTCTTTCACGTCCATCTTCACGTACTGCCCCGCTACGTGGGAGATGGTTTCGGGTTTCGATTCGGACCAGGCTATGGCAAGAGGCCGACTAGGGGGGAACTGGATGCCATAGCTGACAAGATCCGCGCTGAGCTGTAGTGGATGCGCGCGTCGGGGTCTTTTGGGGTGTGCGTGCATCTGTCTCCAGTGAGATTCTTCGGCCAATTGGAGGACGATCCTTCAAGACAGCCGCTGCCTGCATCCTGCCTTTCGTCTAGCGAGAGTTGTGAGCTTGGTCATACCATTTGAACAGTTGGAGCGGATTCTGCCGGGTGTCCGGCGGCCTGCCCGCTATGTCGGTGGGGAGGTGAACGCCGTCCGCAAGGACTGGGAGATCACTCCCACGCGGGTCTGCCTGGCCTTCCCTGACGTCTACGACCTGGGGATGTCCAACCTGGGGCTGCAAGTTCTCTACGACATCCTCAATTGCCTGGAGGGCGTCTTGGCCGAACGGACTTATGCGCCCTGGCCCGATATGGCCGCTGCTATGCGGAAGGCAGGAATCCCTCTCTACAGCCTGGAGACCTTCCACGCGCTCGATGACTTCGATATCCTGGGCTTCAGTCTCCCTTCTGAGGTTCTCTACACCAACTTCCTGGAGATGCTGGATCTGGCCGGGCTGCCGGTGCTCGCCGCAGAGCGAGAGGAGTGCCATCCGCTGGTCATCGCCGGGGGGCACGCTACCTTCAATCCGGAGCCGCTGGCCGAATTTGTGGACGCTTTTGTCATCGGCGATGGGGAGGAGGCTGTCGTGGACGTGGTGCGCACCTATCGACGCACCAAAGAGCGAGGCCGGGAGGCCCAACTGGCCGCGCTGGCGCAGCTCCCGGGCGTCTACGTCCCCTCCTTCTATGATGTCTCTTACAATCCTGATGGGACAGTGGCGCGAGTAGAACCAAACCGTCCCCAGGTCCCCCGTGCCGTCCTTCGGCGCATCGTCTCAGTTCTCCCCCCGCCTCCCACTCGCCAGCTTGTTCCCAACACCTCTGTGACCCACGATAAAGCAGGGATCGAGATTCAGCGCGGCTGCACCCGTGGCTGCCGCTTCTGCCACGCTGGAATCATCACTCGGCCGGTGCGCGAGCGATCCCAGGCGGAGATCCTGGAGGCGGTTGATCGCATCCTGGAGCAAACCGGATATGAGGAGATCTCTCTGCTCTCGCTATCCTCTGCTGACTACTCCCACATTGACGAACTGGTGGAAGCACTGATGGAGCGGCACGCCGACCAGCACCTATCGATCTCCTTGCCCAGCCTGCGCATTGAGTCATTCTCGGTCGCCTTGGCGGATGGCCTCAGCCACGGACGACGGACCGGCTTCACCTTCGCCCCGGAGGCGGCCACCGAGCGACTCCGTGAGATGATCAACAAGCCGATTCTCACCGGGGAGATGCTGGAAGTAGCCCGACAGGTCTTTCGAAGGGGCTGGCGAACGGTCAAGCTGTATTTCATGATCGGTCTGCCGGGTGAGGAGACGGCGGATGTGCAAGCTCTCGCCGACCTGGCCCGAGCGGTGCGGGCGGAGGGGCGCAAGGTTCACGGCCGGCGGACACAGGTCAATGTCAGTGTGAGTACCTTCGTCCCCAAGCCCCATACCCCCTTCCAGTGGGCGCCCTTGGCGCCTCTGGAGGAGATCCGCGCCAAGCAGCAGATACTGCAGAAGCGGCTGAGGGGAGGTGGACTCAAGCTCAGCTGGAATGAGCCCCGGATGACACTGATCGAGGCGATTCTTTCGCGTGGGGATCGGCGGCTGGCCCCGGTGGTGCTCGCGGCCTGGAAGCGGGGGGCCCGCTTCGATGGTTGGGATGAGTGGTTTGACTATGGGGCCTGGGCCGCGGCTTTTGCCGAGGTGGAGGTGAGAGATATCTGGTCCTCAGACCCCACGTTCTACGCTCACCGCGAGCGGACGCAAGATGAGGTCTTTCCCTGGGATCACATCACCACTGGCGTGCGCAAGGCGCACCTGTGGCGCGAGTGGCAGATGAGCCAGCAGGCTCGAGCTGTGCCCGACTGCCGGGAGCAGTGCTATTCCTGTGGGATCCTCACTGCCTACGGCGGTCTCTGGGCACCGACGTGGGCGTGCCCGCGAGGAGAGGAGGGCACTGACTGATTATGGAGCAACGCTTGCGAATTACGCACTGTGTAGAAAGTCCCCTCCATTACTCCTCCCACCTGGATCGGATGCATGTCTGGACCCGGGCGGCACGCCGGGCCGGACTTCCTCTGGCCTACTCTGGCGGCTTCCACCCTCGACCCCGCATCCAGGTCGCTGCTGCTCTGCCGGTGGGATTCACCGCCAGGGGAGAGATGCTCGATCTGTGGCTGGAGGAACCGATGGATCCTGAAGTCATAGGCACTAAGCTTGGGCGGACGCTGCCGGAAGGGCTCACGATCATTTCGGTGAAGGAAGCCAACCTGGATGAACCTGCGCTTACCACTCGCGTCAGGTCAGCAGAGTACACGGTGACAGTCGAGGTGTCGGAGCCTGCCGAGGAGATTCGTCACCGCTCGAAGGAACTGCTTGCAGTGCAGAGCCTGCCCCGCCAGCGACGGGGCCGGTCCTACGACCTGCGGCCGTTGATCGAGTGGCTAGAGGTGAAGGAAGAGCAGGCGGGAGAGGTTGTGCTGGAGATAGTACTGGCCGCCAGACAGGGGGCCACGGGGCGGCCAGAGGAGGTCTTGGATGCGCTTGCCCTGTCCGATAGCTTCTTCCGAGTCTGCAGAGAGCGGCTGCTGCTCGCGGAACCTCTCCACTGATCGTGCCCGTTGATTGCACAGCCCTCGGAAAACGGTATACTTTCGATTAGCCGGTGCTTTGGTCACTGATTGTGTGTGCGGGAGCCTGCCCGCTCAAGGAGGGGGCTGAGGCTTAGCCTTTGAGAGGGGATCGTAATGGCGCTGTGGCAGATCTATTACACCCCAACGTCGGTGGAGGAAACGCTGCGTCTCCTTGCCGAGCATGGGCCCGACGCCCGCATCATCGCCGGGGGCACGGATCTACTGATCGAACTGGAACGAGGCATCCGCAAGATGCCGGTCTTGATTGACATCAGTCGGGTACTGGGTCTGGATGAGATCGCGTTGGAGGGAGATGTCCTGCATCTTGGCCCTCTGGTCACGCATAATCGGCTGCTTGTCTCCCAAGCAGTGACGGAGCAGGCCTACCCGCTCGCCCTGGCCGCCTGGAGTGTGGGGGCGCCTGCGCTCCGGAATCGGGGGACCCTCGGCGGCAACCTGATCACGGCTTCTCCTGCAAACGATACGATCACCCCGCTGTGGGCGTTGGGCGCTACCGTCAACCTCCGCTCAATTCGGGGTGAACGCACCCTCTCCTTGCCCGATTTCTACCAGGGAGTCCGACGGGTGGATATGGCTCCCGACGAGATGTTGGTAGAGGTGCAGGTGCCGGCGATGGCTTCCGACGAGCGTGGGGTCTTTGTGAAGTTGGGCCTGCGGCGAGCCTTGGCGATCTCGCTGGTCAACGCAGCGGTCGTTCTGCGCTTCGAGGGCGAGAGGATCACGCGAGCCCGCATTGCCCTGGGAAGCGTGGCTCCCACCATCGTGCGGGCGCCAGACGCGGAGGGAGCCCTGGTGGGCGGGTCCTTGACGCCTGACCGGATCGAACACGCATCGGGCCTGGCGGCGCAGGTCGCCGCGCCCATCGATGACGTCCGCTCCGGAGCGGACTATCGCCGCCGGATGGTGCGGGTGCTGGTACGGCGAGCGCTGACGGCGCTGGCCGAGGGTCGCGAGCGGGAGGACTTCCCGGGCCAGCCCCCATTGCTGTGGGGTCCGGTCGGCGGCCGGTTCCCACACTTGGCCGGCAGAACCGTCCGACACACCACCGGCGGCAGCGAGCCGATCGAATGCACGGTGAACGGCGAGAACCGCGTCGTGCGCGGGGCCAACGGCAAGACGCTGCTCAGGATGTTGCGGGAGGATCTGGGGCTCACCGGCACCAAGGAGGGATGCGGAGAGGGGGAGTGCGGGGCCTGCACCGTCTGGCTGGATGGCGTCGCAGTGCTCGCCTGTCTGGTCCCTGCCCCCCGTGCCCATGGGGCGGATATCACTACCATAGAAGGCCTTGGGAAGGGGGAGGATCTACATCCGGTCCAGGAGGCGTTCATCGATGAGGGGGCAGTCCAATGTGGGTATTGCATCCCCGGTTTCATCATGAGCGGAGCCAAACTGCTGGAAGAGTATCGCCATCCCAGCCGTGAGCAAATCCTGACGGCTATCGCAGGCAATATCTGTCGTTGCACCGGATACTATAAGATCATTAGAGCGATTGAGCAGGCAGCTGCTAGAGACGCGAGTGTCTAATGGAACGGACAGTTCCCAGCACAGGCAGTGAGGAGATTGAACTCTATCAGCGTACCTACTATTCTCTCCTGCGTACCACCGACGAGGTCCAGATCCGATCCCTTGTGGAAAGCCACGCTCGTATGAAATCAGCCCTCCACTTCATGGCGGGTGAACCTGAGATAGACCTCGACGCGCTAGTCTACGCCAGCCTGCGGCTCCCTCCCTCCATCATCCAGGTTCGGCTAGTGGTGATGAGTTCCTCTGAGCGGGCGTTCCGGGAGGGGGGGTACCCAGATGTAGGTGAGTGGCAGCGGGTGGTTGCGCCAGGCCGCCGCCGCCGCATGCGCTTCGACGGCACCGAAACCCTCGCCGCCTATATCGCGAGTCGCTCCGATATCGACGACCTGGTCCCTATGCTGACCGCCTATCAGATCGAGTGGAATAAGATCCATCTGAGGCTCCGCGAGCGGGCGACAACGGAGTGGCTGACGGGGTGCGTTGAGGACCAGAGGGAGGTAGATGAGTCGCTGCGGGATGAGCTGCGCCGGCTTCTGGAATTGTCTGAGACCGGCTTGGCCCGGCTGGAGGCGGCCTGGGGAGATCGACTTATCCCGACGTTTCTGGCGATGGCCCGCCAGGAGAAGCGCTTTGCCGTCCGGCTCCTATCCGGCTCCTACGTGGATTACCGCCGGGCTGCGCGCTACTGGTGGGAGAACATCGCCAATAGTATCCCCACACGGCTGGACGAGCGGACGGTCTACTTTGTCTCCAGCAACGTGCACAGCCTGATCAACCTGCTCTCCGGCTGTGCCCCGCGGCGGGAGGAGGACCTTGTTCAGTTCGTGGAAGGTGGAGCTGATCCCGATCTTCTGGACGAATACCGTGCCATTCAGCGGGAAGAGGTGCCCAGCAGTTGGGAGAACTTCCTCTACTACGCCTTCAGGAAGTACGTTGACACACCTGAGGGCCGGGAGGTCGCCCGCGCCTGCGAGGAAGAGATACGCACTTGTGGCATCTGGTACGTGGAGAGCCTCCATTATTTGGACGTAGATGCTCAAGCGATCGAGCTGTGTGCCCTGCGTCCAGACTGGCTCGACCCCCGGGTGCGTGTGGAGGGGGTGGAGCTCCTGCGCGATTCAGACGCCTTGGTCCTAAACATCGACTACCCATTGGGGGTAGGGGCCTACCGCATTATGACACAGGTCACAAGCGGCATTGGAGCGTTGAAGGGGCTCTACGTGCTGGGAAAGGCGGCCACCCTCAATGGCCGCGTTGGCGACGTCATGGTTCCGGGCGTAGTGCACGACGAGCATTCTCAGAACACTTATCTCTTTCAAAACGCCTTCGTCGCCGCTGATGTGCGTCCTTACTTGGTCTACGGCACGGTGCTGGACAATCAGAAAGCGATCAGCCTGCGGGGGACCTTCCTGCAGAACCGTCGGTACATGGATGTCTTCTACCGGGAGGGATTTACCGACATTGAGATGGAGGTTGGCCCTTATCTATCTGCTGTCTATGAGGCGATACGGCCAAAGCGATATCCAGACGATGAGATCGTCAACCTCTATCCCGCTCCCTTCGAGATCGGGATCCTCCATTACGCGTCTGATACGCCCTTTACGCGGGGCAAGACACTTGCGGAGCGACTCTCCTATTTCGGGATGGATGCCACCTATGCCTGCTCCGTCGCTATCCTGCGGCGGATTCTGGAGCGGGAGGTGGCGATTGTTCAGAAGAAGGCTCTTGATCACCGCGCAGAGCGAGGGAGATAGATAGGACACTCTGCAAGCCCCGCGCTCTCCGTGGTGAAGTTGGTCATACTGCAACCTCACTATCAACTTGAAAGGGAGGAGCAATGAGCGACAAGATCACCCTTAGTGTCATCAAGGCCGACGTGGGTGGATTCGTCGGCCACTCCAGCGTCCACGATGAACTGATCGAAGAGGCAGATGATCTCCTCGATGCTGCCGTCAAAGAGGACATCCTGGTGGATTACTATGTCACTGCCTGCGGTGATGACCTGGAGCTGATCATGACTCACCGTCGGGGAGTGGACAACGAGGAGGTTCACCGACTGGCGTGGGAGGTGTTTGAGGCCTGCACCGAGGTCGCTAGGCGTCTAAAGCTCTACGGAGCCGGTCAGGACCTCATAGCGGACGCTTTCGCTGGCAATGTCAAGGGAATGGGGCCAGGGGTAGCAGAGATGGAGTTCGACGAGCGTCCTGCCGAGCCCCTCTTGATCTTCATGGCGGACAAGACGTCCGCCGGGGCCTGGAATCTTCCCCTGTACAGGATGTTCGCCGATCCCTTCAACACTGCTGGCCTGGTCATCTCTCCCAAGATGCACGGAGGCTTCCGCTTCGAGGTGCACGACGTCAAGGGGCACAAGCGAGTCTTCTTCGACACCCCCGAGGAACTGTATGACCTCTTGGTCTTCATAGGTGCGTCGGGGCGATATGTGGTCAAGGCTGTCTACGCGAAGCAGGGAGAGGTCGCTGCTGTCTCCTCCACGCAGCGACTGTCGTTGATCGCCGGGCGGTACGTGGGGAAGGACGATCCGGTTTGCATCGTACGCAGCCAGAAGAACTTCCCTGCCGTTGGAGAGGTGCTGGAGCCCTTCACGATGCCCCACATCGTGGAAGGATGGATGCGCGGCTCCCACTACGGCCCGCTGATGCCGGTGCCGGTGTACAATGCCACCCCCAGCCGCTTCGATGGTCCACCCAGGGTGATCTGCCTGGGCTTCCAGCTGGCCGGCGGACGCCTGGTAGGGCCTCGTGACATGTTCGACGATCCAGGCTTCGATGAGGCCCGGCGGCTCTGCAACGTCATCGCTGACCACCTGCGGCGCCATGGGCCCATGGAGCCTCATCGGCTGCCGATGGACGAGATGGAGTACACTACGCTCCCACAGGTGATGGAGAAGCTGGAAGGAAGGTGGGAGGAGTTGTAGCTTCCCTGCTGACTACCGTGTGCTCATGATGAAGAAACCAATACCCTACCCTTCCTCCCGGGACGGGAGGAAGGGTAGGGACGGAGGGTGAGGAGGCGGACCGCAGGAGGGATTATGAGCGAAGGGACTGTCGGCCGATCGGTGGCGCGCGTAGACGCTCGGGCCAAGGTGACTGGCGAGGCTCTTTTCCCGGGCGATTTTGCCATGCCTGGCATGCTCCACGCCAAGATCCTCTTCGCCAGACGCCCCCACGCACGCATACTCAGCCTAGATACTACTGAGGCAGAGGCTGTGCCGGGGGTGGTATCCATCCTCACTGCCAAGGATGTACCGGCTAACGAGTATGGTCTTCAGACCCCCGACCAGCCGGTCCTCTGCGGACCCGGCTCCTCAAGGGAAGGCGCAGACATCGTACGTTTCGTGGGCGACCAGCTGGCAATGGTGGTGGCGGAGACGGAGGAAGTCGCTGCCCATGCCCGCGACCTCATCCAGGTGAAATATGAAGATCTTCCTGTTCTCACCGATCCCTTTGAAGCCCTGAAGCCGGACGCGCCCCAGCTGCACCCCGGCCGACAGCTCAGCGAGATTCACCCCGAGCTTCGCACCGAGGGGAACCTGATCTGTCACCATCAGATCCGCAAGGGAGACGTGGAGGCTGCCTGGGCCGAAGCCGACGTGATCGTCGAGGCTGACTACCACACGCCCTCTCAGGAGCACGCCTATCTGCAGCCGGAGGCCGGCCTGGCCTACGTGGACGATGCGGGCAGAGTGACGGTGGTTGTGGCCGGGCAGTGGATCTGGGAGGATCAGCGTCAGATCGCTCACGCGCTGGATCTCCCGCCGGAGCAGGTACGGGTGATCTACCCTGCCATTGGCGGGGCCTTCGGCGGGCGAGAGGATATGTCGGTCCAGATCGTGCTCGCGTTGGCGGCCTGGCGCCTCGACAGGCTCGGCATGCGGCGTCCGGTCAAGCTCGTGTGGAGTCGGGAGGAATCCATTCTGGGCCACTGCAAACGCCATTCGATGTGGTTCCACTGCAAGTGGGGCGCGACCCGCGAAGGGAAGCTTGCAGCAGCCGAGGTGCGCGTGGTGGCCGACGGCGGGGCCTACTGTTATACCACCAACAAGGTACTGGGCAACACTACCGTCACTTGCACCGGCCCGTATGAGATCCCCAACGTCAAGGTGGACGTGGACGGGGTCTACACCAACAATCCGCCCAGCGGCGCCTTCCGCGGCTTTGGCGCGCCGCAGGCGATCTTCGCAGCTGAGATGCAGATGAACAAACTGGCTCACGCGTTGGCAATGGATCCGGTCGAGCTGCGGCTCAGGAACCTCCTGCGAGAGGGAAGTCCGATGGCGGTGGGTACACCACTGCCCGGCGGAGTCGGGCTGGTGGAGGTGACCAGGAAGTGCGCCCGTGCCGCCGGCTGGACCCAGACCGAGGAGGGTTGGCAGAAACCAACCCGCCCGGGAATTGGCCTGGCAGTCGGCTTCAAGAACTTCGGGTTCTCCTTCGGCTATCGGGAGAGCTGCTGGGCGAAGGTCGAACTGCAGGGGGAGGGAGAGGTTGAGGAGGCCGTGGTCTACATCGGTTCCGCTGACGTGGGACAGGGGGCGCACACGGTGATCCAGCAGATGGCCGCTGAGGTGTTGGGGGTGGACGTGGAGCGGGTGCATTTGGAGGTATCAGACACGGCCACCAGCCCCGAGAACTCCGGCTCTGCTT
>JASFWK010000067.1:0-10545 GCA_050049355.1 Anaerolineae bacterium | reverse complement strand
CCGTCACCTCCACTGGCAGACCTATCTCAAGCTTCGCCACGTCGATCTCGTCCACGTTGATGGTGATGCGGAACTGGGAAGGATCCACCAGCGTGATGGCGGCCCGGCCGGCGGCGACCGTCTCCCCGGCGGTGGCGTTGACCTGTGCCACCACGCCGTCGAAGGGGGCGACCAAGGTCGCCCTCTCAAGATCGCTGCGCGCCTTTTCCAGGGCGAGCTGCGCCGTCTGAACCTCCAGCTGTGTCGCCTCCAGGTCCAGCGGATCGGCTCCCTCGAGGAGCTCCTCCAGGGTGTCCCGGGCCTCCTGGTAGACCTGCCGCGCACGATCGACGTCATTGCGGGCGCTTTCCAGCTGCAGATCGGCCTGCTGCTGGACACGGGTCAGCGCCAACTGCGCGTCCTCGTATCGCTGCTGCGCCTGGTCCACAAACCAATAGTCGGTCTCACCCTCCTCGTATTCCTCCAAACGCCTTTCGTAGTGGCTCTTTGCGTCTTCGAAGGCACTTCGGGCATCCTCCAAAGCCTCGTTGAGCAGTGTGCTGCTCAACACCGCTGTGAGGTTGATCTGAGCTACTTCCAGCGTGGCTGCCGCCTGATCCACGGCGTGCTGGGCTCGCAGGATCTCCTCCTCATCAGCCGGCTGCTGCAGGCGCTCCAGGCGCAGTTGTGCCTGGTTCAGGCTGAGTTCCGCCTGCTCCACCGCTCGCGAGAGATCCTCCGTCTCCAATCGAGCCAGTGGCTCTCCCGCCTGGACCTCGTCGCCCAACTCAACAGACACTTCTGCTACCTGCCCCGGCGAGTCGAAGCTGAGGTCTACCTGCGAGGATGGTTCGATACGTCCGCTGGCGGTCACGGTAACCCGCAGCGTGCCGCGCTCCACGATGGCAGTGCGCACAAGGTCATCGCTGGCGACGCCTGCCAGTCTCCTCCGTAAGAAAAGGCCGCCAACGATCAGTGCCACAACCGCGACGGCCAGTAGAATCCACAAGTTACGCCTTCTGCTCATTCATTCCCTCCGTAGTCATTCTGTTCGGCCCCTTGGTCTCCAGGAAGCCTTCCTCCTGCAGCAGCTGGATCAGATCTGCCCATTGGCTCAGCATCTGGCCTACGAGACGGGCCCTTATCAGCAGTAGTCCTCTACCCGGCCCGCTGACGACCAGCAGCTTCTCTCCGACCTCAATGTCGAGATCCCGCCGCGCTTGGGCGGGGATGACAACTTGTCCTCGCTCGCTGACCGTTACCGCGCCGTAGAATTTCCCGCGCTCTTGGTCGGCCATATCGCTCCCCCTGGTGTCTTTCTTGTCTTGTAAACAAGACAGATTCTACCACGTCTTGCGTAGCTGTCAAGGGCATGGGTGACTGGAACACGTTTCAGTCCTGGTAGAACCGTGCCCTCGCGCACTACCTTGGGCAGGGCGGGGTAGCAATCCGCCATTGTCGAAGTGAAGTTTGCCCCCAGATTGGACCCCGCCCGGTGAGAAGACCGCCGCTGCACCAGGGATGGGCGTTGCATTTTGACCCCACATAGGGTATCATAGCAGCGTATTCATTGGGCCCCCGTGCGCATCGGAGAGGGGGCCCTCAAGACATCAGTTGACACTTGGAGTTAGTTGGGATGGCCGTGGATCCGGAGTCAACGTCAAAGGAGAGTCTATGAGACAGATCCGTTGCCAGCGTTGTCACTACATGTTCACCCTCAGCCGGGATCTTGTCGAGGCGGTGCTGGAGGAAGTGTTGGGGGAAGGACAGGATTACTACACCCTCGAGTGTCCCGAGTGCCGCCGCGCCATCAAGGTGCCCCGCCGAAAGCTGGAGCGCATGCGCCCGCGTGAGTGAGCAGTCATCAGCGTGACTGGAGACCGGTCGCCGGGGAGTAGTTCTATGGAGCGCCTGGGTCTTGATCGCGGCTTCTGGCGGATGATGTGGGGTGATGTGAGGGAAACTGCCTATCTCTTTGTAGACTGAGGGATGTGGGTCTCTTCAGGCTGTTAGAAGAGGGAGTGCGATGTCCAATCGTTTGGCAAACGAGACCAGCCCCTATCTACTCCAGCACGCTCAGAATCCCGTGGACTGGTATCCTTGGGGTGAGGAGGCGTTGGAGAAGGCGAGGGGCGAGGATCGGCCGATCTTCCTCAGCATTGGTTACTCGGCCTGTCACTGGTGTCACGTGATGGAGAGCGAGTCGTTCGAGGATGAGCAGGTAGCGGAAATCCTGAATGACCATTTCATCAGCATCAAGGTCGATCGCGAGGAAAGACCCGATCTAGACCGCATATACATGAGCGCGGTCCAGGCGCTTACCCGCAGCGGCGGATGGCCCATGTCTGTGTTCCTCACCCCCGACGGTCAGCCCTTTTTCGCCGGCACCTATTTCCCCCCCACACCCCGCTATGGGATGCCCTCCTTCACGCAGGTCTTGCTGCGTATTGCCGATGCTTGGCAGAACCGACGCCAGGAACTCGTAACAGGCAGCGCGCGCGTGGTTGCCGCCATCAAGCGGCGGATGGCAATGGAAGAGGCAGGACGCGGGGACGTGGACCGGGAGACGCTGGCTGGCGCTTTCGAAAGCCTGCGGGAGGATTTCGATGAGGTCCACGGTGGATGGGGTGCAGCGCCGAAGTTCCCCCAGCCGATGATGCTCGAGTTCCTGCTGCGGTATCATCACACCAACGGGGATTCTAAGGCGCTTCAGATGGTATCCCAGACCCTGATGGCGATGGCGCGAGGTGGAATGTATGACCAGTTGGGCGGCGGGTTCCACCGCTATTCCGTGGACGAGCGCTGGCTCGTGCCCCACTTCGAGAAGATGCTGTACGATAACGCCCAGTTGGCGCGCGTATACCTGCATGCGTGGCAGGTGACGGGCGAGCCGTTCTATCGCGCTGTCGCGGAGGAGGTGCTCGACTACGCGGTCCGCGAGATGACCGATCCCGCCGGGGGTTTCTATTCCACCCAGGATGCCGACAGCGAAGGGGAGGAAGGCAAGTTCTTCCTCTGGACGCTGGATGAGATTCGGAATCTGCTTGGAGGTCAGGTCGATCGTTTCGTGGACACCTACGGCGTCACAGCGCGGGGCAATTTCGAGGGCAAGAACATCCTCACCTTCTCGGGCACTTGGGAGGAGCGCAAAGCTCTGGCAGATGACCGACGCCGGCTTGTCGAGGCGCGCCAGCGGCGCGTCCTTCCTGACCGCGATGAGAAGGTGCTGACCTCCTGGAACGGGTTGATGCTCGCCGCCTTCGCCGAGGCGGCGCGAGTGCTGAAGCGGGAGGATTATCTGGCGATTGCCGAGGGAAATGGAGCCTTTCTTCTCCGCGAGCTGCGAACGCCCGAGGGCCGGTTTTGGCACACCTGGAAGGACGGAGTCGCCAAGGTCAACGGCTACCTGGAGGACTACACCCACGTCGTCGATGGTCTTCTGGAACTGTACCAGACCACCTTCGACCCCCGGTGGTACACGGCTGCGCACGAACTGATCGAGGCGATGATTGAGCACTTCAGTGCAGCTGACGGCGGCTTCTTCGACACCAGCGAGGACCACGAGGAGTTGATCGTTCGCCCCCGCCAACTGCAGGACAACGCGGTACCCTCAGGTAATGCGATGGCCGCCCTCGTGCTGCAGCGGCTGGCGGGGTTGGCCCTCGAGCCGCGCTACGCCGAGCTGGCACATCGCAGCTTGTGCCAAATGCAGACCTCCATGGCCCGGTATCCACTGGGCCTCGGTCAGTGGCTGGTCGCACTCGATTACGCACTTTCCCATCCACACGAGATCGCCATCGTGGGTGACCCCGATGCGGGCGACACCCGCACCCTGTTGGACGTCTGTCTCACCGGCTACCGACCCCATCAGATCGTGGCAATGGGCGCTGCTGGCACCCGGGAGTCCCTCGTTCCCCTGCTGGAGGGGCGAGATCAGATCGAGGGGAAGGCCGCGGCCTACGTCTGCGTGGACTTCACCTGTCGTTCGCCTGTCACCGACTCCGAGGTTCTGCGGAGGATGCTTGAGGAATAGCGGCGGCCGCGCCGCGATTATGTATTGCGTTGCGAGCCTTCATCGCATGCATGCTTGACAGCACCGGCTGAGATGGTGTACACTCGCTGTGCACTTGGGCGGCGTCTCTATCATTTTCCCTTCCAAGAACGCCTACGAAGACGTGGTAGACCTCCGTTCCTCCCTCCACGCTGACGCCGACAAACGGGCTAGCCCGTGGGCTTGCTGCGGGAGAGAGAGGAGGAGCTTGACGATAGATTGGAGCAGCCCGCAGGGCATCCTGCGACGAGGGAGGAAGCTATGCAGGCGCCCCAGACTTTCCAGGGGAGGAGCCGCCGGCGGGCCGTACGTCTGGTCAGGTCATATCGCGCTGCGAGGAGAGCAGGTCTGTGCCAACACCGCCACCGACGATATCACCGCCACCGACCCGCTGCCGGGCCCGCTGACCTATGACGGCGGCACGTGGGTGCATCTTTCTGCAGGATGGCAGCCCCGCGATGGATGGCGGAGCCTGCTTACCCGGTTTGGCGACGGTGGACCAGCGCGGGGTGACGAGACCCGAGGGCGTCGAGTGCGACATCGGCGCCTGCGAGTGGGAGTGGCAGAAGGTCTACCTGCCGCTGGTGCTGCGCGACCATCGGTAGCGGGTGGATGCCCACCTGCGGCGCACGACGTCCCCGGCGCCCGCGCAAGCGGCGGGGACGTTTCGCATCGCCGTGCGGCGGAGATGCACTCGTCAATGTCTGGCAGGAATACATCATCCCGCTGCCAAACTCCCCGAAACCTTGACACCCCCCCCGCGATGTGTACACTTATCATGCACCAGAGCCCTCGTCTGACCCCTCTGCGAAAGGCCCAGATAGAAAGCCTAATAGAGCAGGGCACGGTCAGACTTGAGGAGTTCGACACGCGAGCAAACACCCAGCGAAAAGGAGGGCACAGATGGGTTGGAATACCCCAAAGGGCATCCTGCGACGAGGGATGAGTCTGGAACGAGATGGCTATCGCTTCTATATCCAGGCTGCCGAACGAGCCTCCGACGCGCGCGGCAGGGCTATGTTCGTCGACCTGGCCTCCCAGGAGGAGGATCATCTGCGGCTGCTCTTGGCCGAGTACCGCGCGCTCGATGAGGGACGCGGCTGGCTTCCCTACGAGGAAGCTATGCAGGCGGACTTCCCCCTTGATGCCGCCGCCCCAGACTTGCCAGGGGAGGAGCCGCCGGACCCTCTGCCCGTCTTCACTCCCAATCGAGAGATCTCATTGGAGGGAGACATCGCCGCGCTGGAGTTCGGCCTGGAGACGGAGCGGATTTCTAGGGAGCTCTACGCCCAGGGCGCGCAAGAGACGGCCGATCCCCATGCCCGCCAGGCCTACGAATTCCTGGTCGGCCAGGAGGAGCAGCACTATCGTCTCCTCCAGAATACCCACGAGTACCTCAGTCAGAACCAGACCTGGTGGGATAGTGAGGAATACCCGTTCTTCACCGGGTAGCCGGGACGCACGCTTATACTGATTCGCGTGGATTCCTCGTATGCGCAGGTCTGATGACCAGATCTGCGCAGATCAGTGCCCGGATGCCAAGGGAGGAAGAGAACATGACTGATAGTGACCTCACCATCCGCATCGGCGGGGAGGCGGGGATGGGCCTGGAATCCAGCGGAGCCGGGTTCGCCAAGGCGCTCACACGGGGAGGACTCTTCGTGTGCGCGGTGCCCGATTACTACTCCCGCATTCGGGGAGGGCACAACTTCTTCTCCGTGCGCGTTTCCCGCCGGCCACTCTATTCTCACACAGAGCCGGTCCATCTCCTACTGGCGCTGGATCTGGAGACGATCCGACGCCACGTAGAGGACATCGTGCAGGGAGGCGCTGTCGTCCACGACGAGGAAGAGGACGTTCCGCAGGAGCTAAGGCGGGCAGGAGTGAGTTTCTTCCCGGTCTCCCTTACAGCACTCGCTGAAGAGAAGGGCGGCCGTGGTGTGATGCGCAACACCCTGGCCCTGGGTGTCGCCGCTGGCCTGCTGGGATTCGACCCCGCGTATGTGGAGAGCGTCATCCGTGACAACTTCGCCCCCAAGGGGCAGTCGGTGATAGATGCCAATCTGCGCGTTGCCGAGGCCGGCGTCGAAGCCTCACGTCCCTTCCAGGGCGACTTTCCCTTCAGAATGGAGGCGGTGCCTGACGCACCGAAGCGACTTGTCCTCAACGGCAACCAAGCCTTCTCGATGGGAGCGCTGGCAGGAGGGTGCCGATTCGTTGCCGGCTATCCTATGACCCCCGCTTCCGGCGTCCTCCACTGGTTTGCTGCCCACGCCAAGGAGTACGGCGTAGTCACTAAGCACGCTGAGGATGAGATCGCGGCCATCAACATGGCCATCGGCGCGGCCTACGTGGGTGCGCGATCTATGTGCCCCACCTCCGGCGGCGGTTTCTCTCTCATGGTGGAGGCGCTGGGACTGGCTGGCATTACCGAGGTCCCCCTCGTCATCTACGAGGCGCAGCGCCCTGGACCGGCCACCGGCATGCCCACCCGCACTGAGCAGGGCGATCTGCTGTTTGTGATGTATGCCGCTCAGGGTGAGTTCCCCCGCTTCGTCCTTGCCCCCGGTACGGTCGAGCAGTCCTTCCGTGTTGGCTGGCAGGCTTTCAATCTAGCTGAGCGGTACCAGACTCCGACGCTGGTCCTCAGTGATCACTATTTGGCGGATGCCTATCGCACCGTAGAGATGGACGCGCTGGACTTTGACGAGATCGAGATAGATCGCGGAGCGCTGCTGACCGATGAGGAGTTGGATGGTCTGAAGGGACCCTACGAACGGTACAAGATCACCGATTCTGGCGTCTCCCCCCGCGCTGTGCCTGGTCACCCCAATGCGATCTGGGTCTCCACCGGCAACGAACACGACGAGAAGGGTGCCATCAGCGAGGATCCTGTGAATCGAACCGCTCAGGTGGACAAGCGGATGCGAAAGCAACGGGAAATGGCTCTCGAGGTGGAGGAACCATCTCGGTACGGACCTGGGAGGACGGAGGTGACCCTCGTCGGCTGGGGCTCCACTTACGGCTCGCTGAGGGAGGTAGTGGATCGACTGAACGAGGAACAGGAGGGCCGGGCGAACCTGCTTCACTTCAACGCACTCCATCCCTTCCCCCCGCGAGCACAAGCGGCGCTGGAAGGGGCTGAGCGCATGGTTGTGGTTGAGCAGAACGCCACCGGCCAGTTGGAGATGCTGCTTCGTGCCCGAACCGGGCTTTCTGCGGACGGGTCGATTCGCAAGTACGACGGTCGGGCCTTCACGCCCGAGTACATCATGACGGAATTGGGATTCTGATCGCACAAGTACTGCAGAGAGTTGGTGGGCGTATGCGTCTTGCTAGAGAGGTGAGCGATGATGACTCGCAAGGATCTTGAAGGTAGGGAGCGCCCGACATGGTGCCCTGGCTGCGGTAACTATGGCATCCTCAGCGCCGTCAAGAAGGCCCTGACCGATCGCGACATCGCACCTCACGAGATTCTCATCGTCACAGGGATCGGTCAAAGCAGCAAGCTACCCCATTATATGAAGGTCAATGGCTACCACACCCTCCACGGTCGTCCGGTGGCGGTGGCTACGGGGGCGCGGCTGGGAAATCACGCCCTGCGGGTGATGGTCGCCCATGGCGATGGGGACGGTTATGCTGAGGGGGCCAGTCACTTCATCCACGCTGCTCGCCGCAATCTGAACATGCTGGACATGGTGCACGATAATCGCGTCTATGGTCTGACGCGCGGTCAGTATTCGCCGACCAGCGAGAAAGGGAAGCGCACCCCTACCTCACCGGAGGGAGCCATCGACCGTCCGATAGAGCCGCTGGCAATAGCCATCACTGTGGGTGCCACCTTCGTGGCCAGGGGGTACGTGGGTGAGCTAGATCACTTGGCCTGGTTGATCGGCGAGGGACTGGAGCACCCGGGCTATGCGCTGCTGGATGTGCTTCAGCCCTGTGTGATATTCAACCGGGCCTACTCCTATGACTATTACCGTGGGCGGGTCTACAAGCTGGAGGACGAGGGATACGATCCCAGCGACCGCACGGCAGCCTGGCAGAAGGCTCAGGAGTGGGGGCAGCGCATACCTATCGGGATCGTCTACCGGGGTGCGCCCCTCCCCACGTATGAGGACCAGGTGCCGGCGCTCGGCGCTGGCCCGCTCGTCGAGCAGCCGCTGGAGACATTGACGCCGAAGCAGGTGGAGACGCTGCTGGCGGAGGTTCTCTAGCGGCCTTCTTGGGGTACTCCAACAGAATCGACGGTGCGTCGGCTTGAGGGTGAAGCAGAAGCGGTCCCTTCCCCTTTCACTCCTATCCTTCGCTGCGTCTCGGTCGGCAGAATCATGGGCGTGGTAACCACGACTCCACCCCGCCCATGAGCCCCATATGCTGTCCAATCTCTCGCGGCGTCTGACCCCCTCTCCCTTGCTTTTCTTGGAAGAATCGGCTATAATTGGCCAAGTATCGATATATGTAAATAAAGGGCTATTCGAATATGGAAGATTCCTTTCAACGAGAGATCAATCGGCTTCACGCCCAGATCTGCCAAGGTTTGGCGGATCCCAAGCGCATCTTGATCCTGTACACTCTGGACGAGGCGCCCCAGCGGGTCACGGATCTGGCCAGCCACCTTGACCTGCCTCAGTCTACTGTCTCCCATCATTTGAAAGTCCTTCGGGAGCGCGACCTGGTCGCGACGGAGCGACAGGGAAATGCCATCTATTACTCGCTGGCCGATCGTCGCATTGTCGACGCGCTGGATACGCTGCGGGCGTTGCTGGCAGACATTTTGGCTCGGCAGGCAGATGTGGCCGAGCACATCGGGTGACGTTGGTACCGGCAGGCGAGGCGCTGGTGCGCATTTGACCTGCATCCGTATTGGTCGAACTAGGAGATTTCTACAGGAGGAACCGGATGAGCAAGAACGAGGATAAGAAGTGTTCTATCGTCGTCCTCAGCGGCGACATGGATAGAGTGATGGGGGCCTTCATCATCGCCACCACGGCCGTTGCTATGGGTATGGAGACCAGTATGTTCTTCACGTTCTGGGGGCTTCAGTGCATCAAGAGGAAAGCTCGAACAGGTCGGGGTTTCTTCGGCCGGATGTTGGGCTTCATGCTCAAGGATATTAACGGTATCGGCCCCAGCAAGATGAACTTCGGTGGCATCGGCCGCTGGATGTTCAAGAAGATGATGAACGACAAAGAGGTTGCCTCCTTGCCCGAACTGCGGCAGACGGCGATCGACCTGGGGGTCAAGTTGCTGGCGTGCCAGATGAGTATGGACGTGATGGAGATCTCTCGCGAGGATTTGATCGATGAGGTCGCTGACGTCGTCGGCGCCGCCACGTACGTGCTTGAGGCTCAGCAGGCAGACATCACTCTGTTTGTGTAACGGAATCGAGACGAAATCGAGAGGAGAAGAAATGGGACAAATCACACCGACCAAGACCTTGGATGCGCGCGGGCTCCAGTGCCCGATGCCGGTTGTCCGCACCAGTAAGGAGATCAAAGAGCTTGCCGAGGGAGAGATCCTGGAGGTGCTCGCTACTGATCCCGGCTCCATGGCCGATATTCAGGCCTGGTGCAAGAGCACGGGCAACGAGCTGCTGGAAGCTGAGAAGGGCGATAAGGTCTTCAAGTTCTACATACGCCGTACTGCTTAGGCGAACCAGGGGGAGGGGATTGCATCTTCTCCCCCAGATCTTATTCTTGCATATTGTCTCTGTGTCTGTTGTGACCTGAGGAGGCGCGTCGTATGAGGATCATCGCGTTTCTTTTCTACTACGTTACTCCCTACGTTGCCGTGGTCGTTTTCGTGGGGGGTATTGCCTACCGGATCTACCGCTGGCGCCAGAGAAGCCCGGTAACTGCTCATCTCTCCCTTTTCCCTCGTCCGGAAGGCCGTCTGGGGCGGTTGATCGATACACTGGCGGACATGTTCACCCTAAGAGGGCTCTTCAGGGTGAACAAGCCACTGTGGATGGCTAGCTTCATCATGCACGTGGGGCTGCTTTTCATCTTCGTGGGGCATGTTCGCGCCTTTACTGACTTCTACTTTCTATGGAATCTCTTGCAGTGGGGAGAGGAGCAGCAGCACCTGTTCTCCTCCGTGGCCGGGACGATAGCGGGGATCTTGTTCACACTCCCGCTCTTCTATCTTCTGGCTCGCCGCTGGAGTGGCGCGATCAAGTGGCTCTCCACCCCGGAGGATTTCCTTGTTCTGTTTCTCTTGATGGGGATCGCTCTAACCGGGTTCCACATGCGGCTTCTGCGAGAGGTAGACGTGCGTGAGTTACACGCTTTCTTCGGCGGGTTGGCTTCTTTCCGTTGGCAACCAGCTCCCACGAGCGTCGGCGCAGCCTTTATCTACCACTTCGCTCTTGTGCAGCTCCTGATGGTCTACTTCCCCTTCGGCAAGTTGATGCATACCATCGGCAGCGTGCTTTCCAAGATGGTTGCCAGGAGCTAAGGAGGACAGCATGCTTTCCCGATTTCGTGAAGTGATTCGTGGCCGCATCAGCA
>JASFWK010000066.1:0-10554 GCA_050049355.1 Anaerolineae bacterium | reverse complement strand
AGTGGCGCTCGACTCCGCCGCCGGCGCAGCCTTCGGCGGGGCACGGGCGCTGGCAGCGATGAAACATGTAGGGGTCAACGTCGCTGCAGACAGCCTGATGTCCCTCTCCTACACCGGCGTCCGAGGTGGGTTAGTGCTGGTGAGCGCTGACGACCCCGGTGCCTTCTCCTCGCAGAATGAGCAGGACAACCGCCACTACGCCCGCTTCGGCAAGTTCCCGTGTTTGGAGCCGGCCGACAGCGAGGAAGCGCGGCAGTTCACCCGCCTGGCCTTCGATCTGAGTGAGCAGTTCCAGTGCCCAGTCATGCTCCGCTCCACCACGCGCCTGTCGCACTCCAAGTCTCCAGTGGAGGTGGAGATGCCAGAGGAACCTCGCATGCTTAAGCCCCTCCCCCCCTTCGAGCGCCATCCTGATCGGTATGTCATCATCCCCGCCACGGCGCGGCGCCGCCACGTGGTCGTGGAGCGGCGGCTGCTGAAGATTGCCGACTGGACCGAGACCGCTCCCGTCAACCGCATTGAGTGGGCGGACCGCTCGGTGGGGATCATCAGCTGCGGGATGGCCTATCAGTACACCCGTGAGGTATTCGAGGGCTACTCCATTCTCAAGCTGGGAATGACGTACCCCTTGCCCGAGCGGATGATCCGCGATTTCGCCTCCCAGGTGGAGAGGCTGATCATCGTCGAGGAACTCGATCCCTTCCTTGAAGAACAGGTGCGGGCAATGGGTATAGAAGTGACCGGGAAGAAGCTCTTTCCCATCACCGGCGAGCTCACACTGACGCGGGTGCGGGAGGGGGCGCTGGAGGCAGAACTGCCCGTAGCACCGATGCCAGAATTGGTGGAGCCGTTGACAGAGCCAGCTGTACCGGAACGTCCGCCCGCCTTGTGCCCGGGCTGTCCACACCGCGCTTTCTTCTACAATCTGCGTCGGTGGAGACGAAAGGCGGTCTTCGCCGGCGACATCGGCTGCTACTCGATGGGCGTCCTGCCCCCCTTCGACGCGATGGATACGCTCGTCTCTATGGGAGCAGGGGTCGGGATGGCCCACGGGCTGAGGCAGGCGGGGGCGCAGGAGAAGGTCATCGCCATCATCGGCGACTCGACCTTCTTCCACGCTGGACTACCCCCCCTGGCCAATGCCGTCTACAACCGCAGCAACATCGTCGTGGCGGTCTTGGATAACCGTATCACAGCGATGACTGGCGGCCAGGAACACCCCGGTACCGGTATCACCCTCCAAGGAGAAGAGAGTATCGCCATTGAGATCGCACCGGTGGCCCGCGCTATGGGCGTGGAACACGTCTGGGAGGTGGATGGGTTGGACGTGGAAGCGATTAATCAGGCGCTGAAAGACGCCACGGCGGTGGAAAAAGGACCCTCCGTCGTGATCGTGAAAGGAGATTGCGTCCTCACCCCTTACTTCCATCGCCGACCTGTGTTGAGGGTCGACCCGGAGACCTGCACCGCGTGCGGCAACTGCTTCCGGGTTGGCTGCCCGGCGATTCTGAAGAGCGAAGAGGTTCACGCAAAGACCAACAAGCAGAAAGCGATCATAGATCCGCTGCTCTGCACCGGCTGCAACGTCTGCCTGCAGGTTTGCCCTGTGAGCGCGATCTACGAGACGGCGGAGGAGGAATCACAGGATGACTGAGAGGACCAACTTTCTTTTCGTCGGCGTAGGTGGACAGGGGATCCTGACCGCCTCGGACATCGCAGCCCAAGTGGGGCTTGACGTGGGACTGGACGCGAAGAAGTCGGAGGTGCACGGGTTCTCTCAGCGGGGCGGCGTGGTGGAGAGCCACGTCCGCTGGGCGCCTCAGGTGGGCTCGCCCACCTGCGAGAAAGGGACAGTGGACTTCTTGGCAGCCTTCGAGCTGTTGGAGGCGGTCCGCTGGGTCGACTGGCTGCGCCCCGGCGGTACGCTGGTGGTCAACATCCAGAAGATCATCCCGATGTCGGCAAGCGTGGGAGACGCCACCTACCCGCCTGAGGAGACGATCCTCAGCGCGCTGAAGGAGCGAGCAGGGCGAGTCGTGTGTGTGGACGGCCTTGGCCGGGCCAAACAGGCTGGAACGACCCGCGCTACCAACACCGTCATTCTGGGAGTCCTCTCCGCTCTGTTGGACACCCCTCCGAACGTTTGGGAGGAAGCTATCGTGCGGCGGGTGCCTCCACGCTACGCCGACGCCAATCGAAAGGCATTCCAGCTGGGGCGGGAGGCAGTTGGATAGCGCCATAGAAGGTATCTCTACAGAGGAAGCGAGCCACAATGCTCGATACCGTCCGCATCCTGGTGGTCGGCCTGGGCAACCTGGGCCGCCGGTTCTGCGACCTGCTGGTCGAGAAGGGCTCCTATGTAGAAGCTCGCTACAGGCTGAATCTGATGCTCGTTGGCGCAGCCGACAGTCGCGGGACCGCCTATGACCCCGATGGGCTGGACCCTGCCCACATCTCGGCCATCAAGCAAGAAGGAGGAACAACTGCTGACCTTCCGGACGTGGGCCGACCGGGGCAGGCCGCTGTGGAACTGATCGCCCGCGCGGATGCGGATCTCCTGTGTGAAGCCTCGCCGGTCAACCTCAGCCAGGGCGCAGAACCAGGACTGACCCACGTGCGCACTGCCCTGAAGCGCAAGCTCCACGTGGTCACCCCGAACAAGGGACCGCTTGTTCTGGCCTATCAGGAGCTGCACGAGCTGGCCGCCCGTCAAGAGGTGGAGCTTCGTTTCGACGGCACCGTCGCCGGCGGACTGCCCGCCCTCAACATAGGTCAGCGTGACCTGCGAGGGGCGATCGTCTCACGCATTGAGGCAGTGCCCAACCTGTGCACCGGCTACGTCCTTGAGCTTCTGGCGGACGGGCTGTCGTGGGCAGAGGCGAAAGAGCGAGCGCGTGCCGAGGGGGTACTGGAAGCTGATGCATCCTTCGATCTCGATGGATGGGATGCGGCAGCCAAGTTGGTCATTCTGACCAATGCAGTGATGCACATCCCCGCCCAGTTGGAGGACGTAGAACGGACCGGCATCACCGGTCTGAGCGGGGCAGACGTGGCAGCGGCACGGCGGGAGGGCCGGGTCTACAAGCTGCTGGCCACTGCCGCGCGCAGCGCCGATGGGGGAGTTGACCTGCGGGTGGCCCCCACCAGTTTGCCAGGCCATCACTTCTTGGCCCATCTGGGCCGGAAGCAGATGGGGGTCGTCTACCACACGGACGTCTACGGCACTTTGATGACCGCCATTGACGAACCCACTCCTCTACCTTCAGCGGCCACGATGCTGCGGGATATCCTGGACATCTTAACCGTTGATCACGCCTGATATGGGGAGGTAAGAGCGATGAAGCAGCTGTTGGAGTGGCTGGATACTCGCCGCCTGGCGACGGCCATTCTCTTCGTCGCCATCTTCGCCCTGGCCGTCCACGCCCCGACCGACAGCGACACTTGGTGGCATTTGCAGGCAGGACGGGTGACACTGGAGAGAGGTCACAGCCTCCAGACCGACCTCTTCTCCCACACGCGCTATGGTTCCCGCTGGGTCAACCACAGTTGGCTCAGCCAGATCGTCCTCTTCTGGTTGTTCGATCACTTCTCCTACGCTGGACTTGGCCTATGGGTGAGCACGGTGGTGACAGCCACCTTCGCGCTGGTCTACCTCCAAATGGAAGGGGATCCCTTCTCACGGGCCTTCATAGTGGTCCTGGCGGCAACGACCTCGGCAGTGATATGGAGCCCTCGGCCTCAACTCTTCTCGTTCCTCCTGACCGCCATCGTATCCTACATCCTTTACCTCTTCAAATGGCGGCAGATGAACCGACTCTGGCTCCTGCCTCCCCTCTTTGTGCTGTGGGTCAATCTGCACGCAGGCTATGCCCTGGGCTTCATGGTCCTGGCAGGCTTTGTGGCCGGCGAGCTACTCAATCACCTGCTGGCTCGGGTTGCCCCGTCAGACGATCCGGTACTAAGCTGGCGGGGAGTCGGGCTGGTGGGGGGTACAGCACTCCTCTCGGCACTCCTGTTGATCATCAATCCCAACACCAGCCGCATGTGGACCTACTACCTGGATACCGTGCGTATCGGTGCACTGCGCGATTACATCCAGGAGTGGCGCTCACCGGACTTCCATCCGCTCTACACCCAACCCTTCATCTGGCTGCTGTTGACGACGATGGCGGCGATAGGCCTCTCCAAGCGACGGGCGGACGGAACCGACCTGGCGCTGGTGGGCCTCTTTGCCTACGCCGCGCTCGTGGCCGCACGAAACATCGGTCCCTTCGCCCTGGTAGCAGCGCCGGCACTGAGCCGGCATGCCGCCTCCCTGTTGACCCGCTCCGGGTGGGCGGCACGCCTCCGGTCCTTCCGCCGCTCCAGCGCGATGCGGGGAGCGATCAACTTGGCTCTGCTGATGCTGGTGATCGCACTGGCCCTGGTGAAGATCAGGATCCCACTCAGCCCAACCCTCAATGAGGAAGTGGAGCAGGAGAAGTTCCCGGCGAATGCCGTGACCTGGATCCAGGAGAACCACCCTGCGGGAGAGATGTTCAATCCCTATGGATGGGGGGGGTATCTGATCTGGAAGCTGTGGCCGGAGTATCGGGTCTTCGTAGATGGGCGGACCGATCTTTACGGGGACGAGCTCCTGCAGACGCATCTGGATGTGGAGTGGGCTCGACCAGGATTCGAGCAGACATTGGCATCCTACAATGTGAATCTGATCCTTACGCCGCCCGGAAGCGTTCTGGCATCGCAGTTGGAGTGCAGAGGCGGATGGGAGCAAGCATACCGGGACGAAGGGGCAGCGATCTATGTGCGAGAGACGGTGCCATAAGGCAGCCTTCCTCCACCGCACAATGGAACACTGGCTCAAGAAGGACTGGGCACATCTAGTTCACCCGGCCACGTGGCTATGTGTGAAAACCCTGGTCTACATCAGAATTCTCAGTCTACTGCCCTTGTCCAGCCACGCCATCTTCCGCCTGCGATCCTCCGTGATCTGCTCTTTGCAGGAAGTGGCCCCACAGACCCATACCTCCGCCCACTGCCCTATGGCGAGGCTGAGAGATCGGCCGAAGCCTGGGACTGCAATCTCACTCTGGGCCGCGTGGGAAGTGGAGAGGCCCATTTGTCACTGGAAGAGCCGTCGTGAGCTGATCGAAGGCTGGCGTTCTCTGGCAGATCGCACCGTTCGTCAAGGTCAACCTGCCTTGGTCGGCTAGCTGAGGCACGGTGCGGTTCGGGACATGGAAGCAGCCGAAGAACCGATGACCATGAGTGGGAGGTTCGTATGCCGACGTGGTTGAGGAGGAACATACACTGGCTCCCGCTTCTGACGGCGATAGGGCTGGGGGCCTTCCTGCGCTTCCCTGACCTTCGCACTGCTCCTCCCTGGTATTCGGACGAAGGCACCAACATTGCCATCTCGGCTGCTCTGGCTCGTGGGGAACTGGGCTACATGGCCATTGGCCAGTCGTCGTTCATCAACGGTCATCCCCACCTCTTCTACCTCCTCCTGGCCGCACTGTTCCGTCTGGCTGGGGTGGACATCCTGTGGGCTCGCCTACTCTCCGCCATGCTTGGTTTCCTGGCCCTGATTCTGCTCTACCCGGTAGTGAGCGCTATCGCCGGTCGCCGCATCGCCCTTCTGGCCACCATTCTATACGCCTTCTACCCTGGCGCCGTCGTGTATACCCGTCTCGCGTTCACCTACAGCTTGCTCACTCCTCTCTACCTGGTGGCCCTGTACGCTGTGCACCGGTATCTGGATCAGGAGCGACGAGCGTGGCTGCTCCTGGCCGCCCTTTGCGCCGGCTTGGCGCCGGTCACCGATCTGGCCGGCATAGCGCTGCCAATCTTCCTGGTTCTCGTGCTTCTCCTCCGCCGCCCTCGCCACCTCTTGTTGACCCTCCCCCTCTTGGCACTTCCCACATTGGCCTGGGGCCTGTGGATGTGGGCAAGCGCGGGTAATGCCTTCCTGTTCGATTGGGCCTTCACCCTCTCCCGCACAGGGGGCTCCCTCACGCTCCAGTTGGCCCGCATAGTCTCTCACTACCGCGACGGCTTGGCCTGGGATCTCTGGTTCGCGCTGGGCTCAATGGGTCTACTCCTGCTCCCCACCCGTCGGAGCCGAGGACTGATAGGAGGATTCTACTTTAGCTCGCTGGTGCTCCTGACGCGGACGGTGAACATAGGAGGACTGAGGTACTACTTCCTGATTCCCTACCATCCACTTATCTCTGCGGGCGTCTCCACCCTCGCACTGCGAGGGTGGCCCTATGTCATCAGCCAGTTCGAGGATGACTTCGGCTCGTGGCTGGCCGCCCGCTTCCCCTGGCCACGCTGGCGCCGTCCAGCAGTTCTCCTCGTCAACTCGATCTTCGTCTTCCTCTTTGCCATTTCGCCCTTCGTGGCCGACCTTCAGCGGGCAACCTCATTGGACTCCTTTCCCTCCGTTCGCCTTGGCCTATCAGGCATCTTCGCCTCGCCCGAGGCTGGCGTCCAGGCCACCTCCTATGTCAACGCGCATACGTCCGCCGACGACGTCGTGCTCGCCTCCCCCACCATTGCCTGGCTTCTCACCGCCTGTGCCGCCGATTTTCAGATGGCCGTCGCGGCTACTGGACACCCCAGCTACCATCTTCCCGCCAACATCCCTAGTTCTCGCTTCCGGTGCGATCCCCGTCTTGGGAACGCTGCGTACGTCATCACAGACCCTTTGTGGCGAAATTGGGGCTCGCAGACGATGCCCCAGGTTGCGGATATGGTAGAGGAGGTAGAGGAAGAGTGGGTGCTGGAGAGTGAGTTCGGGGAGTTCGAGATCTACCGTAACCCGTCTCTCGAGGAATAGAACGGTGAATCGTCAGAGCGGAGAAACGGAATCTAGCCCAGGCGCGTTGGGCAGACAGCGTCTGAGCGCCATCGCCGTCGCGAAGCGCACGCTGGCCAGGATATGGGAGTGGCAGCCTCTCCGCCGCAGCCTGGGCCTCTATCTGGTGCTGCGAGTCGGTTTGAGTCTGTGGGCAGCGCTGGTGGTCGCTATGGTACCAGCGGAGACTGGTCCCAACGAGTTGATCCGTCCCTACTTCGGCTCTGAACCAGTGGATACTGGACTCGCACGCTGGCTATTGGGGCCCTGGCAGCGATTCGACACCATGCGCTACCTCCATCTGGCAGTCCACGGTTATGAGCCTGGCACCTCCCAGACCGTCTTCCCGCCGCTCTATCCCTTCCTCATTCGCGTTGTGGGAAGGCTGCTCGGCGAGCGGTATCTCCTGGCAGCGCTTCTGATCTCCAACCTGTGCGCACTGGGTTACCTCACCGTCTTCTTCATGCTGGCTGAGCAGGCGGTCGGACGCAAAGCAGCCCGCCGTGCTCAGGTCTACGCAGCGATCTTCCCCTGGTCCTTCGTCCTGCTGGCCGGATACACCGAACCTGTCTTTCTGCTGTTTGCCACGCTGGCCTTCTGGTCAGCCCGCCGCGGGCGAACCTGGGCCGCCGGACTCTGCGGGGGCCTGGCTGCTCTGACGCGCCTGCAAGGCGGCATACTGGCCCTCCCGCTGCTCATTGAGATCCTGCAGCAGCGCCGGTGGAAACTGTGGCCTCCACGTGTGGACCTTCTGTGGGTTCTCATCCCTCCTCTCGCCTCTGTTGGGTTCCTATTGGGACGGATGTGGGCCGGCATCGAGCCAATCCACGTCACGTACGCCACCTACTGGCACCACGTCTCAGCTCCACCCTGGGTGGGAATAGCGACCAACATTCGCAACATGATAGCCGGCATGGCCCAGCCGGTGGATTATCTGGACTTCGCGGCGGCTGGGTTCGCCATCGCACTGACCGTGGCAGCGTGGCGACGGCTGCGCCTGAGCTACGCCGTGTACATGACCCTCGCAGTGGTCTTCAACACCTCACATATGCGCATGCCCAACCCAATGGTCAGCGTGGGTCGGCACTCCGTCGAGCTCTTTCCCGGCTTCTTCCTCCTGGGCAGGCTGGAGGAGAGCAATCCCAAGTTCGCCAAGGCGCTTTCCATCATCCTGTTAGTACTGCTCTTCTGCCTGAGCGGTCTGTTCGTCCTGTGGGGCTGGGTGGGCTGAGGGAGGGGATCGGCGAAATGCGGGCCGGCAGTGGGCACAGCGGAGAGACCGACCGTCAGCGAATCTGGAGGAAGGCGTGGGAATGGGAGCCACTTCGCTACAGCCTTATCCTCTTCCTGATACTGCGCCTGGCGTTGAGTTCTTGGGCAGTCCTCGTGTTAGCGACGGTGCCGGGAATGACAAACCCTGACGAACTGGCGCGTCCCTACTACGGTATTGAACCGGTGGACGAAGGAGTGGCAGGCTGGCTCCTCGGTCCATGGCAGCGTTTCGACACGCTCCACTATCTGCGCCTGGCGCTCTACGGCTACGAGCCCAACACCGCCCACACCGTTTTCGCGCCGCTCTACCCGCTGCTGATTCGGGGGTTGGGCAGCCTGCTGGGCGGACGACACCTCCTGGCAGCACTCAGTGTCTCCAACTTGAGCGCGCTAGGCTACTTCATCGTTCTCTTCATGCTGGCCAAGGAGGAAATCGGACGCAGGGCAACCCGCCGGGCCCTGCTCTACACTGCCGTCTTTCCCACGGGGTTCTTCCTGTTGGCAGCCTACACGGAACCACTCTTCTTGCTGCTAGCCGTCAGCGCCATCCTCGCCGCCAGACGTGAGCGGCCGTGGGTGGCAGGCACTTTGGGGTTGCTCGCGTCGCTGACAAGGTTGCCGGGATGGATTCTGGCTCTGCCGCTGGCCTACGAGTACCTGCGGCGCAGAGACTTCAACCTGCAGCGGCTCGATTGGTCGGCAGCATCCCTCGTGCTGCCCCCCCTGGGAATGGCAGGTTTTCTTGGCTGGCGTCGCTGGGCAGGACTCTCGCCTCTGGCACGCGTGTACGCCGACCACTGGCTGCAGAGCGCAGACTGGGTCTGGAGCGACCTGATCACCAGCGTCCAGCACATCCTCACTGGACAAGCCACCCTGGTGCTAGTCCTCAACCTCGTGTGCGCTGGCCTGCTGCTCGCCACCGCAGCCATTGCGCTTCGCCGGCTGTCGCTGACCTATAGCCTCTACGTCGTGCCTTTGCTTCTTTTCACGCTCACAGCGTCCAGCGCAGGACGTCCACTCAATGCGCTGTCGCGGTACACGCTGGTCTTCTTCCCCATGTTCATGCTGCTGGGAAGGTTGGGTCGTCGCCGATGGGTCAACCGACTGATCCTCTATCTTTCGACTCCTCTCCTTCTCTACCTGAGCGGTCAGTTCTTCCTCTGGGGATGGGTGGCATGACTCGAACACGCCGTCCGGGCCTGGCCATGTATCTGCTGATGGAAGCCGGACTCATCGTGAGCCTCGCCTATCTCACCCTCATCGGCGGCGGCTTTGCCGGTGTCTACTTCTATGCACCAAGGCTTCTCTCACAAGTGATTCTTGGGATCGTGGGCGGAGGATGGCTTGCGAGTAAGTTCGTTCGAAAGGAGCCGTGGCCCACCACGCCGATCGATCGCCCACTCCTCGCGGCACTGGGTGTGGTCACCCTGTCGACGCTCTTCTCCTCCCATCCGCGCCTGAGTCTGGAAAACGCGCCGCTCATCTTCGCCTATGCCTTCGCCTTCTGGCTCCTCTACGAGAAGATACAGGCTCCCTGGTTTGCTGACCTCTTGCTCAAGTGCGCGTTCGCCGTGGTCGGAATCACCTGCCTTGTGGCAAGCACGGAGTTCATTTCCTGGTATCTCGGATTGCCGGATGGTCCCAGTTGGCCTTCCCTCGGACTGGGTCTCTGGCCGACCCAAGTTCCCCGTATCGGAATGGAATCACTTGGCAGTCCCAACCATCTATCCGCCTATCTGGCGCCCCTCATCCCGCTGGTGGTAGCCCGGGGCGCCGCATCTTCCCGCAGGATCGAGCGACTGGGCCTGTGGCTCCTGGCTCTGCTGATGCTGGGGCTGATCGGGGTCTCGCAGTCGCGGGGTGGATTGCTGGGAGCGTTGGGGGGGCTCATCGCCCTTGCAGTCGGGGGTTGGACCCGTTTGGGGAAACGCTGGCCCCGACTGCGGCCCACCCGGTGGCGCGTCGCCGCGGCGCTGTCGCTGCTGGGGGCTGCCTTGACCGGCCTCGTGGCAGCTCTTGCCATGTGGCGTATCTCTACGGCCCGCGTGCGTGTCCACCTCTGGAGTGCTGCCTTGAAGATGACGGCCCACCGTCCCCTCTTGGGTATCGGACCGGGATCCTTTGGACTGGAGTACCTCCGGTATCGCGATGCCGCTCGATTCACCAAGGTCTTCTCACAAGCTCACAACATCTACCTGCACACGCTGGCGACGCTTGGGATCGGGGGAGCGCTGGCGAGTGGCTGGCTCCTCTGGTCGCTCGTCTCCGCCGCCCTACGTCTCTGGCGTTCGGAGTCAAGCAGGACTCAGCGGTGGATACGCCTGGGAGCTATGGCCGGACTGTCCGCCTTCGCTACCCACGGCCTCTTCGATGCTCTCTCGCTCAAGTTCCCAGCTGCCTTTCACGTCGTCATCTTACTCACA
>JASFWK010000170.1:0-3947 GCA_050049355.1 Anaerolineae bacterium | reverse complement strand
CCTTCTTCAACGCCCATAGCCATGCGGCGATGACGCTGGAGCGCGGATGGGCGGAGGACCTGCCTTTTGAGTCCTGGCTCAATGAGAAGATCTGGGTCGCTGAGTCGGCGCTGGAAGAAGAAGACGTCTACTGGGGTGCGGCGCTGGCCTGCTGCGAGATGATACGCGCGGGTGTGGTTGGCTTTGCGGATCACTATTTCTGGATGGATCAGGTCGCTCGTGCCGCGGCGGAGAGCGGGGTCAAGGCGCTTCTCGCTTGGTGTCACTTCGGTATCGGAACGGAGCACGAACTGGGAGAGACGACCTTCGAAGAGACGGTAGCCTTTGTGGAGCGTTGGAAGGGGGCGGCAGACGGACGCATACGCACGACGATGGGCCCTCACTCCCCTTATATGGATCCACCGGATGTGCTGCGGCGGTTCGCAGAGGAGGCTCACCGCGTTGGCGTGGGGGCCCACTTTCACCTGAGCGAGTCGCAGGAGCAGATGCAGAACTCCATTGCCCGTCATGGCCTGAGTCCGGTCGCCTATGCGGCCTCGCTGGGGCTCTTCGAGCTGCCGGAGCCGACCCTGGCTGCTCACTGCAACGTGGTGACGGAGGACGATCTGGAGCTGCTGGCGGAGAACGGCGTATGGGTGGCGCACACGCCGAAGACCTACCAGAAGCTGGCGATGGAAATGCCGCCCATAGTACGTATGATCGAGCACGGTGTGAACGTGGGGCTGGGCACAGACGGCCCGGCCTCCAATAGCGACCTGAACATGATGGAGGTCATGCGGATCGCGGGCCTGTACCAGAAGGAAGCACAGGGTGATCCCGAGGTGATGCCGCGCACGCTTCTCCTGAGGCTGGCGACCCAGGCGCCTGCCTTGGCCATGGGCTTCGACCAGAGCGGAGTGCTCGCGCCGGGCCGCCCTGCCGACCTGATCCTGTTGGATACGACCGACGCTCACTGGATCCCTCGCCATGACCTGAGAGCAGGTATTGTCTACGCCGCACACCCCGGCGACGTGGCATATGTATGGGCCGATGGACGACTCCTCTATCGCCGAGGGGAGTATCTGACGTTGGATGTGGAGCGCATCCGCTGGGAGGCGGAGCGGCGGGCCTTCCATATGGTGGGGCAGCCGATGCGTTCAATGCGTGAGTATCAGGGTTAGGCACAGCCCGTACACATGCAAGCGGGGCGGTTGAGACCGCCCCGGCGTCCTTACTCGATTCCCTACGCTTCGGAGTCAATTACCTCCGACAACCTCTAGTCTTACTGACGTTGTCTTTTGGCTGTCAACTGTCACTTCTGCAAAGAATGGAGAACAAGCAACGCTGATGCCTTCGGCCTTCAGCGACCGCCATGCGACGGCCGCTGCTTTCATAGCCTGCTCCGCGGCAGCGGATCCAATGGCCTGAACGGTCACAGGTCTTCCCTCGCGAACCAGCGTGGCGATGGATGTTGCCACCAGGTAAGGCCTGGAATCGGCGCCGACTGTTATGAGGCTTGGTAGGTCCTTCATGTCCATTGCCACTCTCTGGGCGATTCCTAGAGCTTAGTTCGCAGCGTCGCCAATACGGCGCTCCTCTGAAGGAACGTCTTGCTGCTTAGGGTGCTCCCCTGCATCCAGCAGGCTCTCTGAATGCCGTATCTAGCTTGGCCCCTCTCCCCAGATCAGCACGGGTTCCTACACTACCGCCCGTGTCCAGTCTGGAACGCCAGGGCTCTTGACGGTGGATTTCTGCCTTCCGACTACGGGCGAGACGGACTGCAAGACCGACCATCGATCGAAACCCACATCGGACCCAAGTAGACCCACGGTCAGGCTGCAAGGGGATACGGGGAAGCCTTGGACATCACGTCGATGTCCTCTTGGCTTCGTTCCCTCCCCCGAGTTGCAGCCTCCTACTGAACAGCCTCCCGCCGCGTGGAGGCTCATTGCTCAAATGGTAGGGTAGCGCTCCGCCTTCGTCTGAGCGAGGCTCTCACTCAAGCTTTCTGCTGCTGTCCCTACCCCTACGCAAAGGCATTGCAGAGTGCTGCAGCGAAACCTTCCAGCGTGTTGGCTTTCACCGCCAGCACCGCCTGCCGTTCTGCCTTCGTCAGGCCCAGGGCGTCTAGCACCTCTCTGCGCTGCCCGTTGAGCAGCCGCTCACAAAACTTGGGATCGGTCAGAGCCGTCCAAATCAACTCGTCAATTCGACGTGTTGGCATCTTCTGCTCTCCTTACGTCGCACCGCTGCCAGAGTCTCCACTCGGGTTGGCCAGCAGCCCGTGTAGCCCGTCCCACGTCTGCATGGTGGTGGTTCGGGATTCTGCCGACGGCGTGGCCACGCCGGGGACTCCGGCGCCCAGCGCCAGCGTCAGGAACAGGACGAGGGTGATCAGCGCCAGGACCATCTTGCCGTGCCTCTTCTCCATTGCGTTTCCTCCTTAGGGAACCAGTCCGCCCGAGACGCCCCCAATGACGGGGGCCAGGTAAGTGATTGCTAGAATATCATAGACCTCTGAACAAACCTCTGACAAGAAACACAAGCAAAGAGGCTGCCCCCGGGCAGCCTCTCCACGTTCAGTTTGGATTCGAGAGAGTACCGGACGTGAGGTTCTCAGTCTGGTCTTCTTCCGGCGATTCGCTCGTACAACTCTCTTGTCTCCGCCGAAGGTTCGATGTCCAGCTCTCGCCTGAGTATCTCTCGACACTGCTCGTATTGAGCCAATGCCTCCGAGCGCCGACCTGCCTTGGCGTAACAGTGCATTATGCGGCGGTGGATATCCTCGCGCAGCTCGTCAACTTCCAGGGCCTGTCCATACCAATCGATCGATCGCTTGAACTCCTTTCGCACCTCGTGGCACCTTCCAATCCCGCTCAGCGCCTCGATGTACATCTCTCGCAGCGCCTCGCGCTTTGACAAACACCACATTCGTTCCACCTCGGGGAGGAAGTCTCCCTCGTAGAGCGAGGCCGCGCGCCGCCACAGATTCTCCGTCTGCCAATCGTGGGGTGGTAGAAGGCGTGCTCGCGCAACCAGGGATTCAAACTCCTCGACATCAAGCCAGTAGTCGTCCTCGCCCAGTTGATATCGCCCTTCTCTGATCACTACGGCGTCGCCTCCAACGGCGCGGCGCAGACGATAGAGCGTGGTATGGAAGCTATCCGTCATCTTCTTCTTGGGTAGCTCAGGCCAGAACACCGCTCCGATGGCGTCCCGCTCCAGGGGCCCGTGCAGGAGAACGTAGAAGAACAACTCTTTGGTTAGGGCCCCTTGCCACTCGGAGACAGAGACCGTATGTCCATCCCGGACGACTCGGCCCTCGCCGAAGGTGTAGATCTCCAGGCGACCTGGTCTATCTTCTGCTGTGTCCGCTGCACCTCTCTCCTGCTCTTCGCCGAAACGTCTCAGCGCTTGTATCTCCGCGATGGTATCACTGCAGCCCGCCACACCCTTGGACCTGCCAAGCTCGAGGAGTTCTTCGACGTGCTGGCCTTCTACGACCGCAAACTGATCTGTGTCAATCTCGTTCGCCAGATCCATCGCCCGGTGCAGCTCTGCCACAGCCTGCGGCTCGTCGCCGTTCAGGAGATGTGCCTTGGCCAGCAAGAAGTGAGCCCGGGCCAGCTCATGTTTTGCCTGTCGACTCTCAAGGAAGCGCACGGCATCCCAAAGGAGAGGAAGGGCCGTCTCAAGATCGCCGCTTTCGGCCAGGGCGATTCCCTCGGCCAGAGCTACCGATCCGCGCATCTCGAAATCCAGCTCCTTCTCCTCGGCCAGCTTTCGCGCCTGCCTCAACAGGGCACAGGCTTGCCCGCTATCTCCCCGCCAACGATGTAGATCCGCCCGCGCGACCAACAGATAGACTGCCAGCGAGGATTCGGCAGCTTGCCCAATTCGCCCCGCCGATTCGTAGAGTAACTCGGCCCGCTCATACGTTCCCGTGTCCCGATAGATATCGGCCATCC
>JASFWK010000103.1:0-7702 GCA_050049355.1 Anaerolineae bacterium | reverse complement strand
CTGCTCGCAGGCTTGAAGGAGGAGACCGGTCGGCCGTTCTTGATCACTTCTACTCTGTCTATTCTGTCCGTCCCTTCCACGCGGAACCATATCTGAGGTGGTCCTTCAGGCTCGATAACCCTTCCCATGAGAGAACCGTTGATTGTGAAGCTGACGATGATTCTCGCCCCGGTAGTGGCGAAGGTTCTGCGAGCCAGAAGCGCATCCCAGATACTCTCTCTGGTCAGCGAATCGGCATAGACGCCGGTCAGTCCATAGCCGGGAAGCCTCTGAGCCCGTGTGATTGACTTCAGGATGCGCAGCCAGAAGGCCAGATCGCCGCTGGCCTTGTTTGTATAGCGGTGGGAGTCGGTGCCGGCCACGAACCCCAGGATGTAGCCTTGGTCAAGGGCATATCGGACGGAGTGGGTGCCGCTGAGATTGGCATGGTATACGCGGTAGCGGCAGTCCTCGCTCTCCGAGTTGCCGTGCTGGGAGAAGATCTCTACCAGGGGCTCGAACTTGGGATCCCAACACTCCCAGTTGGCGGCGGGGGTCGGTCCCCCAAGCGGATGGTGCGTGATGGTGATACCCATGTAGGGCGCGATCTTGCTCCAGAGCTTTGGGGGCGTGTTCGAGGCCTTGCTGTTCCAGGCGAAAGCTCTCTCGGGGACGTCGTCACCGGGGAAGTAGACGTTCTTGTGTCCATAGGTCTTGGCTCCAAGGGCGAAGGCCCGGCGATACTTGAGCAGGAGAAGGTTTCTGACAAGCTGGTAGAAAGGAGGGCCTTGTCCGGACGTCCACTCGTATCCTATGAAGGTGACGAATTCACCCGGCTTGTAGAATTGATTAGCCATACTGACCGACTTTCTCCATCTCCTCCTGCTTTCTGCCACGCCGAAGGGGGAATCGTGTTCTGTTATGGAGCAGAAATGGAGCCCGTCTTTCATCGCCAGTCTGTAGATCTTCTGCGGCGTTCCCTGGACAACATCCCAGGAGAGAGTGGAGTGATTGTGCAGGGTCCCCCAGTATAGGGAGTAGTCCTCAAGGCTGGTTTCACTCTTGGCAGGGAACTCGAACCCACCTTCTGAGTTCATTTGCCTTTGTCCCTCCTCCGCCTGGGCACATTCCACCTGCGGCCTTCTTCAGCGAACGCGATCTTCCTCCATCATAGACGTGGCATACGATCTGGTCGATGGGGCGGTTGGTACTGCTCTGGCCGCGGAGTAAGGGCAGCCCCGATGCCCGTCACAGACTTGTGATAGCCTGGATGATGGCCGCGGGCGCTCGGGAGCCACCGCCCACGATCCCTGCACCGATTTGGTAGATCGTCTCCTTGATCTTGTTCTCCAGCGCGGAGCGGGAGAGTCCCTCCTCAACGGCGTGCTATGGAGCAAAGACGTTCTCGTTGTGCCAATCGATGAATTCAGCCGAAGGTCTGTCTCTTGCACTGAGCGGCAACATCTGCAAGCGTTTCCCGTGCATCTCGTAGTACTCTTCTCCGTTCTCGAACTCTTCCTTGATTCGCCGACTGGCCTCCATCCGATAGTCCCTGGTGAGCGTCATATAGCCATGGTCGAAGAGTATGTGTAGATCAGCGCGCAGCAACAACCCATTATCCACCCTGTGTGGGCCAGACTCGGAATAAGGCTTGATGTGAGACGCCTGCAGGACAGGCAAGGTGCGCTCGCCAGTCATTGCGCAGCGCCGGCCGTAGGCTTCGGTCACAGTTACCCGAAAAGCACCCTGACCCAGGCGTCGGCGGACCGTGTACTCTTCCCCATACCGAGGCCGCTCATTGACGCCCGCTGGCACGGGTTCCTTTGCGGGTTCAATCGTGAGACCCTCAAGCCGCATCTGAACCTCATTCCATACGGCTGCCCCGATGGGTTCCTCCGCGTCGTATCTCTTTCCCTGCACTATGTTCGGATGCCAGTCCTCTGGCATCGGAATCCAGTTATTCTTCTCAAAGAAGAAGGGCTGGGCAAGAACGATACATCCAATATCTGGGTCGGGCCGCATTGTCCCTCTCGGCTCACGGTATTGGCGGATCTGCTCATAGAAGGTCCTAAAGTTGGGAGCACCGTTCTTCGGCCCGAAGGCTTCCCACGCCACAGACAGAGGAAGACGAGAGTAGGTGACAAAGAACCCGCCGCCAACGATGTAATCGTAGGGGCTGTGCAGCTTGAATAACAACGGCTCCCACGGTTGGATCGCCCGGAAGCTCCCACCGCCCGGCCGCCAGAAGTTGACCTCGTCGGGTTGACGCTGGGCGAGGAATCTGAACCAGTCGTTGTCCGTTACTCCTACGTAGAAGTTCATATCTCGCCTGCTGATCGTTCTACTATCGCCTCGCTGCACACGATCCGCGGCAGACCGTCGTCCTCGTCTGCGTCGGTCTGCCTGCTTGGTCGGGTGGCGTCCAGACCGTGGAGGTGAGCGAAAGCGTGTGTTCACGCTCGGCTCGGTCCGTCTGATCCGTGAACGCGGCGGCGTGGCCAACGTCCTCGGTGGCGTGACGGACCTGCTCCAGACGGCGGTAGCCCTCGGCGATCTGTTCGATGGTCCTCTGGCTGGAGGTGTTGCCAATGAGGAGGCGTAGCTCCTGGACGTTGGTCAGCTGGTCGGCCATGGCCTCCAGGCTGGAGAGGAAGGAATGATCCGCGGCGAACCTGGCCGAGCGGCTGGTGGGGAGCATGCAGCGGACGTGATCGACGAGCTTCTCCTGGCGATTGTCGATGGTATTATGGGGCATAGCAGCTCCCTGTGGTATGACCTCCCGCAGCCCTGGAACTACTCTTCAGACTGCCCTCTGAACCTCCCGCAGGCTCCAAACCTGCGGGAGGTTTAGCTGCTCTCAATGATGGCGATCTCCTCCTCCATCGAGCTGCAGACCGTTTAGGTCGCGCCTGTAGCGTGACGCCTGGAGTTGGGGCGGATTGTCACGCTGATACCGATCGGCCAGGGCGAGCGCCGGAAACGGACCCACTCCCCGTCTTGATCAACAGCGTCCACGTCCCAGCCGGCGCCAAGCCATGCCTGAGCGCAAGGATGGTCGCGGGTTGAACTGGGATTCGCCCACCAAGCTTGGTAGCCTGGCGCTGTAGGGAAGCGTGTCGTCCAGTATTTGTTCGACTTGCTGGAAGGTCAGGGTGAGCTCGATACATCCGGCGCCACGTTGTCCAGGAGACGGGGTAGGAGATCGTACTTACGAATGGATTCCTCCCGTCAAGCGGATTGTCACGCTGAAAGCGTGACCTACTCGCCCGTTCTGCTATTGAGTCCGGCAAGCGATTGCGGTGCTGACCATCCCCATCCGTCAGGATATGCCCCTCGCTCGCGCCAGACTGAAAAGGAGCTGTGCTTCCAGTCTTCGGGTCTGGTCGCCAGTCCGTGTTTGACTGGGTTGTAATGAACGTAATCCAAAGTCCTTCTAAGCTCCGCCTCGTCGCGAATGATGTGATCCCAGAAGCGTTTCTGCCAGAACTTGACCGGTCCAGTGATTCCCATCATCCGCTTGTATGCCTTGGTGAAATTGGGCTTGAGCGAATGCATAATCTGGCTGAAATTGCTCTTTCCAGTTGGTTTGATGAGCAAATGGAAATGGTCGGGCAAGAACACGTATCCTAACATCGAGAATGGATGCAATGTCTTGACCCTTCGCAGTGTCACCAGCAGCAGTTCTAGGCAATCCCTATTCTGAAATACGGGTTCGCGGTGCTGTACGACCTGGGTGATGAAGACGATAGCGCCGGGCACGTAGTAGCGATGAAAGTTCATTGTTCGCCCCTTTGCAGTCTTTGCGAATCACGCCTTGTAGGTCACGCGACTAGTGGACGCTCGATGGTCGTAGGTTGCTGTAGGTCACTCTGTGATGAGGTCATAGCGTGACGCCTGGCGTGTGCAGGTCTTCACGTTCAAAGCATGACCTCGATGGTCATAGGCTGCTGTAGATCACGCTTGTAGCGTGACTTTGTGGGTTGCTGTCAAACCTCAGTATAGCACAACCCAAGTGCGGCGCAACTTTGGCTTGCCCTCTCCCCCCTCTGTGTTAGAATGAAGCTGCATGAGCTGACCAAAAGGAGGGTGCAATGGCTAGCAGACGCGTAAGCTCCTGGCTCGGCCAGGCGGCATTGTTCCTCGCCCTGGCTCTGCTCTTCTCTGCCCTGCCGTTCGGCCTGGCTTTGCTGCTCGATAAGTCCAGCCTCGGGCTGGCTCTCTTCATCACGTGGTACACACTCGTCCCTCCGATCTCCCTCCTGCTCCTGGCCTGGCTTCTCTATCACCGGGAACGCCATTGGCTCTCGTTCGCAGGACGAGCCTGGATAGGGGTGGGAATCTGGTTCCTGGTCCAGTATGTGCTGGGACTGGCCTCGGGAGTGCACGCCGTCGTCCAGCTCCTCAACTTCCCTGCCATAGCCGCAGGCGGTGCTGGCTTCCTGGCCGGGATGATGCTCTTCTTGGTCGGCGGGGTGGTGCTTGTGGTCGTGGGCGACCGGATGGTGCCTGCGCGTGTGGACGGGCAAAGGCGTAAGCTCTTTCTTGGCTCGACCATCCCTCTGCTGACGTTGGTGGTGGTCGGGCTGCCGGTCTTCGTGGGCTTCACCTCTCGCCTGCCTACCGCTCCCACGTTCGAGGGCGCACAGGTGCCCGCCGAAGACGAGATCTTCGGCTGGATCGAGGACATCTACAACTTCGGCGTCCGCCGGCCTGGGTCCGAAGCAGACCTTCAGGCCATCGACTACCTGCAGGACAAGCTGCGCGAGTTCGGCTTCACCGATGTGCATGCAGAACCCTTCACCTTTGACTACTGGGAGCCCATCTCGTGGAGCGTCATCGTCCACCCGGGCACCGACCAGGCCGAGGAGCTGGAGAGCTTCTATGTCCCCTACAGTGGCCCTACTGCGGCGGAGGGGGTCGAGGCGGAGCTGATCTACGTCGGTCCAGGCGCCGAGGAGGACTTCGCCGGTGCGGACGTGGCCGGCAAGATACTTCTTGTGGATCTACTGCCAGTGAACATTAGCTGGGATAAGATGGCTCTCTTCTCCTTCATGGCCTTCGATCCTGATGGCACCGCCGAGGGCTGGGAGCATCCCTATCCGATCGGCTGGCTGTTCCAGTTCCACGATGTCTACGAGCGAGCGGCCGAGCACGACGTGGCCGGCATTGTCGGCATCCTCCACGGATACCCCGAGATGGGGGATTTCACCTACTACGCGCCTTACGATGGCGTCCTCAGGCCCATCCCCAGCCTGTATGTGATGGAGGAGGATGGAGAGGAGTTGAAGGCAGCGCTTGAGGAAGAGGCCATCTCGGCGCGGTTGGTGCTTGAGGCAGAGGTGGCCCGGGGTGGTGGGGAGACCGCCACGGTCTACGGCGTTCTGCCCGGCCGCAGCGACACAAACATCGTGGTCCACTCCCACCACGACGCACCCTGGCCCAGCGGTATCGAGGACTCCAGCGGCGTGGGGATGGTGCTGGGCCTGGCAAAGTACTTCTCGCAGGTGCCGCCGGAGCAGCGGGAGCGCACGCTGATCTTCATGTTCACCGGGTCGCACATGGTCGGCGCGCCGAGCAACGAGGCCTTCATCGAGGAGCACCGCGGCGACATCCTGGCCAATATGCTCTTTGATGTCTGCATCGAGCACATCGCCGACGATTACAACCCGCCCGCCCCGCCGACCGGGATGGTCGAGCCGCGCGGCACCTTCATCACCGAGAACCCGGTGGTGGTCAGCCTCTATGCGCGAGCGGTCGCCCGGCACGCGATCTACCGCACGCTCGTGTTCCCCACTGGTACGCCGCTGGGTGTGCCCACCGACGCCGGGACCTTCCAGCGCGCCGGTTACCCGGTCGTCAGCCTGATCAGCGGACCGACGTGGCTCTTCGACGACGATGACACATTAGACCGGGTAGCGCGGGATCAACTGGTGCCGCTGACGGAGATGTACGTCGATTTCATCGCAGGGCTGGGCTCAGTTGGAGAACCGCTTCTGCGATTCAACCTCAACACGTGGACCATCGCGTTTGTCGCGCTGGTGCTGACCCCGCTGGCGGCGCTGAGCGGGGCGACCTGGCCGCGTGGCGAAGGAGAGTAGGCGCCCAGGGACGGTGAGATTGTCTCGTCGATGGGTGCATGCTATAATCTGGGTGCAAGCTGGCACTGCACAGCTGAATACCCTGTGGAGGGGTGCCGGAGTGGACGATCGGGGCGGTCTCGAAAACCGTTGTGGTCCGTTGGGCCACCGTGGGTTCGAATCCCACCCCCTCCGCCAATGCGGGCAGGCCATCGCCTGCCCGCAAACTCATCTCAGGCGATGATCCCGAGCGTTGACTTGCGGGCTGTTTGAGGATAAGATAGTCCAGGAGAGAGGATCTGAGGATGCGGCAGAGGACAAGCCACGCTCAGCCCCGGTCTAGCACCCCCCCACGAGACTCCAGTGCCCCCCGCTTGCTGGCACTGGTGGTCTTCCTGACGGCTGCCTTCGCGCTGGTTCGTGGCTTCACAGAAGTGGGGCGATCCGGGGGTGTGCTACCTTCACCTGTTCCTACCTCGGTGCCAGTCGTCACCCCCCGTTCTGCCGCTCTCGCTCCTGCGTCACCCCCGGCTGTTACCCCCACCCCGTCTGGCCCCCTCCCGATCGGCATTATTGCCGGCCACTGGGGGAACGATTCGGGCGCCGTCTGCGACGGCTGGCTGCGGGAGGTGGATATCGACTTGGCTGTGGCCCAGCGCGTGGTGAACACCCTGCGGGCTTTGGGGTATGAGGTCGACTTGCTGGAGGAACGCGACGTGCGGCTGGCTGGCTACCAGGCTCGCGCTCTCATCGCTATTCATGCTGATTCGTGCCTCTATCCGGAGGCCTCTGGCTTCAAGGTCGCCCGTGTGGAGGATAGCGCTGTGCCCCAATTAGAGGATCAGCTGAAGGACTGCCTGGTCAGTCGCTATGGCGCTCGCACCGGCCTCACCCTCCATGAGGGGAGCGTCACCAGCGACATGACGCACTACCACATCTTCTACGAGGTGGACACACACACGCCGGGGGTGATCATTGAGATGGGATTCATGTTGGCAGACCGGGATCTACTTCTGAACCGGCAGGACTTGGTGGCGCAGGGGATCGTGGATGGGATTCTCTGTTTCCTGGAGGAAGAGACACCCTAAGCGGGGAATGGGCTGGGCATCCGGAATGCGCCTCAAGGATCGAGATGCCCTACACTGTTCGCGACGAGGCGGGGAGATATGTCAGTCGCGGAGCACTTGCGTAGAGCGATTAGGGCAGTCAAGGCTGGACGAAAGGGGGAGGCCCGGTCTGCTTTTCGGGCTGTGCTTCGACGAGATCCGAGCAGCGAGACCGCGCTTCTGTGGCTGGCCTACCTGGCTAAGGATCCTCGCTCCAGTCTTGTCTACATAGCCCGCGCTCTGGAGTCTAGACCGCGAAGCTCTCGCGCCCACGCGGCTCTGCGGTGGGCGCGCCGACGCCTGGTTGCCTTGCCTCGCTCGTCTACCTCCCGCCCGCGCCGGAGAAGGTATCTGGCTTCGGCGGTGAAGGTGGTCGCTGTGGCAGGGCTCCTCCTGGTAGCCGTCTTGGTTGGATGGGAGCTGGGCGTGCTCAGGCCAGGCCAGCTGGCCATCGGGGCGGCACCGTCCCCCATCGCGGTCCTTCCCACCTCGCCCGCGCCCACCGTCACTGACTTCGCTTCCCCTACGTCCGAGGGCAGT
>JASFWK010000065.1:0-10608 GCA_050049355.1 Anaerolineae bacterium | reverse complement strand
CAGAGCCCTCTTCTCTTCTTCGGCCTCCTTCCCATTGTCACCGCCGCACTGCGCTTCTCTTTTGTGTACAGCCTGATCGTTGCACTCTCCATCACCCTCGGGTACTTCGGCCTGGGGCTGATTGGTGGAGGTGAGGATTCCCTGAGCACCGCCGTCTCCAAGGTTGGGGACGCGGTGCTGCTGCTGTTGGTTGCCTTGGTGACGGGAGTCATTGGTCAGCGGATACAGCATCGCATTGCTGTGGCACTCCAGGCCGAGAAGGCTGAGGATCTGCGGCGCCTTCGCGCTCGCCATCAGCAGTCCCGCCTGATCTTTGAGCTTGCCGCTACCCTCAGCGCCACGCTCAACTACCAGCGGGTGCTGGAGGCGATGCTGGACGTAAGCGAGATCGGGCTTCGAGAGTTGACCCAGCAGACCCTTCCCCAGGTGGGGATTGTGCTCCTCTTTCACAACGAGCAGCTTCGAGTGGCCGCCTCCCGCCATCTATCGCCGCGGGATGAGCAGGTCACCCTGGCAGCGGAGGAAGGGATCATCGCGCAGGTTCTGGAGACCGCCGAGCCTGCTCTCTCAGAGGATCCGGGGCGCGATCCGGAGCTGGGGCTCTTCGCGGCGATGCACCGCTGTCACCAGGCGGTGGCGCTGCCGCTCCGAGCCGGCTTCGAGAGCTTCGGCGTGGTCATCTTTGGCAGCCTCGTGGACGGGGTCTACACGGCTGACTATCAGGACCTCTTGATCGCCCTCTGCAGCCAGGCGGTGGTCGCGCTCCAGAATGCGCGGTTGTATCAGAGTCTGATGGAGGAGAAGGAGCGCATCGTAGGGGTCGAGGAGGATGCTCGCAAGAAGTTGGCCCGGGACCTTCACGATGGGCCGACTCAGACTATTGCGGCCATTGCGATGCGCGTAAACTACGTGCAGTCGCTTGTGAATAGCAGCCCGGCAGGTGCACTAGAGGAGCTGCGTCGTATCGAGAAGTTGGCCAGGCGGACCACTAAGGAGATCCGCCATATGCTCTTCACCCTCCGCCCCCTCATCCTGGAGACCCAAGGGCTGCAAGCGGCGCTGGCCCAATACATCGCCAAGCAGGCCGAGACCGACGCTCTGCCCGTTCACCTCGATGCGCCGGAGGGGCTGGATCAGATGCTCGGGGAGGACGCACAAGGGGTGATCTTCTACATCTTAGAGGAAGCGATCAGCAATGCGCGCAAGCATGCCCGTGCCGAGAACATCTGGGTCCGCTTGAGAAGGCAGGGAAGTGCCTTCGTGGCCGAGGTGGAGGATGACGGCAGGGGATTCGATCTGAAGAAGGTGATGGAGGATTACACTGTGCGGGGCAGTTTGGGGATGATGAATATGCGGGAGCGGACGGAGCTTGTGGGGGGGAGCCTGGACATTGACACCGCCCCGGGCCAGGGAACACGGGTCGTGTTGACTGTCCCGCTGGAGGGCGAGGTTGGCAGACGCGGGGGGTAGGGACCGCTGGCTGTGGCTGCTTGGATCTCTCCTGCTGGCGACCGCAGCTGTGCAGGTGATGTGGCAGCTGAAACGGCGCGAAAGGCGCCCCTCGTGGGTGACCCGCATTCTAGAGTGGGAGTATGGTCCGTCTCTCTTTGTCTTTCTCCGTGCCCTCTTCTACGTCGGTATTCCCTTCGCTGCGCTGATCTGGGGTCGAGACGCGGTCATTGGCCGGCTGCTGGGGCTGCAGCCAATGGTCTCTCTCAACGCGCTTCTCGGTGAGCCGGTCACGGCGGCTGAGATTGCAGCCAATTGGGCCGATTGGGCGCGCGACGTCGGTTGGGCAGTGGGACTGGGAACGGCGGCTTGGGCGGTGCTTTCGGCAGGCTGGTGGGCAGCCAGCAGGGCGCCGACCAGTCACCTGCCGGCAGGCTCGTCCCTCTCTCCCTGGGCCCGTCTTCGGGAGGCGACCTTCCACGAGGTTCACTGGGCCTTCTACCGCAACGCTCCCATCTTGGAGCTGGGCTTGTATTGGGGGGCGTGGTTTGGCTTGGGGCTCGCAGCGTTGGAGGCGTTGCTCAATCCTCACTGGCGAGTCAGCCTGGGGTCGCCTGACGGGGCGCCAGCGGCGGTGATGCGAGCGGGAATGGCAGTCCTCAGCACGGTTCTCTTTCTACAGACGCAGAATCTGTGGCTGACCGTGATGGTCCATTGGGCGGTCACTTGGGGGCTCTCTGCCTGGACGCTTCTGTAGCGCCTTGGGTTAGGGAGAAAGACGGGGGGCAGGTCTCGAGCCTGCCCCCTTTTTTGCATCCGCGAGTCGGTTACTCGAGCGACCTACACACTCACGAATCGCTCTCGAATGATCGGTTGCGACGCCCGTCTACTGTTTCTCGTACGGCTGGCCATCGGCGGCGGGCGGGCTCGCCTCACCGACCACGCCGGCCAGCACAGTGATAGTCACCAGGTAGGGGGCCATCGCCAGCAGCTGGGGACGGATGGGGACCTGCAGAACGGCCAGGCTGGTCTGGAGCGCGCCAGCGAAGCCAAAGATCAGACTGGCGCCGAAGGCCCCGAAGGGTGTCCAATTCCCGAAGATCATCGCCGCCAGGCCGATGAACCCCTTGCCGGCGGTCATAAGCTCGTCGAAACGGCCCACTCTCCCCAGGATCAGGAACGCTCCGGCAAATCCTGCCACTACGCCGCCCAACGTCACGTTGATGTAGCGATTCCTGAAGACGTCCACTCCCAGTGTGTCGGCTGCGCGGGGGTGCTCCCCTACTGCCCGCGTCCGCAGGCCCCAGCGAGTGTAGAAGAGGACCACGTGCACCACAGCCAGGAGGCCAAAGAGGGCATAGACCAGCACGTTGTGCTCAAACAGAACTGGGCCGATGACGGGAATTCGCGACAGGAGTGGGATCGCGGCGCGGGAGAATCTTTCGGGGCTGTTGAGCTCTTGGAACTCGGTCATGATGCGGGCGTTTATGAAACTGGTCACGCCCACGGCCAGGATATTGATGGCGGTGCCCGCGATGATCTGGTCCACCTTGAACCGCACGGCCAGGACGGCCAGAAGCAGCCCGAGCAGCGCCCCGGCACCCAGGGCGCTCAGCAGCCCGAAGGCCAGCGAAGCCCAGGAGGGCCAACCCAGGATGTTGGCCGCCACGCTGCCCATCAGCGCAGCGGTGAAGGCTCCGGCGAGCATCATGCCCTCGATGGCGATGTTGATCACCGCGCACCGCTCACACAGCACTCCTGAGAGCGCGGCTAGGGCGATCGGCACAGCGCGTAGGAAAGCGCTGCTCAACAGACCGGTGAAGCTGAACGAGCGCCCGCGAGCTCCCCAAACAAGGAAGGCCAGCACGAATAGCACTGTAACCGCGAACAACACCAGGTTGACTCGCCTGAAGCCCCGTGCCAGCTGCCAGCCACCCACGAAGGCAGACAACAGAGCGATCCCGTAGAGTGCCACCATGCTGGGTACGCGCACGTCCGGCACCGGCAGCGCCTCCGATTCCCCGCCCGGGTTAAGCACAAAGACACTCGCCTCACCCGCCGTGCTCGGGCGAGCAAAGACAAGGAAGATCAGAAGGGCGGCTCCCAGAAAGACCAGGCCGTAGGCGAGCCTTCGACGGGTTGAACCTCTTCCTCGATCCTCAAACCGTTCCTGATCTGAGTTCACGTCTAACCTCCCTACACCTGTCCCCAACCTCGCGTCCGGACCGCCTCCGCTTCCACCTCTGGTGCACGGATACGGTAGACGAGACGGATCACCTCCGGGGCCGCGATGAGGATGATGATCAAGGCCTGCAGTATGGATATGATGTCAATGGGCACCGAGGCTGGCGGTGCCTGCATACGCTGCGCCCCGGCTCGCAAGAAACCGAAGAGAAGTGACGCTAGTAAGACCCCAACGGGGTGACTCTTGCCCAGAAGCGCCAGCGCGATCGAATCGAAGCCGTAGCCGGCGAAGAAGGCGTTGGGCATGAAGTGGAGCACCCCCAGGATGTCGTGGGCGCCGGCCAACCCCGCCAGCGCGCCGCTGAGAGCCATGGCAAGAACGAAGTTCCGGGCCACGCTGATCCCGGCGGTCCGCGACGCCCGCGGGTTGGCCCCCACAGCCCGAATCTCGAAACCCACCGTCGTCTTGAACAGCAGCCAGTAGACCACGCCAACGGCGACAAACGCCAGAAGGAGCCCGACGTTGAGGCGGATAGAGGGATCGCCGGGGAAGAACTGCGGGAGGTAGGCAGAGGTCTCGATCTCCGGACTCACCGGTCGGTACTCTCCCGGGCGTGCCATCGGTCCGCCCCTCTGCAGGAGATAGTCGGCCAGCCGGTAGGCGATGTAGTTGAGCATGATGGTGTTGATCACCTCGTGAGCCCCTGTTTTGGCCTTCAAGTACCCGGCGATTCCTGCCCACAGTGCCCCACCGGCCATCCCGGCAGCCACGGCCAGGGGTAGATGGACGAACCAGGGCAGTCCCTTGAGGCTGTATCCAATGAACACCGAAGCGATTCCGCCGATGAAGTACTGGCCCTCCGCACCGATGTTGAAGAGACCGCATCGGAACCCCAGAGCGACCGCAAGGCCGGCAAAGATGTAGGGAGTGGAGATGCGCAGACCTTCTGTCAGCGGACGTAGGGCAGCCAGCAATTCGGTCGTCTCCCCACTGCCGGAATACACTCTGAAGCCTTCGATGATTCGCGCCGGACTGCCGAAGGCGCCTTCGAATAGGGCGGCATACGCCTGGGCGATGGACTGCCACCCTGCCACCAGACCCGCTCTCCTCCCAGTTCCGAAGGCTGTCCACACATCTGGGTCGAAGGCAGCGATGAAGATCGCCCCTACGACCAGGGCGGTGAAGATGGCCAGCAGCGGCATCAGCGCTGCCTGCCAATTCCAGGTCGTCAAGCGGCGCAGCAGGCTCCTCCGCAGATCTTCGCCCTGGGGACCCACGTGCGTCTTGATGCGCCCAACGCGCAGGCCGTCGGCCACCTCTTGGATCCTTCCGCGCACCTCGGAGGGGACTGCCACGTCCGCCGCGTGATAGGGGGCCAGTCCAATTCCGTCGTTGGATAGACTGAAACGGAGCACTCCGGCGGGGAGACTTCTCTTCACTGCCCGGGTGATTGCAGTGTATACCGCTCGGTCTACTCGTTTCACGGCGCTGGTCAGCAACCTCTCCGCCTCGGGGATCTCTCCGTTTCTAAACGTCGTCTCCCACTCATCCTGATCGACGCCAATCACCCAAGCGCCCTTCTTGGCTGCGCTCTTGATGGCTGCGCTCCCGCTCTCCCCGGCCGCAGCGAAGACCACGTCAGCTCCTTGATCCACCAACCGTCGACCCGCCTCTTCGCCTGCCTCGGGATCTGTAAACGAGTCGGTATGCGTTTGGATCATCTCGGCCCGACGGTTGGTGTGGGCAAGGCCGTGTCTAAACCCTCTGTGGAACTTGCGCACCGGGAGGACATCCACTCCGCCCACAAAACCTACCATCTCGTGCTCGGTCACCAGCCCAGCCAGTGCCCCGGCCAGGAAGCCAGCCTGATCCTCAGCGAAGACCAATCCGGTGACGTTCTTACTGTCCGGCAGTGGCTCGTGATCTACGACGATGAAGTGAACAGATGGATGACGTGTGGCCAACCGCTCAACTATTGGGCCTCTTGTGGAGCCAATGGTCACGATGTGGGTGAAGCCTTCCTCAATCAGTCGGCGGATGTTCTTCTCATACTCGTCGGGAGACGACGTCTCGATGACGTCTGATTCCAGGTCGTACTCCCGCGCGGCCCGCATCAACCCTTCATAGGTATACTGATTGAAGGTGCCGTCATCGATGCGGCCTACGTCGGTGACCAGTCCTATCCGCAGCTTGTCAGGCGACGGTTGCACCGGCTGCCTCCTTTCGAGCCTCCTTCGCCCCGGCCATCAGCAGGCCAAGCTCCTCCCTGGTTGCCTCCTCAGCGGGCATTACGTCCACGATCCTTCCCTCATACATGACGGCGATTCGGTCGGACAGACTCATCACCTCATCGAGTTCGGGGGATACCAGGAGGATTGCGCATCCTTCGTCTCGTTTCTCGTTGATGCGGCGATGAATGTACTCAATGGAGCCCACATCCAGACCCCGCGTGGGCTGGGAGGCGACCAGCAGGCGAATGGGACGTGAGAACTCGCGGGCGACGATGACCTTCTGCTGATTGCCGCCGGAGAGGTTGGAGACCGGCACCATCACGCTCGGAGTGCGTACGTCGAACTGGCGCACTCGATCTTCTGCTGCCTCAAGGATCGCATCTTGGTTGAGTACGCCGAGGTGAGCAAAGGGCGCGACGTAGTAGGTGTTGAGCACCAGGTTGTCGGCGACCGGGAAACTGAGCACCAAACCATCTCTCTGCCGATCCTCTGGCACGTGGGCGGTCCCCTGTTCGAGGATCTTCCGTGGCGGCGCGTTCGTCATGTCGTCTCCCAGGATGCGTACATGGCCCTCCGAGACCTCTCGCAGGCCCGTCAGCGCCTCCACCAACTCCGTCTGCCCGTTTCCCTGAACGCCGGCCACTCCCAAGATCTCGCCGGTCCGCACCTCGAACGATACACCTCGGACGGCCAAGTTGCCTCGGTCGTCCATCGCCTCTAGATCCTCCACCTCCAGCACGATCTCGCCGGTGTGGCCTGGGACCTTTTCGACTTGCAGGACGACTTCCCGCCCAACCATCATCGCGGCCAATCGTTCTCTTGTGGTCTCGGCCGGCGTTGTCGTGCCTACCAGACGTCCGTTGCGGAGGACGGTGATCCGATCCGCGATAGTCATGACCTCTTTCAGCTTGTGAGTGATGAAGATGACTGACTTACCCTGGTCCACCAGCGATCGGACGATCTTGAAGAGATCCTCCACCTCTTGAGGGGTCAGCACCGCGGTCGGCTCATCCAAGATCAAGATATCGGCTTCGCGATAGAGCAGCTTGATAATCTCCACCCGCTGCTGCACTCCCACCGGCAGATTCTTGATGTAGGCTTCGGGATCTACCTCCAGCCCGTACTGCTCGGAGATGCGGCGGACACGCCTGGCGGCAGTGGCCCGATCCAGGAAAAGGCCGTTCCTAATGGGTTCCACCCCCAGCATGACGTTCTCCGTTACAGTGAGGACTGGTACCAGCATGAAGTGCTGGTGGACCATGCCAATGCCCTGGGCGATGGCATCGTTGGGGTCGCGGATCTCGATGCGCTGACCTCGGACGTAGATCTCGCCTTCGTCCTGGGCATAGAGGCCGTAGAGGACATTCATCAACGTGGTCTTGCCTGCCCCGTTCTCTCCCAACAGGGCGTGGATCTCGCCTTCCTTCAGAGTCATGTCGATGTGATCGTTGGCCAAGACGCCTGGGAAGGCCTTAGTGATACCGCGCAGTTCCAAGACAGGGGGCACGGCTGCCTCCTTGCGACGTGTGAAGATGGGCGATGCCGGGCACGCCCGGCATCGCCCACAGCTGATCCAACCGGCTGGTTACTCTTCTAGCGAGGCTAGGTACTCGTCCCAGCCAGTGTTGATGTTGCCAGCGATGATCTCGTCAGCGAGCTCATCCAGTTCGGCCTTCAGTTCGTCAGGCACGTCGTCCTCGAACTCGTGGAAGGGGGCCAGGCTCACGCCCTCGTTCTCCAGGTTGCCGACGATGTTGGTGCCAGCCTCCCACTCCCCTGTGACAGCCCTGCGGATTGCCGCCGGTACCGTCACGTCCATTCGCTTCAGCACGCTGGTCAGGATGATGGGGCAGAAGTCTGCGGCGGTGAGGCACCAGTCGGCGTCCACGCCGATCAGCATGCCGCCCTGCTCCTCAAGCACCGCGGCGGTGCCCACGCCCACGGGACCGGCCACCGGTAGGATGATGTCCGCGCCCTCGGCGATCAGGGTCTCGCCCATCTGGCGCCCCAATTCGGTGTCCTCGAAATCGAAGGTGAACAGACCCGCATCCGGGTTCTCGCTATCCCAGCCCACGACCTCGACCTCGGTGCCGTGCTGTGCGTTGTAGTACTCCACGCCGGATTGGAAGCCGACCATGAAGATGGTGACCGTGGGGATGGGGATGCCGCCGAAGGTGCCTACCACGCCGGTCTCGGTCATCCCTGCCGCCAGGTATCCGGCCAGGAAGGCCGCCTCGTCGGTGTCGAAGATCAAGCCGACGAGGTTACCCAGAGGCTCCACGTCCTCCTCCCACTGGCCGGGCGCGTAGCCGAAGTCCACGATAGCGAAGTAAGTCTCCGGGTTCTCCTGGGCGAAGTTGTAGGTATCCTCTGCCAGCAAGAAGCCGACCGTGACGAGCATGTTGTAGTCCTGCTCGAGGAACTGAGTGATGTTAGGCGCGTAGTCGGCAGGCTGCTGTGATTCCAGGTAGTCGATCTCCACTCCCAGCTCTTCGGATGCCTGTTGCATGCCTTCCCAGGCGGTCTGGTTGAAGGACTGATCGTCAATGCCGCCCATATCCGTCACCTGACCGACCTTGAAGCCCTCACCCGGCAGCGGTGGCTCTGTCGGCGCTTCCGTGGGGACTTCAGTTGGAACCTCTGTCGGCTCCGGGGGCTCAGTGGGTTCCTCAGTAGGAGTCCCAGCAGGCCCGCAGGAGGCCAGCAACGTCGCGATGACCACCAGACTCAACACGGCAGTCAACCATTTACTGCGCATTTCTCTGTCTCCTCCTTTTGCCAGTTTCTTTCAATCCTAAGCAACGTTCCTTGGAACGAACCACGACTTCCTCCCTAGCCATCACCTCCTTTTGGCACTAGCTGGTTTCATTATGCCTCAATGCAGGGCAAAAGTCAAGCTTAAACGCGGCAGCCAAGGGTAATCGCGTCTGGCAGAGCCGTCAAGTCCAGGGTTTTTCAGCTACTCCCACTCGATCGTCGCTGGGGGCTTGGAAGTGATATCGTAGACGACGCGGTTGACGCCAGGAACTTCGTTTACAATGCGGTTGCTTATGCGGGCCAAGAGGTCTGCCCCGAGCCGGGCCCAGTCGGCGGTCATGAAGTCCTCCGTGGTGACCACGCGAAGGGCCACCACTTCCTCATAGGTTCGCCCGTCACCCATGACTCCCACGCTGCGCACCGGCAAGAGCACGGCGAAGGCCTGTTGGGTCTCTTGGCGCAGAAGCCCCGCCCGGCCCAGTTCCTCCAGCAGGATGGCGTCCGCGGTCCGCAACCTCTCCAACCGCTCCCACGTGATCTCCCCCAGAGTCCGCACCGCGAGGCCCGGCCCTGGGAACGGCTGGCGCCAGATGATCCTCTCTGGCAGGCCCAGACTCTGTCCCACTGCCCGCACCTCGTCCTTGAAGAGGTAGCGTAGGGGCTCGACGAGCTGCAGCCTCATCTCCTCCGGCAACCCTCCTACGTTGTGATGGGTCTTTATCCGCCGGGCACCAGCGCGATCGGGGGCGGCTGATTCGATGACATCGGGGTAGAGCGTCCCTTGAGCCAGGAAGTCTGCCTCCCCCAGCCGTTCCGCCTCCTGCTCAAACACGCGGATGAACAGTTCGCCGATGACCCTTCGCTTCTTCTCAGGGTTAGTGACCCCTCGCAGGGCAGATAGGAATCTCTCTGTGGCGTCCACCGCCACGAGCGGCATCCCCAGCTGATCCCGGAACGTCTCTGTCACCTGCTGTGGCTCCCCTCGCCGCAGCAGCCCAGTGTTGACAAAGATGCATGTTAGCCGATCTCCCACCGCCCGGTGAACCAGTGACGCTGTGACGGCTGAATCCACGCCGCCGCTGAGGGCACAGAGTATCCTCCCCTCGCCCACCATGTCGCGGATCTCCGCCACCGCCTGCTCGGCGAACGCGGCCGGGGTCCAGGTGGGCTTGCAGCCACACACCTCCAGGGCGAAGTTCTGCAGGATCTCCCGGCCGGCAGGGGTGTGAATCACTTCCGGGTGAAACTGGACCCCGTAGCGATGCTTCTGGAGATCGCCCATGGCGGCGACCGGCGAGTTGGGGCTGCGGGCCAGGATCTGGAACTCCTGCGGCACCTGCTCCACTCGGTCGCCGTGGCTCATCCAGACCTGAGGACGCTTCTGAAGGGAGGCCAACAGAGATCCAGGGCGATGTGTCTCCGCTTCGGTCAGTTCGACCTGGGCAGGGCCGTACTCCTGGTGGGATGCGGGGGTCACTTCACCGCCCAGGGCGTGGGCCAGAAGCTGCATGCCGTAGCAGATGCCCAGCACGGGGAGGCCGCTTTCCAGGACGTAGGCGGGGAGCATCGGTGCATCCGGCTCGTAGACGCCGGCGGGGCCGCCGGAGAGGATGAACCCTCGGGGGCGAATCATCAGCACCTGCTCGGGGGGAGTATCCCACGGAAATAGCTCGCAGTACACGTGGGCCTCCCGCACGCGCCGGGCGATAAGCTGCGTGGTCTGTGAGCCGTAGTCCAATATGGCTATGGCTTCATGCATATTCCGGCCCCAGCTCTCGTTCGGCCAGGATGCGAGGTCCAAACCCCTCCGCAGACCCCTTGCCCTCTTGACGTTCAACTCATTCTACTCGATACCGCTTGCAGAGGCAAGTGGGGAAGTGGCATGCCCTCGCGCTGCCCTCTTGCGCCGTCGTCACCTTCGAGGGCGGGGAATGAGAACGCAATCGGCGCACATCCATTGGGGGAGAGGGTTGACGAACCGACCGC
>JASFWK010000169.1:0-3984 GCA_050049355.1 Anaerolineae bacterium | reverse complement strand
TCTCCCAGGATATGACCATTCCTTCCAGCGCCACAACGCTCAACTACTGGTACCGGAGCGCCTCGGAGGATCTCTGCGGCTATGACTATGCCTACGTCCGCTTTGGATCAACCACGCTGGCCACTTACGACCTCTGCGAAGACAACAACACGGGGGAATGGGGACACCGCCAGATAGACATTCAGGCCTACAGGGGGGAGAGTGTGAATCTGCGCTTTGTTGCTGTCACCGACGGGGTTCTTAACAGCAGCTTCTTCCTTGATGACGTGAGCATCTCCGCAATCACGGCGTCGGCTGTGCCATCCGTCTCTCCCGGTTCGTCGGAGTACCCACCAGGTGCTGCAAGCAGAGCCAGAGGATCCCAGTGAGCCACGCCAATCCTCAGGGCAAGGGCAGCCGCCCGAACCTGCAGATTGACGAAGGAGAGAAAGCGCGATACAATGCCACACTGACTATGAAGGAGAACAGATTCCCATACCCTCGCCGACGTCTGATCCGTGCGCTGCTGCGGCGACTCGCCCACGCAGCCCTTTCGGCGCTCACGAATCTGCAAATCATCGGTCAGGAGAACCTCCCCGAGGGAGGCCCATTGCTGGTGGTGGCCAATCATTTTAGTTTCATCGACCCCGTGGCGATGGTACAATCGGTGCCTTGGCCACTGGAGTTTGTGGGGGGCTTCCGAATGCCCAACGCCCCTGCATGGTCGACGTTGATTCCAGGAATCTGGGGGTACTATCCCGTCTATCGAGGGACAGCTTCTCGCGACGCGCTGCGGGCCGCAGAGGCGGTACTGGCCCAGGACGGCGTGCTGGGGATCTTCCCCGAGGCCGGCAGCTGGGCGACAGTGCTGCGGCCGGCGCGCCCCGGCACGGCTTTTCTGGCCGTGCGAACAGGGGCACAGATTCTTCCCATGGGCTTCGACGGTCTGCTCAACGTCTTCCCAAGCCTCCGAAGGGGACGGCGCGCGCGTGTCACGGTGCGGATCGGCAAGCCCTTTGGTCCCTTCCGCGCAAGTGGGCGGGGACACAGACGGCGTCAGCAGCTCGAGGCGATCGGCCATCAGATCATGGAACGCATCGCAAGGCTACTTCCCGCAGAGCGACGCGGCCACTATTCGGACGATCCAGCCATTCGAGCCGCTGCCCAGGAAGCCGAGATCTATCCCTGGGATGATGACCCCGACTATCTGTGAGCCGCAAAGCTCTCTCCACAACCGCCCTTCAGTCTGCCGCCTTCGCAAGAGAGCGCATCCTACGCCCAGCCAGAGTGTTACTTGATAAGGCGGGGCAGGCGGGCCGCCTCGCCTACTCGCACTGATTGCCGGTACGACCAAGCCTCAAAGGAGAGCGACGTGGATGTCACCATGGTCCAATCTAAGTCCACCCAGCGTGAGCGCTGGGCCTGGTATCTGTACGATTTCGGAAACTCGGCCTACGCTGCTGTGGTACTACTAGCAGTGTATGCGGCCTACTTCAAGGGGGAGGTGGTGGGCGGGGCGGAGGGCTCGCGGCTGTGGGGCTTTGCCGTTGGCATCGCAATGTTTGTCGTGGCCATCACCTCTCCGCTGCTCGGAACGCTGGCCGATTATTCTGGGGCCAAGAAGCGCTTGCTCTTCTTCTACACCGCCGTGGCCTGCCTGTTCACGGCGATGCTTTTCTTCGTGCAGAAGGGCGACGTGGTGATCGGAATGATGCTCTTCATTCTGGCAGAGGTCGGCTACCGAAGCGCACAGGTCTTCTACAACGCACTGCTGCCGGAGATCGCCGCGCCAGAGGAGATGGGGCGGGTTTCCGGCAACGGCTGGGCCATCGGGTCAGCGGGAGGGGTGATCTGTCTCCTCATCGTCCTGCCGTTGATCGTGCTGATCAGTGGGGATCTGATCGTGCGCCTATCGCTGGTGATCACAGCTTTCTTCTTCGCTCTCTCCGCCACCCCCGCCTTCCTCTGGCTGCGGGAGCGCGCCCAACCCAGGTCACTGCCGGCAGGGGAAAACTACCTCAGCGTCGCGCTCAAGCGGCTGAGGCGCACGTTCAGGACCGTGCGCGACTACAGGGATTTCGTCAAGTTCATGATTGCCTTCCTGATCTACAACGACGGCATTCTGATGGTACTCGACTTCGGTGCTATCCTGGGAGCGGTGTTGTATGGGATGGAGCAACAGGAACTGATCATCTTCATGATCATCGTGCAAGTGGCAAGCATCGCCGGTGCATATCTCTTTGGACTGCTGGCCGACGGCTTCGGCGGGAAGCGCTCGCTCATCATCTCCCTCCTCCTGATGATCGTCCCCGTGATTTGGCTGTACTTCAGCTACTCCCGACTCGAGTTCTACTTCATCGGCGGACTGGCCGGGTTTGCACTCACCGGCGTCCAGTCCGTCAGCCGCACGATGGTCGGCACCTTCAGTCCACCAGGAAAGAGCGCGGAGTTCTACGGGTTCTTCGCCGTGACCGGCCGCACGTCCTCGTTTATCGGCCCAACCATCTTTGGGCTCCTGGCGGCGGAGGCAACCGGCTGGTACATGAACACACATGACTTGACTCCGTTGGCCGCGGAGCAAGCTGGACACCGGGCCGCGCTCTTCTCCATCGCTGCCTTTCTGCTGGTCGGCTTGCTGCTCTTGTTGTTCGTCAACGAGAAGAGAGGCCGCCAAGCAGGGAGTCTCTCGCACGGCAACCCGCCCAGCCGGGAGAATTGAGGCACCCGCGTGTTCGTCACTTTGGCTCCGTTGAGGCGCGAACGCACACAGGCAACACGCTCTTGAGAGTGTTGTCTGAAAAGCGGACAAGATCTAGCAGCCAATCTACGACAACTCGCTTGACCACTCCGGGCGTGTGATCAGATTGGCGAGCGGCCAGCTTGCGGTGTATGATAGTCTCGACTTGTCCCGTCCGTCTCAAGGACAGAGAGTCGCATTCGCCATTTGGAGGTGCGCGCAATGCCCGAGATCACGGTTCAGACCATCTACTTCGACCGACCAGGCCCGCGGAACACCGACCGCGTCCTGGACGTAGCACGAGAGCGCGCAGGGCAGTTGGACGTGCGAACCATTCTGGTCGCTACGACGACCGGCGAGACCGGTGCCAGGGCAGCAGAGGTCTTCCGGGACTACGATGTGGTTGTGGTGACCCACTCCACGGGCTTCCGCGGCCCCAATACGCAAGAACTCCTGCCGGAGCACCGGTCCGCCATCGAATCAGCGGGGGCGACGATTCTCACCTGCCAACACGCCTTTGGTGGAGTCAACCGGGCCGTACGGAAGAAGCTGGGTACCTACCTCACGGACGAGATCATCGCCTATACCCTCCGCACCTTCTGCGAGGGTATGAAGGTCTGCGCAGAGATCTCCCTGATGGCCGCCGACGCCGGGCTGGTTAGGGTCGGTGAGCCCTGCATAGCCATCGCTGGCACTGGTCGCGGAGCCGATACCGCGGTGGTGCTCGTCCCCGCCAATGCCCAGTCCTTCTTCGACCTCCAGATGATGGAGGTGCTGGCAAAGCCTCGGATGGGCTAGCTCGGAAGGGGGAAAAATACGCAATGGTTGAGATAGAGGATCTCTCCTTTGAGGAGGCCTTCGCAGAGCTGGAGGAGACAGTTCGCAAGATGGAGGCAGGAGGGCTAAGCCTTGAGGAGAGCCTAGCCCTCTACGAGCGGGGTCAGGCGCTGGCGGCCTACTGCAGTACCCAGTTGGATCAGGCTGAGCTGAAGATCCAGAAACTGACGCCCGAGGGTCAGGAGACGCCACTCGAAGCCGAGTGAGGCGCTCTCCGACACAGGCCAAGGAGAGCTCACGCCCCCCCGGCTAGCTGGCACCTCTTCTCAGCACCAGCCGTCCTACCTCTTTCAGCTCATCGGCCTGTAGGAGCGTCGCCACCGCCAGGTAGGCGCCTACCCCCAGCACGACCCCTCCCCCGCCCGCAACCAAGTGATCAACGGGCGGCAGCACCATCTGCCATGCAAGCAGCACAGCAGCCATTCCCGCCG
>JASFWK010000168.1:0-3992 GCA_050049355.1 Anaerolineae bacterium | reverse complement strand
ACAGGGCGGGCGAGCTTCAGTCCGTTGCCGACGCCAACGTCCAGGCCGGAATGGGTATGGGCCGGGGAATGGGCATGGGGCGTGGAATGGGTCGCGGCAGAGGACGTGGGATGGGGATGGGCATGGGCCGCCGTGCGGCGATGTCCCCAACCTCGTTCGCGCCTCCGACTGCCCCGGCCGGTTCCCAGGAGGAGGAGATCGCGGCTCTGAGGGACATGGCCAGCGGATTGCGCGAGCAATTGGCCGAAGTGATGGAGCGGCTCGACCGGCTGGAGAAGGAGGAATGAACTGATGCGCGTGGCAATCTCCGCAGACGACAGCAGCGGATTGGATAGTGTGGTCAGCCCGCACTTCGGGCGCTGCCCGTACTACGTTCTGGTAGATCTCGATGGCCGACAAGTGAGTCAGGTCAGCGCGGTGGAGAATCCCTACTACGGTCGCCACCAGCCGGGGCAGGTGCCCGGCTTCATCCAAAGCCAGGGAGCCGACGTGATGCTCGCCGGCGGGATGGGACGGCGGGCCATCGGTTTCTTCCAGCAGTACGGTATCCAGGCGGTAACCGGGGCCACAGGCTCCGTGCGCCACGCCCTGGAGCAGTACCTGGGCGGTACGTTGCAGGGGGCCGAGCCGTGCCGCGAGAGCGTCGAGCACGCCCACCAAGCGTTCTCCACCGAGGGCGAGTATGAGGAGGACGAGGTCGGCCGGCTGCGAGAGGAGATCGATATGCTTCAGCGGCAACTGGACGAGGCGATGGAGTGTCTGGACAGGTTAAAGGCACGCTGATCAGTTGCCTTCGAATGATTTCGCCCTGTGACAATCGGGCGATTGGTGAGATATGGGGATTGCGGAGGAGTTACACATGGTCTGACAAGAGAGCTGCTTCTTGGAACCACTCCGCAGTGGACGCTTTGCTTTGCCAATTCCGATTCGATGAATGAAAGGAGCATGAGCGATGGAACAGGCTGACATCGTTGTCATAGGTGGAAGTGCTGCTGGGCTGACTGCTGCGATTACGGCACGGCGACACTACCCAGATAAGGCAATCCTGATGGTGCGCAATGAGGAACAAGTCTTGATACCGTGCGGTATCCCCTACATCTTCGGCACACTGGGAAGCCCTCACAAGAATCTTATACCCGATACAGTGCTGAAGAAGAACGATATCGCTCTGCTTGTCACAGAGGCCGCGGACATAGACCGAGAGGAGAGAATCCTTCACACTGAAGCAGGCAACATAGGCTACGAACGACTCATTCTGGCCACGGGCTCGAGGCCGGCTATGCCGCCCATACCAGGGTTTGAGCTTGAGGGAGTTTTCGCGATCGTCAAAGACGTCGAATACCTGAGCGATCTTCACGACTGGCTCGAAACTGCTAGGGATGTGGTCGTGATCGGGGGGGGATTCATCGGGATCGAGTTTGGGGACGAGATCAACAAAGCGGACGACAAGAACGTCGCCATCGTCGAGATGCTACCGCACTGCCTGGCGTTGGCGTACGATGAGGAGTTCTGCTGCGAGATGGAGAAAGCGCTCGAGTCTAGAGGGATCAGTATCCGCACCTCCACCAGGGTTGAGCAGATAGCCGGAAACGGGCACGTAGAGGAGGTGGTTCTGTCCGATGGCACCGAGATCAAAGCCGATACCGTCATTGTGGGTGTAGGAGCCGTTGCAAACGTGGATCTGGCGAAGGAGGCGGGACTGCGCATCGGCTTGACCGGTGGTATCAGGGTTGATCGGACGATGAAGACGTCCGACGACAACATCTACGCCTGTGGCGACTGTGCCGAGAAGATCTCATTCTTTGGCGGAAGGCCCTCGCCGCTCAAGTTGGCGTCCATCGCTACACTGGAGGCACGCATCGCTGGCGCCAACCTGTTTGGCATCAGACGAGAGAACGTAGGTACGGTTGGCGTGTGGTCAACTGCTGTGGGGAACGTGGCGCTGGCCACTGCCGGATTGACCGAGGCCATGGCCAAGGAGCGTGGGTACGACGTGATCCCCGTGACCATCGATGGCCCCAACCGCCACCCTGGTTTTATGCCGGGCGCGGCGGATACCAAGGTCAAGCTGGTGTTCGAGCGGAACTCGGGTGTAGTTCTGGGGGGACAGGTTATGGGGGATACCACGGCCGGTGAGATCATCAACGCCGTCTCTGCCTGTGTGCAGAACCGCATGACCGCCGAGGACATAGCCATGTTCCAAATAGGCACTCATCCGGCGCTGACGGCTTCGCCTATTGCCTACCATATGGTGAACGCCGCCGAGATGGCCATAGGGGAGATGCGCAAACGTCGCTGAGGTTCTTGATTATTCAGGAGGTTAGTTATGTCGAAGATACTCGTCATAGACGATGACCCGGATTTCCTCTACGCTGTGCGCATGGTGCTCGAAGGCGAGGCCTTCGAGGTAGATACAGCGACAACCCCCGAGGAAGGGATCAGCAAGGTGAAGAGTACCGAACCGGACCTCGTGGTCTTAGACGTCTTGATGCCTACAGGTTATGAGGGGTTCGAGGTGGCTCGGGCCATCAGAGAGGAACACAATCTGATAAAGCTGCCTATCCTCATGCTGACCAACGTGCACAACGTCAAAGAAGTGCCCTATCGCTTTGCTCCCAATGAGGACTACCTGCCAGTAGATATTTTCCTGGACAAACCGATTGAGCCAGACGTGCTTGTCGATACCGTCAGGGAGATGCTGGGGGAACGCCGGGAGGAACCTGAGCACCCTCTCTAGAGTTCGTCCACCAGATAAGGGATCGGACTGGCTGCTGGGGCACGTGTAGAGGGAGGAGGGAGCCGCGCGGGCCGGGGACCTGATTCCGCGCGGCTGCCAACCTGTGGTGAAGTTGGGGAAACCTGTGATATCTCAGGAGCCAAGGAATGGAGAGGGAATCGATGTTGCGCAAGGTGGGGAGGCTTTCCGTGGTAGACGTGGTCGCCACGACCATCGAGAGAGCGATAGAGTTCGTCAGGCGACAGAAACATAATTACCGAGTGGCGATCACACGGTCCGCTGTGAGCAGCTTCCTGCTGAACCTCACCGCCCAGTATGATTCCATATACACGGTGGCGCTAGGCGCCGATTCGGTCGAACTGGGGACGATCAGCAGTATTGGCAATGGGATCAGCGCCCTCATTTCCACACCGGTGGGGTGGTTGGTGGACCGTCATGGCCTCAAGCCGTTCTACCTGGTGGGCATGGGGCTGCTGGCTGGAGCGGCGTTGATCTACGCCCTGGCACCCAACTGGCAGGTGATCATCGCGGCCACTATCTTGCTCTCGATCTCCATGAGGTTGACCGGCACGGGATGCAGCGTGATCTGCGCTGATTCGGTACAGAACGAGGACCGGGCGACAGCTCAAAACCTGTGCGTCACACTCGCTTCTTCCCTCTCTATGATCGCCCCTCTGATCGCCGCCCCGCTGGTCACGGTTTTTGGAGGAATGACTGTGGAGGGCATCCGTCCCCTGTATTACGTCCGGTTTGTGGGATATGGCCTCATCTCCCTCTTCGTGGCCGCCCAATTGAGGGAGCCCAGGCAAGTGGGCACAGCCGAGGCAAGGGCCAATCCTGGCTTCATCGCCGACTTTCGGCGCGTATTCGAAGGAGAGGCCCCTCTGAGGAGGTGGTTGCTGGTCGCTTCCCTTACCTGGTTTCCAATGGCCATAACGTCCCCTTTCCTCCAGCTCTTCGCCCATCAGGTGAAGGGAGCGGATCAATACGTACTGGGGGTTATGACCACGGCCTCCGTCCTGACACGTCTTCTATTCGGGATTCCCCTGGGACGGTTGGCGGATAGGATAGGGCGGAAGAAAGTCATCTACCTTCTCACGCCGCTGTGGTATGCTTCCCACCTGTTGCTCGTGCTCTCATTCAACTCAGCCTCCTTGATTCTGGCAGGGGCTCTGCAGACCTCCTATTTCATCTCTGCCGGTCTCACAGGTGCCATGACCCTGGAGCTTGTTTCGGTAGAGCGGATGGGGAAATG
>JASFWK010000019.1:0-25967 GCA_050049355.1 Anaerolineae bacterium | reverse complement strand
CTGGTGAACCTCTTTTGGACGAGATACAGGGGGGAGAGGATCTCGGTGATAGGTCTGGCCGTCCCAATCGCCGAAGGCCGACGAGACCTGCTCCATCGCTTCATCCGTCCCCACCGCCCCGATGACGGCAATAATCATCCCTTGTGGGCCGAAGCCGCCCTGGTAGAAGTCCACCAAGTCATTCCGTGCAAGTGCAGAGGTTGTCTCGGCGTATCCGACAAGGCTGTGTCCGTACGGGTGGGTCGGTGGATAGCACAGTTCGCGGAAGGTCAGCGCAGCCATGCGGCGTGTGTCGTGTGCGCGTTCCTCCAAGTCGGTGAGGATCTCGCCGCGCAGCTTCTCCACTTCCCGGGAGGGGAAACTGGGATTACGCACGACATCTGCCAGCACGCCGAGAATGAGCGGAAGATCTTCTGCCAGGCTCCTCCCCCCGAACCTTGTGTGATGGATACCGGGAGAGACGCCGATGGTAGCTCCTACCGATTCCACCTCTTCGTAGACTTGGTCGAAGGTACGGTGAGCTGTTCCTCGAGTCAGCATTGAAGCGGTGAAGGCGGCCAGGCCCGCCTGCTCAGCTTCCTCGTCGTAGGAGCCCACCTCCAGGTACCCGCTGACCACCACCGACGGGCTGGCGCGGTTCTCCCGAACGAGCACCACGATGCCGTTGGGCAGCTCGTGGCGCGAAATGTCCTCAGGTCCAGGGATAGACATAGTCAGTCTCCAAGAAGCGTGGGATGTGAAGCTCGGATTCGGCGCGCGAACTACGCATCACGGGTAGGCACGTACCACCCGACCGTGCTGTTGGTCCGCCGCAGGCACTGCTGGGCCACTCGTTGCACGTCGTCCGGGGTGACCTGTGCAAGCCGGTCCAGGTATCGCTCAAACCACGTGTAGTCGGCGAAGATCTCGCTCCACCCGAGCCAGAAGGCTTGCCCGGTGACCGACTCACTGGAATAGGCGAACTGGGCCTTGGCTTGCTTGATCGACTTGGCCAGTTCTTCCTGAGTGATAGGCTCGCTCGTCGCCCGCTCTAGTTCGGCCCACAATCGCTCTTCGACCTCGCTCGGTGTGTGCCCGGCCCGAACCGTGGCGGTGATGGTGTAGACGAAGGGATCGACCGTGGGTATCAGACTGCCGGATACCTGCGTCGCCAATTCCGTGTCCACAAGTGCCCGGTAGAGGCGGGAGCTCTTGTTGGTCCCTCCCTCACCAAGGATGGACATGCCGCTCGCTCCGGCGAGCACAGAATCCAATACGACCAAAGCGTAGAAATCGGGAGCAGTAGCGGGCGGGATATGGAAAGCCAGGGCGAAATAGGCGGTGCTGCCCTCGTCCTCCAGCGTGACCCGACGCTCGCCGCGCTGAGGAGGCTCCTCTGGGTGATGGGGCTCCCTATCGTCTCCCGGCGGGATCGCTTCGAAGTACTCTTGGATCAAGTTGAGCATCTGTGCTGGCTGAAAGTCCCCCACGGCCACTGCCACCGCGTTGTTGGGGACGTAGTAGGTGCGGTAGTAGTCGTAGAGAGTATCACGAGTCATTCCCAGAAGGTCACACAGGTGGCCCAGGGTTTGGTGGCCATAGGGGTGCACACGAAAGGCGGCGCCCATCACTTCCTCGCTGAGCAGGAACATGGGCGAGTTCTCTGCTCCTTGGCGCTCGCTTACAATGACCGAGCGCTCTGCCTCCACTTCTTGCTCCTGAAACAGCGCTCCGGTCATTCGGTCGGCCTCGATTTCTAGCTGGAGTTCGATCCGTCTTGCGGGGAGGGTGGCGTAGTAGGTGGTGAAGTCGTACCAGGTGGCTCCGTTCCTCTTTCCCCCTTCACGCGAGATGGCCTTGTCGGCGGCACCTTTTGGCCAGCGTGGTGTGCCCTTGAAGAGCATGTGCTCTACCCAGTGGGAGATGCCGGTGATTCCGAGGTGTTCGCGTCCGCTCCCGACTCGGTACCATATCCAGAAGCTGGCCACAGGGGCGGTGTGAACGTCCTTGAGAAGGACAGTCAGGCCGTTCTCCAGTGTGGTCTTCAGGACGTCGCCCATCAGCTACTCCTCCCTCGCGATTCCCTCGCCGTTGTAGCCGCGCCCGACGCCTCGGTAGGTGAAGCCCAACTCCTGGGCGGTTGCTGGATCGTAGATGTTCCGTCCGTCTACCAGAATCGGGTGTCGCATCAGTTTCCGTACCCGCGCCAGGTCCAGGTGCTTGAACTCATTCCACTCCGTCACCACCACCAGAGCGTCGCACCCCTCGGCCAGCGCATAAGGATCAGGCGTCAGTTCTACCTCCGGCAGCGCGCGCTTGGCGTTTTCCGCCGCCACGGGATCGTAAGCGCGCACCTGCGCTCCCTCTGATATCAGGTAGCGAGCAACGGTCGCTGAGGGTGCCTCCCGCATGTCGTCAGTATTGGGCTTGAAGGCCAGTCCCAAGAGCCCCACGGTCTTGTCCTTCAAATCCCCCAGCATCTCTCGCAGCTTCCACACCACCTGACGTCGCTGATCAATGTTGATCTCCATCACGGCGTGGAGCAGCTGGGGATGGCGCCCGTGGACCGAGGCCATATGGGCTAGTGCCTTCACGTCCTTGGGGAAGCACGACCCGCCGTAGCCCACGCCTGCATCCAAGAAGTCGGGACCGATGCGTGGATCGTAGCCCATACCGCTGGCGACTTCCTTCACATCCGCGCCCAGCGCCTCGCAGATGTTGGCGATCTCGTTGATGAAGGAGATGCGGGTTGCCAGAAAGGCGTTTGAAGCATACTTGATCATCTCGGCAGTGCGCAGGTCGGTGATCACGATGGTGCTGCGAAGGGGCAGGTGAAGCTGCGCTACCATCTCTGCCGCCTCTCGATCCAGTGATCCCAGGACGACCCGGCTGGGGTTCATGAAATCGGCAATGGCGGAGCCCTCTCGCAGAAACTCGGGGCAGGAGACAACGGAGAACTCCACGTCGGCCTCTAGCTGCGCGCGGATGATATCGGCCACCCAGTCGCCCGTTCCCACTGGTACGGTAGATTTGTTGACGATGACCAGTGGATGATTGAGTACTTCGGCGATCGACTCGGCCGCCATACGCACGTAGCGCAGGTCGGCCTCTCCGTCCACGCCCTCTGGCGTGCCGACGGCTATGAAAGCGAACTCTGCATCCATGAGCGCGTCGGCATAGGACGTGGTGAAAGAGAGCCTGCCAGCCTGGACGTTCCGCTCCACCAGTTCCTCCAGTCCAGGCTCGTAGATGGGCATCACGCCCTTGTTGAGCTTCTCAATCTTCTCTTCATTGATGTCCAGGCAGATCACCCGATTGCCCAAATCGGAAAAACACGCCCCCGTGACAAGGCCCACGTAGCCAACCCCGATGACGGCGATATTCCTCACTGGTATCTCCTTAGCACTAGAATTCGCTGCCCCGTCGAGCTAGGGAATAATACCACAACCTGCAGCTTGTTCCAAGTCTGCTGAAGAGGAGCCCGGATCCATTGACAAAATCCCTCTCTTGCCTACAATTCCATTGTGCACCCTCAGGCGGACCGAGGAGAGAGTGAGCGGTCCTCGGAGATTGAGAGGAGGAGATCCATTGGTAGGTGAGAAGCATCTAGGCGGCAGGGTCACCATCGTTGAGCCAGACGACCAGATTGTGAGACTACTACGTGAATCTTTCGAGGCGGCCGGGTTCGACATCAAGGCTGCCCCGACCGGTGAGGAGGGATTGATCCTCTGCCGGCGGTTCCTTCCCCAGGTGACATTGATCGATGTCGATCTTCCAGACGCCGACGGAATTCAGATCTGCCAGGAACTGAGGGCCACCACGCGCATCAGCTACATCCACGTCATTCTTCTGGCCAGCAGTCTGGACAGAGAAGTGCGCATCGCGGGACTTGAGAATGGAGCGGATGACTTCATTGTCATCCCCTTTGACCCAGAGGAGGTGACACTTCGTGTGCGGAATGCCTTGCGCCGCGCTGCCGCCCACAACTTGATCGACCCGATCACGGGGTTGCCCAGTGGTCGACTTGTCCGCAGCCGTTTGCGCGATCTATTGGGGGAGGAAGATGGCTGGGCGCTGCTGCGGCTGACGGTTCGCCATCTGGACTCTTTCAAGGCCGCACATGGTTTCGTGGCTACCCAGGAAGTGCTCCGTCACGTTGGCCATACGCTCAGTGAGGCACTTGAGCGTTGGGGGACCCCCGATGACTTCCTGGGGCGCACCGAAGGCGGACGCTTCGTCATCTTCACCGCAGTGGAGCGACTGGATCCGCTGACTGAAGGTCTGACCGCACGGCTGCAGGAGATGATCCAAACCCACCACACGTTTCGGGAGCGGGAGCAGGGCTACGTCCTGCTCCAAGGCGAGGAGGGAGAGCAGAACCTGCCTCTTATGAGCCTGGACGTCCAACGGGTGCTTGCCTCGGACGGGCCCTTCTACGATATCAGATCGCTGACAGAGGCGCTCCACTAGCCTGCTCTGTGAGTCCTGGCTTCTGCGGGATGATGAGTGCCGATCTGCACACTGATCCTTCTGACCGTCTCTGAGTGTCCCATCTCCGCCCATTGCACCGCCTCTTCCGTGGGGGCTTCCTAGACCGCTCGCAGAGAGCCCTCGTGGAGCCAGTGGGGCTGCGGTTGGATCGCATCCTTCGATAAGTAGGGACACTGCAACAGAACACCGCCGCTTTCCAGCGGCGGTGTATTCACTCTTATGTGTGTGTGACGTGCAGGCTGCTACTGCGTCTGCTGAGTCTTGTTGAAGCGTCGCATCAGCTGCGCCTTGTGCCGCGCAGCCTTGTTCTTGTGCATAACGCCCTTGGTCGCGGCTTTGTCCAAAGCGCTGTAGGCATCCTCGATTGCTTCGCGAGCCTCCTCCAACTGCCCCGCCTCGATCAGGCGGAAGGCCTTCTTGACAGTCGTGCGGGCACGGCTGCGGACCCTTCGGTTGCGGATTCGTCGACTCTCGCTCTGGCGCAATCTCTTCACAGCTGACTTGGTGTGTGGCAAGGTCTTCACCTCCAGAGTTACAAACAGAGCTTCCCAACGGGAAGGAACGGCGTCTATTGTACCGCAACCTGCGGGATTTGTCCAGGCCGGCTAACCGCTATCCTGGAAAGATCGTGCTCCCTCCAGGCGAACTGTCTGGATGGGATATGGCAGGTCGATGCCCTCTACTTCCGCAGCCTCACTGATGGCTTGCACGACTGCGGAGTGGACCTCGAAGAGGCCGTGATTCCTCTGATTCACCCAGAACCGAGCCTCAAGCTGAAGTGCCGAATTCCCCAATTCGGTCGCCAGGATGGTGGGTGCCGGGTCCTCCAGCACGCCCTCCGTGCCCTCGATTGCCTTCAGAAGGACGCTGACGGCCTCATTCACGTTCTCTTCGTAGCCAAGGCCGATGCGGATGGTTCGGCGGCGCAGTGGCAGATCTGAGTAGTTGACGATCGGCTGGGTGTAGATGTCAGCATTGGGGATGATGACTTCCTCCCCGTCCCACGTGCTGATAACCGTATCCCGGATGTTGATGCTGAGCACCGTCCCGCTGTAGCCCCCTGCTTCGACGGCGTCGCCGATCTCGAATGGCTGCCGGATCAGCAGGAGAATGCCGGAGACGAAATTGCGGGCGATATCCTGCAGGGCGAAACCCACCGCGAATCCGACGATGCCGAGCCCCGCAATGAAACCGGTGACGTCGACGATCTGATCCAGGGCGACCAGCGTGCCTACGCCGATCAGGCCCCATCGTATGAGCAAGGTGAGCAACCGTACCAGCTCGGGATCCTCCGCCCTCTCTCGCAGGGCTCGGCGAGCTGAGCGAGTAGCCAGGCTAGATAGAAGTAGTGAAGCGAAAAAGACGAAGAGTGCCGCGATCAGACTCGGGATGAAGCGCAAGGTGTCTTGAAGGAATTCGTGTAGTTGTGTATCTATGTCCATAGTCTCTACTCCTTGCAGACTCGCAAACGGCGGTCAGTCACGGAAACCGCTGGCATCTTGCACATATCCCCGCAAGCGTCTGGCTCGAGCCGGGCGATAGTTGTCAGGGGAATTGTCGCTTCCTCCATCGCTCCAGCGCCTTTCGGGTGGGGGCGTACGCCAGCGGTGGCAGCCGGTCTCTGTGGAAGAAAGCAGCTCGCTGAGCATCGTCGCCGGGCTTGAGCCGTCCACCTGTTATCTGGCCTCGGTAGACTATGAGGAAGGAGGCCTCGCCAGGTAGCTCGCCGCCGGACATGATGCCCAGCAGACCAGTCAGTTCAATCTCCAGCCCTGTCTCCTCACGACATTCTCGGATCGCGGCCAGGGCAGGGGGTTCATCGTGTTCCACGAATCCGGCGGGGATGCTCCAGCGGTCTTTCTTTGGCCCGTGGCTCTGCTGGACGAGCAGCACTCTTCCGGCCTGCTCCACCACTGCTCCGGCGGCCACCTTCGGATCGTGGAAGATCACGCGATTACAGGATGGACAGTATCTTCGCGGACGTCCGTGGGCCTCCCGATCTTGGAGCGCCTCTCCACACTGGGGACAGTAGTTCAGTTCTGGGTACTTGGCCACGGGTCTCTCTTATCGCCGGTGAGCGCGCCAGGCCAAGGCGGCGCCCACCCCCAAGCAGAGAGTGAGCAAGCTGAAGCCGCCCGCGAGGAGCGCGGTTGTCCCGGTAACGAGTGGCCACCGCGCCTGTGCCCTCGGCTCCGTTGTAGGGACAGGCGAAGCTTCTTCGTGGGCAGCGACGGCGGGAGGGGGTGGCGTCTCAGTGACGCCCCAGACGTCTGTCGGAGGGGGGGTGTCTGAGATGACGGCGGTCGCTGTGGGGGTCGGTCCGCCCCTAAGTGCGAGAGCGGTGGGTAGTGCGGTGGGTGTGATCACCTGCTCACCGGGCACTCTATCTCCCTCGCCGACACGGGTGGGCGCCGCTTCCTGTGGAGCGATTGGGGTCTCAGCTAGTTCCTCTTCCTCCCCCTGCGAAGCTTCAAAGGGCATGGTGGTGCCCGCAGTTTCTTCCGTAGCCGGCTCCATCGCCACTTCGGCGGGGGCCAGTGCTGCTTCGGGACGACTCGCCAAGCCGCCCGCGACCAGGTTGGTGGCGAGTACCGCGACGCAAATGAGAGCACTGGCGGCTGTAGCGAACGTCAATGCCGGTGCAACCCAGCGGCGGGTTGGGCCGGGCCGACTCTCGGCGACAATGGCGGGCGCAAGCAGGAAATTGCGCGGGGCTTGAACACGAGGCAGGTTCCGCACGAGGGCCACTGTGTGCTGCAGTGCTTTCAGCCGTTCTTGCAGGGCAGGATCACGCTCTAGGCGGGCTTCCAACCGGAGCTGCTCCTTCTGGCTCAATTCCCCATCCAAATAGGCAGAAAGCATCTCATCGAGCGCCTGCATTTGTCTTCCCTTCATCTTCTCAATTCCCGTTCTCAAGACGATAGGCGCGAGGCAGAAGTTCCCTCTGCTCCTGCAAGAGATCGCGCAGGTGGGCCCGAGCCCGGGCCAGCCGTGATTTCACTGTCCCGACCGGGATGTCGACAGTTCCGGCGATCTCGGCGTAGGACATCCCTTCCACGTCAGACAGGACAAGTACCGTTCGCTGGTGAGAAGGGAGAGTGTTGATGGCGGTCTGGAGGAAGGTGGCCAGTTCCTCGCGCTCGACGCGCTGCTCGGGGGACTCTCCACCGTTCACCAGAGCGGGGTTGGCCTCCTCATCTATGTCGCCCAGGTCCTCGAAGGAAGTGGCTGGGCGACGTTTCCGGCGGCGGAATTCATCGTAGCAGCAGTTAGTTACAATTCGTAGAAGCCAGGAGCGGAAGGAGCCACCTCGGAAAGTCTCAATCTTGCGATAAGCCTTGATGAAGGCCTCCTGCGTGGCATCGGATGCCGAAGCGGGATCGCCCATCATCCGATAGGCGACGTTGTAGACCAGGTGCTGGTAGTTGAGCACCAGCTCGTTGAAGGCATCCAGATTGCCGCGTTGAGCGGCCTGAATCAGGTCCGTCTCATCCATTGCGTCCATCTCAGACCGAGCCCGCGGATACCCAGGCGGGGATCGGCTGCTTCCTGCGGGCGACATATAGGTAGACCATGGCAGCGACTGGGACAAGGGCGCTCCACTGGTCAAAGCCTCTGACCTGCGCAACGCGGAAGAGCAACCAGGGCAATGCCAGGATCACGCCCAGCCAGATCGAGACTCTGGTCAGGAGATGGTCCCGCCCGTAGCCCAGCCCCACGATCATCGGTACGATGATCAAGGTGTGATCGTATGCACGTAGGTAGTGCGCCGTCAGCAGCGACGCGCAAAGAGTCAGCCCCATTGCGGCCAGCCAATCGTCCTGCCAACGCAGTACAAGGATCATTGTGATCGAACTCAGTAGGACCACCCCCGCGACTGCCGCCGGTGCCCAGAGGACGTCGCCGAATAGGACATAGGCCAAGCCCCAAAGAGTAGGCGTGCCGGAGAAGCGAAATGCCTTGTCGCCGATGACCCTCACCCATCGGTATGGCCAGCCGGGGCTGATCGCCCACGAGCTGAACAGCAGCAATCCAGCGCCGAGCGCAAGGCCGGCCAGGGCGTTCCAATCTCTGCGGGCAAAGAGAAGTAGAGCGACCGCGGGGAAGAAAAGGATGAAGAGGTTGGGCTTGGTGATCAGGAGCGACAGCAGAACACCAAACAAAAGACTTCGTCCTCTTGAGTAGAGCCAGGCTGCTCCTGCCAAGATGGGCAGAAAGGCCGGAACGACTTGTCCATTGATGAGAGAGGCAAGGAAGGGCCGAGACACCAATGCGCCGAAGAGTGCGACACAGGTCAGAACTGGACTGCCCTCACGACGTGTCAAGGCCAGCAGCAGGAAGACGGATGCGACTAGGCCTAGCTCGCAGATCGTGATCCACACCGAGGCCGCAACTGGCAGCGGCAGCAGCGACAAGGGCGCGAAGAAGATCAGGGTCCACAGAGGGAATGGACACGTAGGGTCGGGAAACCATCTACTCCCGAAGCGAGCACGTAGAGCCGCCCAGGCACCTGGGTTGTAGGGGTCTTGGTTCAGCACCAGTGACCTACCGCCCGCATAGAGGCTCATGAAGTCACTGTTCGCCATCCCCTCGAGCGTGGTCATCACCAGCCAGTAGTTGACCAAGACCACCAAGAGGCAGGCCAGACCCAGGGTTGCTGCGGCGCCGATCCTTCCCCAGCCGGCCGACAGCGGTGGTACCGGGTGCCATTTCCTCTGGTCGTCTCCTGGGTTGGTGATTTGACTAAATCTCCTTCTGCGTCTATACTTGACTATGCAGGCCGGAGTGGCGGAACAGGCAGACGCGCGCGACTCAAAATCGCGTGGGCTCGACCCGTGTGGGTTCGACTCCCACCTCCGGCACTGTAATTATACTCGCTTTTCGGTGGGCACGCGAGTGCGGAGGTGGGGGCCAGCTCAATGGCCCCATTACTATGTGAGGAAACGATGCGCAAGCTCCTTCCGCTGGCTCTGGTCGGACTGGCCGCCGGTGTGGCTTTGGGGCTGCTGATCGGCTGGCGGGTCTGGCCGGTGAGCTACACCAACACAGTTCCCTCCCAGCTGCGTCAGGACTACCAGAACGAGTATATCCTGATGGTGGCCGCTGCCTATCAAGTCGAGGGAGATCTGGCGGCGGCGGAGGATCGTCTGGTGCTGCTGGCCCCCGAAGCGCCGGCCCAGGTGGTGGTGGAACTGGCCGAAACCATGATCAGCCAGGGGGGCCGATCCGCCGACATTGAGATGTTGGTAGCCTTGGCCGATGCGCTGGGAGCGGCGACCCCCTCTATGCATTCCTATCAGGAGGGTCAGCGGTGAATCGCCGACCGACGTCTCTGGCACTGGCCGTGAGTGTCGCGGTTGGCCTGATCCTGGGACTGATCTACGCATGGCTGGTGGAGCCGGTTGAACTCTACAATACCAACCCCCGTCTCCTGCGCAGCGACTATCGGCACGAGTGGGTACGGTTGACGGCTTTGGGGTACGTCGCCGACAGGGACGTTGAACGAGCGTTGGCTCGGCTAGAGGGACTGTCGGGCGATGACGTACAGGCAGCCTTGGCTGCCCTCCTCGAAACGTACGCGGCACAGGGGCAGCCAGCGGAGACGATGCGTGCCCTCAGCACCTTGGCCGACCGCCTGGGTGTGCAGACCACGGCGATGACGGTCTATCTGGGGACTCCTTCTTCTTCTCCAACACCGCAGCCCTCCCCCACGTCCTCGCCGATGCGTGCGGCTACCCCGTCCCCATCGCCGACCGCCCTTCTGTCAACCCCGACCCCAACTTATACTCCGTTTGTCTCTCCTCTTGTCGTCCCATCTCCTCACCGCGTGGTCAGTCGGACCCTGATCTGCGATGGGACGACGCCAAGGCTAGAGGTGTTTGCGCAGGCTGCGCCTGAAGACGGAGAGGAGCGGGACGAGGGGGCGGAAGGGCCCCCTTTGTCAGGGGTGGTCCTCTGGCTCACGTGGCCCGGTGGGGCTGATCGGGCGGTGACCGGGCTGCGCCCCGAGGTTGACCCAGGCTACGCCGACTTCACACTTCAGCCGGGAATCCCGTACGCCCTCAGCGTCCGTGAACCCGCTGCTCCCATTCTCTCCGATCTGGTGACTCAATCCTGTCCGGGGAAGGAGGGGCAAGAGGTTCGGCCGGGCTCGTGGCGGGTCATCTTGGAGGTCGGTCCTCGGTAGGGTATGGGAAGAAGCAATCGAGTGAGGGTATCGCCGCCCATCTGGCGGACACTGGTTGTGCTTCTCGCATTGCTCCTGGCTGCCTTCCTCCGCTTCTATCGATTGGACGCGCAGTCGTTCTGGAACGATGAGGGGAATGCTGCGCGTGCCGCTGAGCGTCCCATCCCTCTCGTCTTGGACGCAGCCGAGGGGGATATCCATCCCCCTGGCTACTACTTGATTCTTCATGTGTGGCGGGGGCTGGCTGGCGAGAGCGAGTTTGCGCTGCGTTCCCTCTCGGTTGTCTGCGGAGTGTTGACGGTCGCTCTCACCTACAGGCTGGGCCTTCGCTTGCTGGGAGCTGCAGCTGGCGTGGGAGGCGCGACGTTGGCCTCTCTCTCGCCGTTGGCCATCTACTACTCGCAGGAGGCGCGCATGTATGCGCCGCTGGGCCTGCTCTCGGCCGCCTCCACCTATCTACTGTGCAGCATTCTGTGCACGCAACAACGGGATCGGCTGCTGGGCCTCGCTCATCCTCGATCGACCCTGCTGCTGTCTGTTGGGTATGTCATTACCGCCGCTGCTGGCCTCTACATGCACTACACGTTCCCGTTCATCCTGGGGGTCCACAACCTGCTCTTCGTGGGCTGGTGGGTGGGGTGGGGGCGCCAGAGACGGAGACGCTGGCGTCTCGTCCTTGAGTGGGTCATCCTCCAGGGCGCTGTGTTGGCGCTGTTCCTGCCTTGGCTACCTGTAGCGCTGGCTGAAGCTGTGACCGGCCGGCCTTCCGTTGGACGGGCGTACCGACTTGGGGAGACCTTGCGGGATATCTTCCGTGCGCTAGTCGTGGGGATCACACTGGAGGTGGAGAGGGCAAGTGGTGCGCTCGTTGTCGCGGGCGGGCTGCTGCTGGTGGGCCTGAGGCCCCGCCGAGGGCGTCTGGGTGCAGTGGGGGCGCTGGGAGTGTGGCTGTTTCTTCCTATCGCTCTCACGCTCGCCTTCGATCTCTACAGGCCTGCCTACCTCAAACTACTGCTGGTAGTCCTTCCGCCGTTCCATATCCTCGTGGCTTGCGGTGCCCATTGGCTATCGCGTGCAGCCTCTCGCGTGCTCGGTGCCTCTGCAGCCTTGCGCATCGTGGCTTATCCCCTTCTTCTGGCGCTTGTCGCTGCATCGCTTCTTCCCTCCCTTCGTAATCTATACTTCAATCCTGCATATGCTCGAGATGACTATCGGCAAGTCGCTGCCGATCTCACTGCCCAGGTCTCCTCAGTGGACGCGATCCTACTTAATGCGCCCAACCAGTGGGAGGTGTTCACCTACTACTTCGACGGACCTGCTGATGTCTATCCCGCACCCTACCGTCCCACTGCAGAGGAGGCCGCCGCCTGGCTTGAGCCGATTCTCTCTTCTCAGCAGCGCCTATTCGTGCTCTACTGGGGAGATGCGGAGGCTGACCCCCAGCGGCTGATCGAGGGCAAGCTGGCTGATGAAGCCTTCAAGGCAGGGGACCGTTGGTATGGACGGGTACGTGTCGCTGTCTACGGGACCGGGGTGCTGGAGGAGGAGCCCGCGGTGGCGGTTGATGCGCGCTTCGGTGAGGTGATTCATCTGCGCGGATACGCTTTGGGCGAGAGAGCCTTCTCGCCTGGAGACGTCATTCCCGTGACTCTTTTCTGGGAGGCGGAGGCGCCGATCCCTGATCGCTACAAGGTCTTCCTGCACTTGCTGGGAAGCGATAGCCAGCTTGTGGCCCAAACCGACGGTGAGCCGGGCGGCAATCTCCTCCCCACCACCATCTGGCCGCCTGGAGAGATGGTCATCGATCGGCATGGAGTGCTCCTTCCGAAGGAACTGCCCGCAGGTGAGTACGGACTGGTCGTGGGGCTCTATCACCTTGTTGGAGGCGAACGGCTGCGGGTGACGTTGGACGGCGAGTCCGGTGCGGGCCACGTGGGCTTGGGCACAGTCGTCGTGCGGTGACGTTTGAGCCAGCAGGCTCTGGATCTCCGACTTCTCGCAGCACACCACCGGACGGAAGCTGTGGGAACCTCCACCGGGTGGCCCCGGACTGCAGGGTCCAGGGCTAGCCCGTTGGCGAATCCGCAAGAGGTAGCAAGCGTTTTCAAGCGCTGGGTTATCATCTTGTGTTCATATGCCCGAAGCTCGGGCCGACTTATTTGCCCTGCGCGAGAATCGTGGTAGAATACGGGTTGGATTCGCTTGAGCTCTGGGGGCTCGTCTAACGGTAGGACAGCGGATTCTGGATCCGTATGTGGGGGTTCGAATCCTCCGCCCCCAGCCTGAAGTTCCAGACAGATCTCTTCGTCGGGTGACAAACCAGGTGGGCTTTGGCCCGCCTTCTTGTTGGTCACTCCGCGTTTCCCTAAAGGTCCAATGGCACTGTTCCGGGGACCCTCTTTCGCCTGCTTGTGTAGGCCGTCCTGTGCGTCTGAGTTGAAGCGGGGTGGGGTGATCGGTGTGACCTTAAGAGTCTATGTTTCTTCATCTTGTTCTGCCATCGGTATCGTGATATAATGTCGCTGAGGAAGGACACTAGACTAGTCGCCTATCGCTTTGCAGATCAGAAGCAGTTCTGGTTTGATCCGGCCTTTGGTCTACCCTTCGGCAAGCTTAGGACAACGCTCAATCGGCATCTTGCCTCCGCTGTGAACTGAAAGACGAAGGTGATACACTAGGTTGGGAAGCTCTCTCAGGTCCAAACAGCTAGAAGACACGGGAGGTTACTCATGGAAATCACCACCACCAAGCTCAAGCGGTGCGATCTGGTCAAAGTAAGCGGTCGCATCGACAGCCAAACTGCCCCGGAACTAGCAGAAGCCTTCAATGACTCCACTGAAGCTGGGCGGTACAGGATCGCGTTTGACATGGACGGCGTCGAGTTTATCTCCAGCGCTGGCCTGCGGGTGTTGATAGACACGCAGAAGAAGTGCAAGCGGTTCAACCGGGGGCAGGTGGTTCTGACTAACGTGCCCAAGAAGATCTACGACGCTCTGGACCTGGCAGGCTTCGTGCCGCTGTTTGAGATCTACGAAACCGCTGTAGAGGCAGTTGGCAGTTTCTAGCGCACTCACAGCTTCCGGGACACCTCCCGTAGGCTGCGCTGACGCGTCGGGGCCGCCTTGGTCGCCTGCTTGGGCTGCTGAGGCGGCCTCTTGGTTATGGTCATTCGCTGCCTGTATTGAGCAGGGCTTTTCCTGTGAACACTGTGCGAACTCAGACTTTTCCTGCTCGGTTTGACAGTCTGGCTGCTATCAGCGAGTTCGTCACGCGGGCCGCAGAAGACGCTGGTCTTGGCGAGTCGGCCATCTACGCTGTTGAGATGGCGGTCGACGAGGCATGCAGCAACATCATCCAGCACGCCTACGGCGATGAACGACGTGGCGACATTGAGTGTACCTGCCGTATCAGCGGCAACGGCTTGACAGTGATACTTCACGACCGGGGTCGTCCCTTCGACCCGGAGGGTGTTCCCGAACCGGACCTGGATGCCGCTCTTGAGGACCGCAGCGTAGGCGGTCTTGGACTCTTCCTCATGCGCCAGCTGATGGACGAGGTTGATTTCGAGTTCACCCCGGATTCGGGCAACGTGTTGACGATGGTAAAGCGCAAGGAGACGCCCTCTTGAGCCGGCGCGCGCAGCCATCCGAACAGTCTCAATGGCAGCAGATACTACGGCTGGGCGAGAGTCTTCTGGCTCAACCGAAGGTCGCCGCCCAGCGAGGGCTAGTCGAGGAGGCTGCTGCAAAGCTGGTCGACGGACAGGCCGACCTGTGGTTGGCGGCGCCCCTTCGCCGGCTGCCAGATGAGGAGGGCCCATGTCGGTTCCCCGCTGAACCTCCGTCCCCTCTGATGCAGCGCGCGTTCGAGACTGGGCAGATATGCTTGGGCGAGGAAGGTGAGTCGAGCGCGGCGCTGCCGCTGCTTGCAGGAGAGGTTCCGGTGGGCGTTCTGGAGGTGAAGCGCGCCGCCGGCCCCCCTTTCAGCGACGCCGAAATCGAACTCCTCTACGGCTTGGCCTACCAATCGGCGTTCGCCCTTCAGGCCGCGCGCCAGGTGGAAACTGAGCGCTGGCGAATAGAACAACTCTCGCTGGTGCGCAGCGTCAGTGCTCAGATCGCGAGCCTTCTCGACCTTGAGGAGCTTTGCCAGCGCGTGGCCGAGCTTATCCTCGAGACCTTCGGGTATTACTACGTGGCACTCTTCACCCTTGAGCCAGATCGAGAGGTGCTGCGGTGGCGCGCCAGTGCGGGACCTCTCGACACCAATCTCGATCGCGGCGAAACGTCCCCTCTGCTGCAGATCCGGTTGGGGGACGGAATCATCGGACACGTGGCTCAGACCGGCGTTGAGATTCTGGCGGACGATGTGGAGCACGAACCTCGTTACCGTCCTGTGGACGTGCTGCCTGAGACACGGTCGGAGCTGGCACTCCCCCTCAAGATCGGAGAGCGCATACTGGGAGTGCTCGATGTGCAGTACGACGAGCCAGCCGGTTTCGATGAGACCGACCTGCTCGTTCTGCGTGCCCTTGCGGATCAGATCGCCCTCGCGGTGGAAGACGCCCGGCTCTACGGCGACCTCCGCCGGCGCGCCGACCAATTGGCGGCTGTGGGCAAGGTGGGGCGCGCTGTAGCTTCTATCCTCGATCTGGATGCTCTCCTGGCCGAAGTAGTGGCTCTCATCCAGGAGAGATTCGGCTACCCCTTTGTGTATCTCTTTACGGTGGACCGCACACGGGGGCGGATCATCTACAGAGCCGGCAGGCATCCCGATGGGCAGGCGCCACAGGAACAGGAATTGACCTGCAGCCTGGACGATTCTAACGGCATCGTACCCTGGGTGGCCTGCCACGGGGAGACGGTGATGACTAGCGACGCGAGTCGAGATCCCCGCTACGATCCTCAGGAACTGCTGCCGGCCGATGCCCGTGCTGAGCTAGCCGTGCCTCTGGTGTTTGGCGGCAAAGTGCTGGGGGTGCTGGATGTGCAGAGCGATCGTCAAGGCGCCTTTGGCGACGAGGACCGATTCCTCTTCGAGGCGCTGGCGGACAGCGTGGCGATCGCTGTCCGCAACGCCAATCTCTACCGTTCGGAGCGATGGCGCCGTCAGGTCGCCGACAGCCTGCGCGAGGTGGCAGGTATTCTCTCGGCCGGTGTGGGCCTGGATCAGGTGCTTGATGCTATCCTTACTGAACTAGAGCGAACGCTACCCTGTGATGCGGCCGCGATCTGGCTCTTGCAGGAGGAGAATCTGTGTCTGGCCGCCGTCCACGGGCATGAGGCGGAGGTTTGCGTTGGCAATCTCCTGCCGGACACAGCGACGTGGCTCCATGAGGCGCTGTATGCGGATGAACCTGTCGTCCGCACTCCGCAATCTCCCTCTGAGCCTCTGGGGGCCAGTCTCGGCTTCCCGCCGGACTACTCCGCAATTGCCGCTCCTCTGAGCGCAGGCGACCGGCGACTGGGGGTCCTGAGTCTTGTCCACAGCACTCCCGGGCGCTATGGAACTGCAGCCCAGGAGATGACAGCCACCTTCGCGAACCATGCCGCTGTCGCGATCGAGAACGCGCGTCTCTACGAAGAGGCACATGAGCAGGCCCTTGTTGCCACCGTGATGGTTCAGGTGGCCGAAACGACACGATCGCTGACTACTCTTGATCAAGTGCTTGAGACAGTAGTCCATCTCGTGCCGACGCTGGCCGGTCTAGATCGATGCGCTATTCAATTGTGGAACGAGGAAGCCACTGCTTTCGCGTCGGCCGCTGCCTACGGGTTCAGCGCGGAGCAGCAGGCGACGTTCGATGAGTGGCAAGTCGCTCCCGGAGAGGAACTGGCCTTCGATGAGCTGCGCCTCACCGGGTCTCCAATCTTCATTTATGACGTGGCTACCGACCCCAAGCTGTCTGGTGACGTCGTCTGGGCGCTCGGCTTTGAGTCGCTGCTGCTGCTGCCTCTTCTCGCCCAGGATGAGGTGCTCGGCGTAATGCTGGTTGACTATCAGGGTGAGTGGGCGGGCTTCGGCACGGACGAAAGGCTGGCGATCATTCAGGGGATTGCCCACCAGGCGGCAGCCGCTGTTGAGCGGACCCGCCTCCGGGAGGATCGGCAGGAGGAGGCGTACGTCTCAGCGGCGCTGCTTCAGGTGGCGCAGGCAGTAGCCAGCTTGAGCGAACTGGACGACGTATTGAGCACTATCGTCCGCATCGCCCCCATCCTGGTCGGCGTGGAACGGTGCGTCATTTTCCTGTGGGATGCCGAGCGGGCTGTCTTCCAGCTGGCACAGGCTTATGGTCTGCCTGAGCGGGCAAGGATGGGGGGGGACGGTCGCATGCCTCTGCTGGCCACGTCATATGCGCCTGGTGACTTCCCTCTGCTCGACGCTGCCCGCGAGCGGGATAGTGTAGTCGTCCACTCTCCTGGTGCGGCCGACGACGCGACCGAGCCTCGGATTCCACTTGGCTTTCTTGCCGATTTCGTTGAGGATGTCGGGCGAGAACCATACTCACTGTTGGCTGTCCCTCTATCAGTGAAAGGCAACGTGCTGGGCGTCATGATGCTGGAGGAGGCAGGTACGTCTCACCGCTCTCGCGAGAGGCGGATGGAGATCATTACGGGGATCGCCCAACAGGCGGCGATAGCCGTCCAGAACGACCTGCTCCAGCAGGAGATGGCTGAGCGAGAGCGATTGGAGCGCGAACTCCAGCTCGCCCATGAGATTCAACAGACCTTTATCCCTCGTGAATTGCCTGTTCTGGATGGGTGGGAGCTGGCTGCCACCTGGCGTGCTGCGCGTCAAGTGGCGGGTGATTTCTACGATCTCTTCGAGCTGCCCGATGATCGGTTGGGGTTGGTCATCGCCGACGTGGCCGACAAGGGGATGCCGGCTGCCCTGTTCATGGCGCTCACGCGCACTCTGATGCGGGCGACGGCGCGGCCGGGAGCACCTCCAGGTGTTGTCCTGGCGCGGGTCAATGATCTGCTGGTTCCTGATGCCCAACAGGGGATGTTCGTCACGGCCCTATATGCTGTGCTTTCGCTGGGGGTGGGCGAGTTGGTCTACGCCAACGCCGGGCACAATCTGCCGCTGTTGCTGCGACAAAGAACGGGGGAACTGGAACAGCTCGACAAGGGCGGAATGGCGCTTGGCGTAGTAGGCGGGAACCACCCGGTGGAACGGAAAGTCGATCTGGAACTGGGGGACTGCCTGATCTTCTACACCGACGGCGTCACCGAAGCGTTCTCCGTGGAGGGCGATATCTATGGGGAAGATCGGCTGCGGGAGGCCATCCGCGGCGGTGCTGGCGGTTCGGCTCAGGAGATGCTGGAGGCCATTGAAGGTTCTGTGAGCGAGTTTGTGGGCGATACCCCTCCCTCCGATGATCTGACGCTCATGGTCCTCCGTCGTTGTCCGTAGGGAGGAACTCCGTGAGGGTGGCGATCACTCCACGAAGATCTCTACTCGCTCGTTATCCTCTTCGTCTAGTACTTCTACGATCTTGCCCGCCGCTCCCGCCTGAACGGCTTCCATGAAGTCTTCCAGCTTGATCTCGTTGCCTGCGAAGCGAGCGCCCATCTTCATGCCCGCGTTGACTAGGCTCCAGGGCAGGTTGATGTCGACCTTCGCCTGTCCGGTCTTGAGGTTGCTCACACGGATGCGGAGCTTACTCCGGCTGCTAGGCCGGGCCTCCTCCCGCCGGCTCTCCTTCAGGGCATCCAGCATCTCGGCGCCCTCGTCGGCGGTGACTTGACCATCCTGAATCAACTTCAGGATCCGCACGCGCTCGTCCGATTGGGTCATTCGGTACCTCCTAGGTTGACTGGTGATTATACCACCCTGTGGTGATGTGGACAAGCGAGGTCGGAGTCCAGGGGCATATCAGACGATTCACCAAGGTGTCGCTCTGAGTCTTCACGCCGCGAGGTGCAAGGGTACAGAGACAGTCGATGTGCCTTCGCTGGTGAGCAAGGTCTGGATTGTTGTTGACTGGATAGTGTCCGGAGGCAGGGGCGATGATCAAGACGGAGGGAAACTGGTTTGTTGATGAGCACGGACGCAAGTTGATCTTGCGCGGCGTCAATCTGGGCGGCAGCTCGAAGGTGCCCAAGGAGCCCGACGGGGCGACGTGGAGCCGGGAAGGCTTCTTTGACCACCGTGATGTCTCGTTCGTGGGACGACCGTTCCCCCTCGATGAAGCTGGCGAGCACTTCTCTCGACTGAAGGCGTGGGGGTTCACTTTTCTGCGTCTCCTAACCACCTGGGAGGCCATTGAGCATCGCGGGCCCGGCCTCTATGACGATGAGTATCTCGATTACCTGTACGCTGTCGTCGAGAAAGCGGGCGAGTACGGCATCGATGTCTTCATCGACCCGCACCAGGACGTGTGGAGTCGCTTCTCTGGCGGCGACGGCGCGCCTGGCTGGACCTTCGAGGCTGTTGGGATGGACATCGCCAGGTTCAAGGAGACGGGTGCTGCCATCACGCATCAAGAGCATGGTGATCCTTTGCCACGTATGATCTGGCCCACTAATCTTGCCAAGCTGGCGAATCTGACTATGTGGACGCTCTTCTTCGCCGGTGACGATTTCGCGCCCCGCACACAGGTGGACGACATTCCGGTTCAGGAATTCCTCCAAGCACATTACGTCAATGCGATCAAGCAGGTGGCGAGGAGACTGGAGGATCTGCCCAATGTGGTGGGGTATGATACGATGAACGAGCCACTGGCGGGGTTGATTGGCGTCGCCGATCTGCACAGCCACCCGAGTCCCGTGCTGAAGGGCGATTCTCCCACGCCGCTGCAGGCGATGCTCCTGGGGGCGGGGTTCCCACAAGAGGTCGCGGTATGGGATATGGGGCTTACTGGCGCGAGGAGAAAAGGGACGCGGCTGGTGAATCCAGGTGGAGTTAGCCTCTGGATGGACGGCTATGAGCCGATCTGGAAGCAGAACGGCGTGTGGGGTCTGGACGCAGCTGGCCGGCCTGAGCTGCTGCGGCCAGATCATTTCGCAAGGGTGGGCGGACGTCCGGTGGATTTCTACCGAGATTACTTCTGCCCGTTCGCCAACCGCTACGCACGCGAGATTCGGTCCATTGTCTCCGACACCATCATCTTTGTGGAAGGTATTGCCGGCGACGGGCACATCGAGTGGACATCAGAAGACGCCCCCAACATTGTCCATGCCGCTCACTGGTACGACGGCCTGACGCTGTTCACGAAGAACTTCAGGAGCTGGCTGGCGGTCGACCTTTTTTCCAGGAAGCTGATTATCGGCCCAAGAAGAGTGCGGAGATCCTTTGCCGATCAGATCGCGCGGATCATTCAGATCTCCGAGCAGCAGATGAGTAACGTCCCTACACTGATCGGTGAGGTCGGCATCCCCATTGACCTGCGGAAGAAGCGGGCCTACCGCACCGATGACTTCTCGCTTCAGGTGAAAGCTCTGGATGCTACCCTGCAGGCGTTGGAGGCCAACCTGGTCAGTTTTACACTTTGGAACTACACAGCGGACAATACCAACGAGCGCGGCGATCAATGGAACGATGAGGACCTCTCGATCTTCAGCCGCGATCAGCAGACCGGCTCTGGCGATATCCACGACGGCGGGCGCGCGCTGGAGGCGGCGGTGCGCCCTTACGCTCGCAAGGTGGCCGGCATCCCGCTGAGTATGTCCTTCGATATCAAGCGCAAGCTGTTCACGTTCACCTTTCGCCGCGCCCGGGCCGTCGAGGCTCCCACGGAGATCTTTGTGCCCAAGTATCAGTATCCAGATGGATACAGGGTGGAAGTCACCGATGGAACTCACAGTGTGGATGAGGAGAGCCAGACGTTGACTTACTATCCTGCATCTGGGACATCCATTCACACCATCCGCGTGAAGCCCAAGGGGGCTCGCGCGGGGCGTGGTCTCCGCCGCTTGCTTTGTAGGTAGAGGGGCCTGCACAAGTAAGCTCTCCACGACGTTGGTCCAGGGTCTCTCTCTAAGGGCGCGTCCGACTCCTTCGGCAGGTGGTTGCACTGGGTACAGGGCTCGGTGTCGCTGCCGACCTGGCAAGTGGTCCCCCCCAAGCCATCTTCATCAAATCCTCATAGTCGCTTAGCACGCCTATTAGGCTACCCTCGGACATTCGACCCCCGCTCCGACCAGCCCCCCAATTGCTCCGGCGGCGAGTGACGATTGACTTCTGCCCAGGGCTGGCATATACTTGCTCCCAGCAATCCCCGGAAGGCGTGCGCCCGCGGCCACTCCGTCCTCTCCGCCCGCCCCCACACCTCTCGTTCGGCGACTTAGTCCACTGCTGCGGGTCTCTCCACACAGAAGGGAGGAAATGGCTATGAACGAGACCATGGGGGCTGACCTGTTGGTGAAGTGCCTTCTCCAAGAGGGGGCACGCTTCATCTTCGGCATTCCGGGCGGCCAGCTCTGCCCCATCCTGGATGGTATCCGCCGCTTCGGGCACGAGGCTGGCTTGCAGTTCGTCATGACCCGCCACGAGCAGGCCGCCGGCCACATGGCCGACGCCTATGCGCGCGTGACGGGCAGTCCCGGGGTCTGCATAGGCACGGTGGGCCCCGGCGCCGCCGACCTGGTGCCCGGTGTCTACCCCGCCTGGGCCGACTCCATCCCAATGGTGGTGCTCACAGCTCAGAATCAGACCTGGAAGAGCTATCCAGACCGGGGCTCGATGCAGTCGCTCGATCAGATCGGTCTCTTTGCCCCGATCACCAAGTGGAACGCGCGTGTCACTCACTGGAGACGGATTCCCGAGCTCGTGCAGCGTGCTTTCCGCGTGGCTGTATCGGGCCGGCCGCGGCCGGTTCACCTCGATCTGCACGTGGATGTGCTCATGGAGACCGGGGACGAAGCTTCTCTCGCCTTTGGTCCTCTGCCGCCAGAGCGCTATCGTCCCGAGCAGGGACCCGTCGCCCAGCCTGACCTGGTGGACCAGGCGGCCCGGATGCTCGTGGACGCCGAGCGCCCCCTGATCCACCCCGGCGGCGGAGTACTGCGGTCCGGTGCCTGGGATGAGGTTCGGGAGCTGGCGGAGTATCTTTCAGCCCCTGTTACTACCAGTCAGGCCGCCTGCGGCGTGCTTCCCGAGAATCATCCGCTGTGCCTGATCGCGGGTGGGTATGGTGCACTCGGCGCCCAGGCGATGGCCGACGTGGTCCTGCTGGTGGGCGGACGGCTGGGGGACGTGGACTTCTGGGGACGGCCGCCCTTCTGGGGCGAGCCCGATCAGCAGCGACTGATTCAGATTGACATCGATCCTGGGAGTGTGGGCCTGAACCGACCGGTGGACCTGGTGCTGGTGGGTGACGCCAAAGCCACCCTCCGCTCTCTCATAGAGGGGGTGAAGGGGCTGACCGACCCCCTTGCGGAGCGGCCCGATATGGCCGAGTATAGAGCTGCCCAAGAGACTTGGGAGGCCCAGTTCGAGACCCAGGCAGCGTCGGATAGGAAGCCTATCCACCCCCTGCGCCTGGCCCGCGATGTGCGGGCTTTCTTCCCGGACGATGCGATCTTCGTCGTCGATGGGGGAAACACCACCCTGTGGGCCCGCTACATGAACCGTGTCTACGAACCCCGTTCCTTCCTTTGGGCGGCCGATTCGGGTCATCTGGGCACTGGACTCCCCTACGCGATTGGCGCCAAACTGGCCCGGCCCAACCGGATGGTCTATGCCATCTGCGGGGATGGAGCATTCGGCCTGACCTTCCAGGAGCTGGAGACCGCCGCGCGGCTGGATCTGCCGCTGGTGGCGATTGTGGCCAACGACCGTCAGTGGGGCATGATCAAGGCGACTCAGATGGCAGCCTATGATGCGCGCTACATCGGCGTGGACTTCGACGACGTGCGCTACGATCGGGTGGCGCAGGCGATGGGCTGCTGGGGCGAGCGGGTGGAGGACCCAGAGCAAATCACACCGGCGCTGGAGCGGGCTATGGCCTCGAACCGCCCGGCGGTGGTGGACGTGGTGATAGATTCAGAGGCCAACCTCCTGCCGCCTGACCTGGAGAACCTGGATGCCGTTTGGATGGAAGGGTGCGAGCTGCCATGGTGAAGATGAAGGCAGCCGTCTTCGAGGGCATCGGGCAGATCGGGGTGAAGGAGGTGGCCAGGCCGGAGCCTGGCTTCGGCGAGGCGTTGATCCGAGTCGGGTACTGCGGCATCTGCGGCTCCGACGTGGAGGCGCTCCACACCGGGCTGTATGAGCCGGGTCTGGTCATTGGGCACGAGTTCGCCGGTACGGTTGCCCAGGTCGGCCCAGGGGTGACCGACTGGCAGGTAGCCGATCGGGTCGTGGTCAACGATGCCATTCCCTGCGGCGAGTGCGGGCCCTGCCGCGAGGGATGGGTGGATGGATGTGAGGATCTGACCATGGTCGGCGTCACCCACGACGGGGGCCTTGCCGAGTACGTCAAGCTCCCGGCGCGGGGACTCCATTCCCTTCCCCAACAGGTGACTTTGCGCCAGGGTGCGCTGGTTGAGCCGCTCGCCGTCTCCCTGCACGGTGTGAGCCGGTCGCGATTGAGAATGGGTGACCAAGTGCTGGTGATGGGCGCAGGTCCCGTCGGGTTGCTCACTCTGCAGAGCGCTCTCCTGGCCGGTGCACGGACCGTGGTCGTCACTGAGATGGATCCGACCCGCGCACAGGTGGCAAGGCGTCTGGGCGCAGCAGCGGTGCTCGATCCCACACGCGAGAACGTCGGCGTCGCACTGGCTAGTTTCACCGACGGCCGAGGTCCTGATGTGATCTACGTGTGCACTGGTGCAGCAGCTCCGTATCGCGACGCTGTCTCCCTGGTGCGCAGAGGTGGTCAGATCTTCATTCTCGGCTTGTGCGCGGAGTCGGTGGAGGCGGACTACCTGAGGGTCGTCCTGAGCGAACTGTCGATCGAGGGAGGCTTGGCAGGGCGGGCCGAGTTCCCGGCTGCTATCGATTTCATCGTGCAGCGGAGGGTGGATGTGGATTCGTTGGTGACACACGAGATCACGCTTGACGAGGTCGTATTCGGCGGGTTCGACCTACTGGACAGACCCGACTCTGGGGCGCTCAAGATACTGGTTCGAATAGGGGGAGAGTCATGAAGCTTGCTTCTTTGGATTACCTGGAGGAGGTCAGGCAGCGGTCGAACGCCGATGCCGAGTACCTGGAACTCGCGAGGGGCCACAACGCATCGTACACGCTGGTCCTCGAGCCCGAACCCGACAAGGGGGTTGCCGAGCAGATCGTTGTTGGATTCGACAACGTGGATGGAGAGCTGGACGAGATGTGGGTCGGTCAGCGACCCACAGATTTCACGCTCTCTGCGCCCTACGGGGTCTGGGTGGATATCCTGCGCGGCAAGATGGGTCCCACGAAGGCCATCGCTTCACGGAAGCTGAGGACGCAGGGACCCTTCGTGAAGCTGCTGCAGGGTGCCAATCGGATCATACGCTGGGTGGAGATCCTGCGCACCATTCCGACGGAATTTGAGGGCGACTACGCAGAGCACAATCTGCCAGACGGCTCAGAGTAGATACGCATTGAACCCGGCGCAGGTGGAGTCTGCCCGGTGAGATATGCGCACAGTCGGGAGTATTCAGAGACACGAGTTCGAGTCTGGTTATGGGGAAACCGTACCCCCGCTTCCTGCGTGAAGGGTTCACGCCCTTCGACCCGCTGGAGGTAGCCCGCAGGACCGAGGAGATTGCTGCCAGGGGCGATGCACGCAAGTACACTGCCTTCTACTCCACCGGCGTCTACGGCGGCATCTCCACCGGCTACGCGGTGGGCTGCTGCCTGCGCTGCATCTTCTGCTGGGTGGATCCCTCCCGCGATTTCCCGGAAGAGCAAGGGGAGTTCTACACTCCGGAGCAGGTAGCCGAGAGGCTGATCGAGAACGCACGCCGCAAGGGCGTGCCCAGGCTGCGCATCTCCGGCGGCGAACCGACACTGTGCAAACCTCACCTCCTGGCCGTGCTGGAGCGGACCGAGCCGACCGACTACAGCTTCATCCTGGAGACCAACGGGATCCCCGTAGCGGCCGACGAGCAGTACGCCTCCGATCTGGCGCGCTACACGTGTGCCCACATCCGGGTCTCGCTCAAAGCGGGCACGCCGGAGGGGTTCGAGGCTCGGACCGGTGCGCGGGGGGAGTTCTGGGAGCTGCCCTTTGTGGCCGTGGAGCGCTTGTTGGCCGCCGGGGCCGATTTCCACGTGGCAGCGATGACCGACCCGCGGTTGATGTCTCAGTCAGAACGAGCCGCGCTGCTGGCGCGGCTCCGTCAGGCTGGCTACGGAAGCTGGGTGGAGGAAGAGCGGTGCGAAGCCTACCGCACCACTGTCAGACGGCTGAAGGCTGCAGGCTGGGACCTATCGCTCGATTGAGCCAGGAAAGAGAATCCCCACCCAGCGAGTGGTGGGGATTCGTGTCTGGGGGATGGCAAGCTGAACGTCTTATGCGCGTCCCAGAAGCGCACGGAAGTACCGCTGCAGTGAGAAAGGCTGCCCGGAGAGCAGGTGTTGGGCTCGGAAGAGGCGGGCCACCAGGCGCACGATAAGGATTGCCGTGAGCAGTTGGAGGACCGCTGCCAGCACCGCTTGCCACGTCGGCACGGTCGTCTTCGTCATCCGGGCAATCATGCCCACGGGCGATGTCAGCGGGAACAGGCTCAGCACGAGGGCCAACGGGCCATCCGGCCTGGCAAGGATGCCGATCAAGAACATATATACGAAGATGAGCGGCAGCATGATGACGAACGAGGGACCTCTCGAATCCTTTACGTCCGGGGCCAACGCCCCCAGCCCGGCCATCTGTGCTCCGTAGATGGCGTAGCCAAGCAGACCGTAGACGAAGGCCCAAACAAGCAGTTGGTTCGGCACCACGAAACCGGCCGGGATGTTGAGCGGCTGACCGCCAAACCTCACCACCATCCACAGGATGCCGATCCACAGCCCCGTCTGCAGGAGCCCCAGCAAGCCCAACGCCAGGATCTTGCCACCGATCAACTGGTGCGACGATACCGACGACATCAGCACCTCCATGACCCGATTCTTCTTCTCGTCAGTTACGGCGTTCACGAGCACGCCCGCGGGCAGCAGGATCACCAAATAGAGGATGAACGCCATTAAGTTGGGGAAGAGTTCGACGATCCAGCTGTCCTCGGTCTCTGATTCGGTCGGTGCCAGTGGAGTCGGTTCCACAACAAGGGGGTTCCACACGTCAGCAGCCAGTTCCTCATCTCCGAGCAAGTTGACCAGCAGAATCCACTCGATGGCGTCTGTTGTGACGTCGTCCGATATGGGATTGTACTGCAGCCGC
>JASFWK010000064.1:0-10719 GCA_050049355.1 Anaerolineae bacterium | reverse complement strand
CAGTGCTCGATCCGGTTCGGCCTGGCTCGGGAGGCTGTGGGCAGACGTTCAAGCTGCGATGGGTCGGGTGGGTGGAACGCTCAACCTGATCGCCCTGCCCCTGGTGCCCCTGGTCCCATTCCTGTGGCTGCTGCTGCCCAGCGGGCTGCGCCGCCTGGGGCCGGTCGGGTCCGGCACGAGTCGTAACCTTCTACTGATCCTGGCGCTCTTGATGTGGCTCGTGCCGCTCCCGGCGTATGTCGTTCCGTTTCCGCGCATACTGCACGATCTTCTCGCCGCAGTCCGCCCTGGGGTCGCCGACTCCGTCTCGAGGCTGCCCAGGTACCCGCCCGAGGTCAGTTTGTGGGGCGCGGCGATGACGTTTGCCCTGCTCCTGCCGTGGGTCCATCGGCTTGGTCTCTCCCAGGTAGAGGGACGAGCCAGATGGCTCAGGTGGTTTGGACTGACCCTGGCGGCTCTCTTGCTGAACTTGATCCTGCTCCTTTTCGAGGGATATCTTTCGCTGCTGCTGTTTCCCGCAGCCATCCTCGTCCTGCTGACCTGGACCTGGCTCATGTGCGAGATCTACGATCCGGGCCGGTCCCGCTTCAGAGGGACCTTTTCCTCCTGGCCGGCCGCCATCGGACTGGCGGCGATCCTGGCGATTCTGGCCTATCCGGTCACCACCACCGCATCTGGCCTTGACCCCGCCGAGGGCTGGCAGCTGCAGCACTGGGCCCAGTTCTACCTTATCCTGGGCTCCTTGCTCTTGCCCTACACGGTCCTTCTGGCGTTGGTACCGCTTCTAAGGGCGAGGCGCAGTGACCGGCTGCCTCCCGCCCGCGCCCGCCCGCACAGGCTTATGGGATTGCTCATCTTTGCGGTCTACGTGATCGGTTTTCTGGGGGCAAGGCTCGGCAGCGTCCAATGGTTGCCCTTTAACCTGATACCCTTCATTATCGCCGTGCTGTGGGTCTATCCGGGCTTGGTCGAGCGGGCCGGTCGATGGGATGCTGCGCCTGGGGTGAAGCAGGAACTCGACGCGCGCCCGGACGCTGTCGCGGAACTGCGCCGGATGCAGTGGAGGGCGAAGCACCAGGCGGGCGGGGAGCACTCGGACAAGAACAACCAGGCGGACGAGGGTGCGAAGCTGCCTGAGGACTACCATGTGCGCCGGGCCGTCTTTGCCTTCGGGCCTACCAGCCGGCCGTGGGAGAACGCCAAGTTGTCCTGCGGCTATGGGTTGATTTTGAGCACGGCCCTGTTCCTGCTCTACGCACCGTTCATCTTTGCTCGCGCGGAGGAGCTGGTGAATACCCCCTTTCCACTCCTGCAGATACTCGGCGCCGTGCTGCTTCCCTTCTTTTCCAGGTGGCTCCTGGCGGCCTTTCTGCTCGGCTATTTCTTTCCCTACATCCGTGGTACCAGCGGCCTCCAGAAGGGACTGACGCTGGCAGTGGGCATTGCCGCGTGTACCCTTCCCAGCAATGTGCTGCTCCTGGGCAGCACGATGGGCGATCCCCTGGCCCTGTTGTGGGAGGCCGGTCAGACGGTCCTCTTTCTGACCGCGCTCGGCCTGTGGGCTTTTGACTGGAACACCGCCCGTCGCTATGGGTTGGGGTGGGGCGATGTGCTGAGTGCCGAGGGGCTTGCCGTCTCGGCCCCCTACCTCTCCTCCGTTGTCGCTGCCGTCGGCGGGGTTGCCTCGAGCTTTATCAGCGGCAGGGCTGAGGAGATCATCGAGTCCGTGTTGGAGTTGTTGCTGCGGGGTGCGCCGCCTTTCTAGTGTGGGGCTCTGTTTCCGGGGCACCAACGATTGGAGGTGTAACAGTGAATGGACAGAGGTTTCTCAAGGCTGGCTTGCTAGTGTCTCTGGGAGTGTCTTTGCTTGCCCTTGGAGCGTGCTGTAAGCCCACACCCCCGACGCCGCCGGTCGAACGTACCGTGGCTGGGGGGACTCCGACAGAAGTACCGGTCTGCGGAGCGGCGGGCACGGCGCTTGCTGCTGGCCCCTTTGAGGTATACCCACAACCTTCACAGGTCTGCCTGCAGCCTGTCGCCTCCTGGCAGGAGCAGGTGGGTTATGGCTATGCCGACTGGGGGTATGGGGTGGGTACATTTCTAGACGATGGGGCGATCGTCCTGCTGCCCGATGACGAGGGGGAGATCACCATGCAGCCCGACACCGAGATACAATTGCCCGATAGCTTCGGCAGTCCTCTGGAGTTGATCGCCGGGACCATGGCCATCTACTGGTACAAGACGGTGGGCAACATCAGTGCCATTATCTCTGGCGGCGAGTACATCGACCCGGACTACGTGGTTATGGAGGTCACCACCGATCCGGAGGAACAGACCACAGAGATCAGCGTCTACGGCGGCGAGGTGACTGTGACGGTCATGGATACGGGCAAGACCTATCCCATCCAGGAAGGGAGCCGTGTGCTGTTTGCCCCCGAGGTGGATCCTGTCTTCGAGCCCCTCACCGGACAGCCTTCGCCAGAGATCGAGGATCTCCTGGCCTTGGCGGAAGAGCGCATGGGTGCGGCGCCCGATGAGCTCCAGTACTGGCTGGATCCGAACTATGGCGAAGTGGACCTGAATGCTGGTTTCATGCCTGACCCCTATACGGTGAGCATTGTCAGCGATGGGAGTGTCGACGTGGAACCGCTGGAACTGGGCGACAACTGCGTTGGATACGCTACGAGTGCACCGGATTTTCGAGTCAACTGGGAGGGGGCCGCCAACAACCTCTTCTTCTACTTTCGGGCCGAGGATGGGGCCGGCGATACTGTCTTGATCGTCAACGATGCCGCTGCGCAGTGGCGCTGTAACGACGACTACTTCGACCTGGACCCTCTGGTGGGGTTTGAGAACCCATCGCCGGGCCAGTACGATATCTGGGTGAGCAGCTACAGTTCCGACGTCACTGTCCCGGGTACGCTGTACATCACCGAGATTGCTCCCATCGAATAGCCTCACAAGCCGATCGTGTCCTGGCACCTCCGCATCATCCTTGCTCAACCCGACCGCGAGGGGGCTGGCCAGCAACTGGACATGGTGGTGAACGACTGGAGTCCAGTTCGCCAAAGGCAGCAGAGTTGCTGGAGGGAGCCGAACACGATCTCCTGGCACATATGGCCTTCCTGGGGGAAATGATCGCTCTATAGCCCGGGAGACTGCCGTTCCCGGCCCGACCACGTTCCTCAGTGTGCTGGATCCGACGTAGAACGCAAGAAGCCAGACGCCCTCCGATCTTCTCTCTCACAAGACCAGAGGGCGCCTGGCTGCCGCCGCCTCGCAGAATCGAATAGCTAGTACCCCCGGCAGGACTCGAACCTGCGACCTTCTGGTCCGCAACTACTGGTCTGACGCTTTGGCCATCAAGAACAGAGCGGGCACCCAGAGGTGCCCGCTCGTCATCTTGGAGGAGCTTGTTCAATCTTACCAGCAGCTCCTGTTTTCAATTCCCGCTATGACTCCTCAAAGAGGCGCAAGACAGCGTCGTTCTCTCGCGCCTTGCGTTCGACGTCCGCGTCAGTCCAGCGAGCATAGGCCGTGAGCGTCGTCTTAGGTGACGAATGGCCCATCATCCGAGCAACAGCCGCCACATCGACACCCGCATCCAACTGCTCCAGAGCGAAACGGTGTCGGAAGCTATGGGGGCGAAACGGACCTTTGATCCCGGCTCGTTTCGCCAGACGACGCAGCATGCTGACGAAACTGCTCTTCTTCAAAGGCTCTCCAGTTGCCGTGGTGAACACCGCTTCCGATTTGCCGTCGGGGCGAACAGCCAGCCACTCCCGTAGAGCAGCCCCCGTGATTTTTTGGTTGAAATAGGCGTATCTCTCCTTGTCCCCCTTCTCACGGATAGTCATGCGCCCTCGCTCTATCTCAAGGTCCCGGAGTTCAAGGGAGGCCAATCCACCGAGGCGAATGCCGGTGTTGTAGAGCAGGAGCAGTACGGCGCGATCACGCTGCGGGATCCGTGACTGGACTGAGGCCTCCAGCATTGCAACGAAATCCTTGGGCCGAAGGGCCTTTGGCTTCTTCTTGGGGCGAGATGGTACAATCAGGTGTTCAGCCGGGTTGTCCTCACGGATGTCCCTTTCCACCAGCCACGAATAGAACCTCTTGGTCGCCGCAATGTAGTCACCGATGGTGGCCTTGGATAGAGGACCGGGTCTGGGAGAATGATACTTCGAACCGGTGTCCCATCGAGTTGTGCAACGGTAGAGGTGATCCACGAAGGCATTGAGGTCAGTACGTGTCGCGCCTTCCGGACCGTTGCCGTTGAGGAACTCCAGCAATGGCTGAAGGTGAGAGCGGTAGGCCCTTATGCTGTCTGGTGTGCATCCTCTGCGACGCAGAGCTTGCAGGAAGCTGTCGACTTGCCGTGTCTTCATTGATGCTACCTCCTATGTAGTGATGTGTGACAGCGTATCGTCCCAATAGGATACGCCATATTTCCACAACAGAAAACCCCCGACGTCCGATCAGCGCCGGTCGGCTGGCAACGACGGGAGTCTGAGGGAGGTTGCATCGAGAGTCTTTGGTTGGCTGGCCTGGTCGGATGCGAGTGATCAGCGCCCGAGATACCCTGAAGTCTGGAAACGAAAGCAGGAGTGCAACGTGACAGGGCAAGGTCTGAACCTCGCCGTCGAGTTAGTCAGTTGCACCCCTGTGGCAGTTACTTCTCAACAGTTACACGGTTGATCTGTTGATCGGTTGGGCTTATGCAGTTGTCAAGATTCCAGGACAGAGGACGAGCACGCCAGATCAGGCTGGGACTGATGGCAGCGCGGTTGGGTAGACTGGGGGGATCGGATTCGCTTTCTCTCGTGTCTATGCTAGCACACCGGACCAAGCGGGTCAAGGAGCGAAAAGACGTGCATGAGCCAAGACATCGTTACCAGGTATTTGGGCGCATAATTAGAAAAGCCGATCGTCCTCGTTCAGGGCGGAAGCCGACGCATAGCCAAGAGGTGCGAAGTGCGCTGATCAGCTTGGCCCTTCAGAAGCCGCGCCTCTGGGGTGTCCCTGAGTTGCGGACACTGGAGCGGCTGCACAGAGCACTTAAGCAGCGCCGCGGGGTCCACCTTTCCGACTGGACCATTTGGAACTGGATGGACGAAGAGGGCGACAGCAAAGCTGGTTCCACGAGGCGGAGCAACACGACCCACAGTTCGTGGAAAAACGGGATCTATCATCCAGGCCTATGTGACGCCGCTTCCGAAGATGAGGGTGGTTTGCGTTGATAAGATGGGACCCATTTCCGCCAAGACCTATCCGGGCGAGGAGTGGATCATGGGACGCAACCGGGCCACGTTCGAGCAGGACGATGGTCGGCGGGGTAAGCTGTGGGTTCACGGAGCGTTCGAGCCCGTCACTGGACAAGGGACTATCTTGTTGAGCCCCAGCTGTGACAGTGCCAGCTATATCCGGTTGATCGAGAAGATCGTGACCGCATTACCAGCCGATTGTTGGTTGATCATTGGAGACAACCTGAGTATCCATACCAACCATCAAACTCGGCTTGCTTTGGCGGCTTGGCCGGAGATCCGGCTCCAGTTCATCCGGAAACATGCTTGTTGGTTGAACATGATTGAGCCGTGGTGGAAACAGCTGCGCTCCTTGGCCCTCAAGGGCAGGTGCTTTGAAACGCTGGATGAACTGAGTGAGGCCCTTGACGCCGCTTTGGATTACTCGAACGTTCAACGACATCCTTATCACTGGAAGAAGAAACTGCAAGAGCAAATGATGATACTGGGTGGCTTCAGTGTTGTCCATAATGCTCTGGAAATCTAGCGAGAGAACCATGTGGAGTGCGCTTTAGCGATTCTTGAGAGAAAACTTCCACGTGACCACCCTCATAGTGCATCAGCGCGTAGCGGGCTAGACGGTTTAGAGTGAATCTATCGAGCAATGGGCGGGCGTCTTGGGCAAAGCGTACTACATTTGTCGGGAAACTTGATGGCGGTGGCCGCAGCCCAATGATGATTGCAGCACAAACTGAGACTCTATGCCCAATCCATAACGCACATCACCGCCTCCGGCGGGCTGGTCGGGCCGCCTGGAATCACGGGAGGTTGACTTTTCCCGCAGCGAGAATGTGATATACTATGCGTCACGAAACTAATCTTTGGGAGTGTGTTTCGTGTCACAAAATGTAACCGGCCTCGGCCCCCAAGAAGCGAAGTTCCTCATCACCTTCGCCTCGCAGGGCAAGAGGGTCTTCACCGTCGAGCAGGCACGGGAGTTCTGGGGGAACGCCGCCTACACGACCAACGTCCTGGGACGCCTGGAAAAAGGGGGTTGGCTGCACCGCCTGGAACGCGGCACCTATATGATTGTCCCCCTGGAGGCGGGGCCAGACCGCGCCTGGTCGGAGAGCGCGCTGGTGATCGCCCCGCACCTGATCCAGCCGGCTGCCATCGCCTACTGGTCGGCTCTCCACTACTGGCACATGACTGAGCAGATTCCCCACACTGTCTTCGTTCAGTCCACGTCCCGTAAACACCAGCGGGAAAAGGTAGTCTTGGGCGTTACTTACCGCTTCGTCACCGTTGTCGAATCCAAGTTCTTCGGCATGGCCGAGCGGGCGCTGGACGCCCAACCGATCTACGTCACCAATCGGGAGAAGACGCTCGTGGACGCTGCTGACCGTCCCGACCTGAGCGGCGGCATCGCTCAACTGGCCCAGGCCCTGCGCGCGGCCTGGAACGACCTTGATTGGCAGAGGCTCGACGACTATCTGCATCGTTGGCCCACGGGCAGTCCTTTGAAGCGCATCGGCTACCTGGTGGAAAACTTGGAGCTACCCTTTTCTGACCGAGAGGAGCTACTGGCTCGCTGGCGTCGCTCGCTTTCCTCCGGCATCGTCGCCCTTGAGCCTGGGCAGGATGCCGACGCAGGACGCATTGTGACCCGCTGGCGACTGCGTGTCAACGCGGACGAAACGTGGCGATGTGGGGAGAGCAACCCGTGATCGACGAAGCAGAACTACGGCGTCTGGCGGCGCGTTCCGGCACCGACCCTATGGTACTGGATCTCGACTACAGTCTCGGTTGGTTCATCGCTGCATTCTACGGAGCGAACGAAGGCACGGAGTCGCTCTATTTCAAAGGGGGCACCTGCCTGCGCAAGTGTTACTTCGGCGACTACCGCTTCTCTGAGGACCTGGATTTCACCGCCACGACCTGGCTTGCCGCAGAGCAACTGCTCGACTGGGTGGAGCGGGCCACTCACTGGTCCACGGAAGCAGGTGGTCCCCACTATCGAGCCTCGCCCCCGCGGCTTGAGACTGTCCGCGATGAGTATGGGAGTGAGACGTACCAGGTGCGCGTCTACTATCGAGGCCCGCTGGAGTGGGGTGGAAACCCGCGTGCGATCCGGATGGACGTCACGCGCGACGAGGAGGTGCTGCTACCTTCCGTGGAGCGGCCTCTCATTCACCCGTATTCCGATGAGACGTCGCTTGCTCAGCCGAACGTTACCTGCTACGCGTTGACCGAGATATTGGCCGAGAAGATCCGCGCCGTCGGTGGGCAGCGGCGCTTTGCTATCTCCCGTGATCTCTACGATGTCCATCGTTTGGTGCAGGCTGGCGTAGCGCTTGCCGATGTGATCCCGCTGTTGCCCGCCAAGTTCGAGGCCAGGGGTCTGGATATGGCGATGCTGGATGTTCAGAAGGTCGCGGCTCGACGCTCTGGCTTTGAGGAGGACTGGAATCGGCGCCTCAGCTACCTCGTTCGTGATGCGCGCGCCGCGGATTTCGAGGCTGCCTGGATGACGACCGTTGAGGTGTTGCGGCAGATTGAGGACCAGTTGTCACAGCTATCCTAACTTGTGAGGTTCTTTGACCCGATCCACAATCCATGTCACCACATCCGGCGGTCTCATATCGGCCGCCTTCGTCGGGAACATCCGCGAGCTCGACACCCGTCGGCGCGGGATCGAGCTCGAGTCCTTCGCCCTGCCGTGGGCTGCCCCTCCCCTGGATATGATCGCCGACTATGCGGGAGCGCGGGCCAGTTACGAGCGGGCGCTGCGCATTTTGGAGAACTCCCAATTACCGCTGAATCACCCACACATCCAGGACTTGCGGAGGAAGCTAGAGCAACTGGGCAAGGGCGATTGACGCCGGTTATCAGCCCCGAACACAAGCAACCCGGGGCAAGGACGCCATCGGGTTCATAACCTGAAGGTCGCCGATTCAAGTCCGACCCCCGCGACGTTCGCGGTAGCACGGTTATCTCCGAGAGAGCCGGTACCAGAACCGTCCGCGAGGGCACGTCGCGCGTCTCCTCCTACACCCGCTATCTCTACCCGATCCCGACAGCCTCCTTGACCCTGGCCTAGTGCCTCCTCCAGACAGACGCGAGTTGACGGAGACCTGAGATAGTGTACAATTTCCCCACAACAGGGAGGTGCGCGATGAATTGGAAAGATCGCATTGTCGTCGATCCGCAAGTCTTGGCAGGGAAGCCGATTGTGAAGGGTACGCGCCTGGCCGTCGAGTTCATCATTGACCTCTTGGCACAGGGGTGGACAGAAGAGGAAATCCTGCGCAACTACCCCGGCCTGACACAAGATGACATCCGGGCCTGCCTGCTCTACGCCAGCAACTCCTTGAAGATGGAGAAGGTCTATCCCCTGGCAGTATCTGGGGCGTGATGCCGTGCACATCCTGGCAGACGAGAACGTCCCTGGAGATATGGTAGTTGCCCTCCGGGAAAGAGGGCACGACATCGCATGGGTACGCTCCGACGCGCCGGGCAGCACGGATACGGATGTCCTAGACCGCGCCCAGGCCGAAGGCCGCGTCCTCATCACCTTCGATAAGGATTTCGGTGAGCTGGCCTTCCGCTCAGAGCTTCCCGCTTTGGGCGGAATCGTCCTTTTTCGGATCTCCGCGCCGTCGCCTTCACACGTGGTCCGGGTTGCCGTGACGGCCCTGGAAAGTCGAACTGACTGGGCAGGGCACTTTGCCGTCGTCGAAGATGATCGTATCCGCATGATACCGCTGCCCGAGGAACGATAAGCGCCCCACATGAAGGAAAGGCGAGTGGTGTATGCCGTGGAGCTTGCGACCAAGATCAGAGACGGCATGATCGAGGTACCAGAGGTACATCGCAAGCGCTTCACGGACAACGTAAGAGTCATCCTGCTATTGGAGGAGGAAGCGACGCAGGAGGACGACGACACTATTGCCGCACTCCTGGCGCAGCCGCTCAGCGTGCCCGATTTCACTCCCCTGACGTGCGAAGAAGCCCATACGCGATCCTGGCGAGGCCCGCTGCTTCGCAGATCCCAACGTCATCGCAGGCCGCCCATTCCAATAGCCGTCCTTCGAGGAAAAGAAAGCCCCCGCCCATAGTGGCCGGGGGCTCGTGGTTCTTCGTCGGTTCTACGCCGGGGCGAAGAGCGACATCTGAGCGTCCGGCACGCTGCGGCGCCGGGATCCTCCGCTGCCAAGCTCCTCCAACCACAGCTCCCGCAGCTCCACGCTGAAGCGCAGACGTGGGCTCCTCGCCGTGGGGTTCCCCATGGCCGACGCAGTTGTGGGCCGGGCCTCGGCAAATAGTGCCTGTAGATCAGGCAGCTCCTTGCCCTCCAGGACCGTCCGCGCCAGCTGGGTCAGGAAGTCACCGGTGTCCTCGGGCACCAGAGCGCCGCCGACCTCGTCTCCGTAGAGGAGCTGCGCGGCACCCATCTTCTGGCCCATTAGAGCCAGGGCATCCGCCTCCATCGTGCCATCGTAGGCGGCGAAGACCACCTTCACCGGCTGCGTCTGCCCCAGTCTCCAGACCCGGCGCATCGCCTGCCACATCGTGAACAACGAGTAGTTGATCTCGTAGAACACGACGGTGGCAAACTGCACCAGGTCGAGACCGGTCTCAACCAGGCGTGGGTTTACGATCAGCACGTGGACGCGGGGCGCGTTGACGCGCACCCACTTCTCGCGCTCCCGCGTTCCCACACCGGAGCTGAGGATCTCCGCTCGCAGCCCGGCCTCCTCCAGCACGCGCTTCAGCCGGGGCTGGATATCCCGTGTGCCCGTCTGACGACAGTACACCAGGACCTTCCGCCCGGCCTCCACCTCGGCACGGGCGTAGTCGGTCAGCCATCGCTCTTTGGGAAGAAGCTCCTCCTCCCCCACGACGGTCGGTAACCGAGCCAACAGCTCGCGCCTCACCACCTCGCCGTCCTCGCGCCACATCTTGACGACCTCTTCGTCGCGGAAGGCGCTGTTGGGACGACCCAGGCTCCACTGGAGCCAGGTAGATAGGTAGCGCGTATCGCTGCGCGCCATCGCCTTGAGGTGTTCGCTCATCTTGTGGTACTGCTCCCACTGCTCTTTGGACGGCTGGACCACGGCCAGCTCCTCCTTGTAGGGAGGCAGGCCGATGCCCAGGTCCTTGAGCGCGAGGAACACCGTGTTGTCGATCAGGTAGCGGAGGATACCCGGGCTGACGCCCGGCTTCTCCGTGACCCGTCTGCGGGTGCGCCGCGTGGCGTTGAAGGCTCCGTAGTCCTCGGAGGTGCCCTTGGAGCCGTACGTCCGCTCCTCGAGCACTCCGTACCGCTGCACCCATTTGCGCGAACTGCGGTAGGAGAAGACCTGCCGTACGTCCTTGATGCCCAGCCGGTAGAGCAGCCAGTAGATGTCGCTGGCCTTACCACCGTAGATGGTGCCGGTAAGACCCAGCGTCCACTGGGCCGCTCCCACCATGCGGG
>JASFWK010000167.1:0-4031 GCA_050049355.1 Anaerolineae bacterium | reverse complement strand
GCTTCCTGAGCGGTGATCATATCGCCGGTGAGGATCAGCTCCAGTGCCTTCCCCTTGCCCGCGATGCGGGCTAGTCTCTGCGTGCCGCCCCAGCCCGGGATGATCCCCAAGTTGATCTCCGGCTGGCCAAGACGGGCGCGGTCGGCGCATATCCGTATGTGGCAAGACATCGCCAACTCCAATCCACCCCCCAAGCAGAAGCCGTTGATGGCCGCGATGATCGGCTTGGTGGCCCGCTCAATTCTGAGAAAGGTCTCTTGTCCCCGCTCAATGAACTGCCGGGCAGCGGTGTACCCTTCCTCGGGCTTGTCCAACAGGCCCTTGATCTCCGGTATGTCTGCCCCGGCGACGAAGGCGTTGGTTCCACCACCTGTGATGATAATCGCCTTGGCCTCGTCGCCCGCAAGCAGTTCATCAACCGCTTCGCCCAGTTCGGTCACCACCTGCTTGTTGAAGGAGTTGACCGGCGGATGGTCAATCGTGAGCACCGCGATGCGGTCCTCAACCTCGGTTCGCACGTATTGCCACTCTCCCATTATGCACTCCTTTCATAACTCGCAATTCGCGACCCGCACGTGCCGCATTCAGAACCTGCTGAGTATCGAACCCCGCGCCCCGGTTTACGTATGCTCGTGGAATCCCTTCCCGGCCTTCTCGCCCAGATGCTTGGCACGGACCCGCAGTTTGAGCGGCCGAGCGGGACGGAACCGGGGGCCCAGTTCCTCCTCCAGCTCCTCCAGCTTCTCCACCACCACGTCCAGGCCGATCTTATCAGCGATCACCAAGGGGCCGACTCGCTCGCCCGCGTACGTCATCCCCGTGCCAGCGACCATTGCCATGTCGATATCAGTGATGCTGGCGATCTTCTCCTGGACGCAGAGAGCGGCCTCATTGATCAGCGGATACATCACCCGTTCCACACTGAAATCCGTTCCGACGGGCACAGCGCCGGACTCCTGGAGCTCTTCGATCATGTCCTTGACCTCGTCCGACTCGCCTCCCGGATGGTCGTAGAAACCGGCACCGGATTTCTCCCCCAGCCTTCCGGCCTCGGCCAGCTTCTCAAACAGGGGAGCCGGACTCATCCGTTCGCCGTATTCGGAGTAGAGGTAGGCACCAACGTGGGCGCAGACGTCAAGCCCGAGCATGTCCATCAGAGTGAAGGGCCCCATCGGCATCCCCCACCCCGCCACAGCCTGGTCAATCTCCGTGGCCGTGGCCGAGCCCTCCTCTAGCGCCTTGGTGGCCTCATTGAGATAGGGCATCAGGAGTCGGTTGACCAAGAAGCCGGGACACTCCTGAACTACCACCGGAATCTTGCGCAGGCTCTCGGCGAACATCACCACATCGTCCACCGTCTCCCGACTGGTATCGAGGCCAGGGATGACCTCAACCAGCTTCATCACGTGGGCGGGGTTGAAGAAATGCATGCCGATCATCTTGTGGGGCTTATCCGTTGCCGCGCCCATCTCGGAGATCGAGAGCGCCGACGTATTGCTGGCGAAGATCGTCTGCTCGGGGCAGACCTCCTCCAATTCCCTGAGCACAGCCTGTTTGATCCCCATCTTTTCGGGCACTGCCTCAATGACGATGTCCACGTCCTCAAACTCATCATAGGTCAAAGTCGGCGTGACCAGGTCCAGCTTGGACTGCATCTCGCTCTGGCTCATCTTGCCCTTATCCACCCGCCGTTGGTAGATGGAACGGATCTTCTCCATTCCGCTGTCGAGCATCTCCTGGTCGATGTCCTTCATCACCACCGGCAGGCCGGAGTAGGTGATGACCTGGGCGATCTCGCCGCCCATCGTCCCTGCGCCGACTACTGCGGCTTTGAAGATATACATTTCACTTCCTCCTAAGAGCCACTCGTGCGCGCGCGTTCCACGCCACACCACGCGCTGCGACAGCGCTGAAAGCGCGCCTACATCGGAATTCGTTCCAGAATCAGGCAACCACCCTGCCCGCCGCCGACGCACATCGTGTCCATGCCGTAGCGGATCTCCTGCCGCTGCATCTCGTGGGTCAGCGTGGCGATCAGCTTGGCAGCGGTGCAGCCCACCGGATGACCAAGCGCAATCGCGCCACCGTTTACATTGACCTTCTCCCAGTCCCAGCTGTGTCCGTCGGTCTCCATCTGCTTGCCCACAGCCAGCACCTGCGCGGCGAAGGCTTCGTTCAACTCGACCAGGCCAATCTCGTCCATGCTGAGTCCGGCCTGCTCCAGCACTTTGGGCATGGCGTAGGCGGGGCCGATGCCCATGTAGGCCGGATCCACCCCAGCGTAGGCATAACCGAGAATGCGCGCAGTGGGCTGGAGGTCCAGCTCCTGCGCCTTCTCCGCCGTGCAGACGATCAGGGCAGCAGCGCCGTCAGAAATGGGACAGGCGTTGGCCGGGGTGACCGTGCCATTCTCCTTAAAAACGGTCGGGTAGAGGGCCGCCTTCTGCACCGTCAAACCAGGATTGATGGTCTCATCCTGAATGATCTTCTCCCTCGCCACCTCTCGACCCGCCACCCTTTTGACGATCTCGACAGGGATGATTTCGTCATCGAACTTCCCCATCCGCTGGGCCATAAAGGCCTTCTTGTGAGACTGGACCGCGTACTTGTCCTGCTCCTCACGCGAGATCCCGTACTTCTCTGCTAAGTTCTCGGCGGTGCGGCCCATGATCTGATTACAGATGGGATCGGTGAGGCCCTCCCACAGAGCATCAGTCAGCTCACCGTGGCGAAGCTTGAGCCCCCACCGAGCTTTCTTGAGAATGTAGGGAATGTTACTCATGCTCTCCGTTCCGCCGCAGAGGTAGATCTCTCCATCTCCCGCCTGGATGGCTTGGAAGGCGGACGTCACAGACTGCATGCCAGAGGCGCAGTTGCGTTGGACGGTGAAGGCGGGCACCTCCTTGGGAACCCCCGCCATCAACGCCGCTACTCGGCCGATGTTGGCCGCGTCCGAAGGCTGTCCGATGTTACCAAGAATCACCTCGTCCAGAACCGCCGGGTCCAGGCCTGTCCGTTCGAAAACCGCACGGAAGACGGTCTCGGCCAGATCCTGGGCCCGCTTTCTGCGCAGTGCACCCCCGTGAGATCCCACCGGTGTGCGCACAGGACTGACGATCACAACCTCTCTCACCTTACACCTCCTTACCGGCTCTTCCGATCACCGGGAGACTGTCTGCTAGCACCGCAGCCCTCGAATGACCGTCTCCATAGCAGTACGATAGAGTACATCCGTTTCCACGCCCACCATCTCTCGCCGCAAGGGGTGGGACATCAACTCCAGCACACCATTCAGACTAGCCCAAAGCGTAGCGGCTGCCTGTCGCGCGTCACGACACTCAAATGATCCCTCTCCGACTCCTTGCTCAATGGCCTGCACCGCCCAGTTCAATCCCTCCACGCTGGCCTCAAGTACCTCCTCGTAGACCGCAGACGTAACTGAGTCCCGAAACCGACCTCGGTCCATCGCCATAAGCAATCGGAAATACCGGGGCTCTCGTTGGAAGAACTGGAGGTAGGCCCACCCCAACCGCCGCAGCCGCTCCTCAGCAGCCAGTTCACGATCGCGCGCGTACGCCTCCTCAAGACTCTGGATCAGCGCCTCCAGCCCCTCCAAAAGCAAAGCAGCAAGGAGTGTCTCCTTGCTGTCGAAGTAAAGATATACAGTCCCCTTGCTGACTTCGGCTCGCTCAGCCACGTTATCCACAGTGGCCCTGTGGAAGCCTTCCTCAAAGAAAGCCTCCCGAGCGGCCCGCAGGATGGACTGCCTGCGTTCCTCTTTTTCCCGCTCGCGTCGCGCTCGCGTCCCCAAGGCCACCAGCCTGTCTTACTAACTCACAGTCACTTACTGACCGTAAGTCATTATACATCCAAAATAGGCCGATGTCAATAGGAACTTGGGCTTCTTAAGATTCCTCCCCGCCTGACAGCTGCACGGTCGACGACTCCTCGCCCTTCTGCTCGCAGACAGGCAAAACTACGGTGAAGGCACTCCCCACACCCACCTGACTCTCCACCAGCACGCGCCCGCC
>JASFWK010000166.1:0-4042 GCA_050049355.1 Anaerolineae bacterium | reverse complement strand
GCTTTCCAGCTTCCGCCTATTGGTGAGGGAACTATGGGATTTGTCCTAGACGGCCTTGATACCGAGGCCTACGATCGAAACTATAGTGATAGGGAACTGCTTGCCCGGACTATCCGGTACTTCCGGCCCCATGCCCGGCAGATGCTCCTGGTCGCCGTGATGATCGCGCTGAACTCAGCGGCCGGGAGCGGTGGACCGATCCTCATCTCCGCTGCGATCGACATCGTGGAAGAGGATTCATCTCTTGACAGGATGCTGCTGCTGTCGGCGGGGGTGCTCTTGCTAGGAGCGGCAGCTTGGGCGTTCAACTATGTGCGGCAGCTGATCTCGGCTCGTGTCATTGGGGAAGTCGTGCTCCAGCTGCGGGAAGATGTCTTTGGCGCGACCGTCCGTCACGATCTTTCATTCTTCGATGAGTATCCCTCCGGCAAGATCGTCAGCCGTGTGACGTCGGATACACAGGACTTCTCTCAGGTCGTCAGCTTGACTATGAACTTGCTCAGCCAGATGCTGCTGGTTCTCATTCTCTCTACTTGGCTTTTCAACATCAACATCTGGTTGACTTTGCTGCTGCTGGGAATGACTCCGATCGCGGTCGCCATCGCGCTCAGCTTCCGCCGCATTGCGCGGAGGGTTACCCAGCGCGCCCGTCGAGTAACGGCCAAGATCAATGCCCAGATCCAAGAGTCTATCAGCGGCATCATCGTGGCCAAGAGCTTCCGGCAGGAGCCTGCCATCTACTCTGACTTCCATACCAACAATGAGCAGTCGTACCATGTAGGGCTGCGGCGTGGCCTGACGCTCAATACGATCTTCCCCATTATGGGAATTTCCTCTGGCCTGGGCATCGCGGTGCTGATCTATGCCGGCGGGCTGACTACCCGCACTCCCGCTGTGAGCCCTGGCAATTGGTACCTGTTCATGCAGGCGGTGGGGTTCTACTGGTGGCCGCTGATCAACATCGCCTCCTTCTGGAGCCAATTCCAGGACGGACTGTCCGCCGCTGAGCGGGTATTTGCCCTGATTGATGCCGAATCGGAGGTGGTTCAGGTGGCGGACGAACCGGTGGAGGGACTGGCGGGCCGGATGGAGTTTCGCAATCTTACGTTTACCTACACTGGCGAGGAGACCGTCCTGGCCGACTTCACTCTCCAGATCCGTCCAAAAGAGACACTGGCGCTAGTAGGGCACACCGGCGCAGGCAAGAGCAGTATTGCCCGTTTGATCGCCCGCTTCTACGAGTTCCAGCAGGGAGAGCTTCTGGTCGACGGTAGGGAGATCCGTCGTTTAGATCTGGCCCAGTACCGCCGATGTATCGGGATGGTTCCACAGGAGCCGTTTCTCTTCTCCGGTACGGTAGCGGATAACATTCGTTACGGCCTACCTGGGGCGACCGACGAGGAGGTGCGCCAAGCGGCCATGCGGGTCGGCAGCGGGGACTGGCTGACAGTCCTGCCGGACGAGCTGGAGACCGATGTGGGCGAGCGCGGGGGCAATCTCTCCATGGGACAGCGACAGTTGGTCGCACTGGCACGAGTGCTGCTCAAAGATCCGCCCATCTTCATCCTGGATGAGGCGACCGCTAGCGTGGATCCCTTTACGGAGACCCAGATCCAGGAGGGGCTGGAGACCATCATGCGGGATAGGACCGCCATCGTCATCGCTCACCGGCTATCCACCGTCAAGAACGCGGATCGGATCATCGTCCTTGACCACGGTCGTATCATTGAGGAGGGCACTCACGACGGGTTGATGGCTGAGGGCGGCCACTATGCTGAGCTGTACAACACTTACTTCCGGCACCAGTCTTTGGAGTATGTCGAGAGTTTTGCCGACGTGACTCCGGACCTTGGGCGGGGGACGTGAAAGGTGGCAGACTGGGACTCGCGCCGGATCCAATGATCTTCTCTGGAGCGAACGAAGCCAGGGTTCGCTGGATGTGTACCCGCTCAGGAGGCTCCGATCTCCCGCAGGCGGTCCTCATCTATGCCAAGGTGATGGGCCACTTCGTGAAGGAGGACGCGGCGAATCATCGCGCGGACCTCTGTGCGCGTGCGGCAGCGGACCAATATGGGCTGTCGGTAGATGCTGATCTTATCGGGGAGCACTAAGCCGTAGTCGTGGGTCCTCCGGATGAGTGGAATGCCGTGGTAGTGGCCCAGGAGCTGCGCCGGATGAGCTGCCCCTGCCCGTTGCATCGTCTCCCGGTCCGGCCACTCCTCGATCACGATTGCGACGTTGTCCAGTCGCTTCCGGAATGTGTCGGGTAGATCGTCCAGAGCTTCGGTCACGAGACCCTCGAAATCCTCCCGATCCATATCGTACGGATTATACCACCAATTCCCCGCATCGGACACGCGGGGGACGTATGGTCAGCTCCTTGATCCAAAAGCGATCCGCTGCTGTACCTACTGATCCGTGCATAGCTTTCTGGAATTCCGGCCAAATGACAATGCACCAAACAGATCATGTGCTGGGTTTGTCGTGCGCGCTTGGACGGCGCTGAGGCGCCTACTACAGGCTAGTGTACTTGATCATACGGATTTTGATGCGCAAACTCCTCACAGGCAGGCGTAGAGAGCAGCTTTCAGCGAATCAGAATCTCAGTGATCAAGTGCTGGTGCTCACTAATCCTGCGCCGGTCGAGCGTCGCCCTGAGGGTGTCGAGGGGTGTATGCTTCGGTACGCCCGGCTGCGCCGGGCTACTCAGCACGGCGTCGAGACCAGCGGGCGGCTGGCGTGGTCTCGATGCGGGCTTTCGCGATCCTCGAGTCCTACTCGACCGACGCTCGCCGAAATCTCTGAGCCTTAGCCTGAGTGGCAACCTCCAATGAGCCGAGCTTCTTCACTTTCATACGCTCGGCTCGGTAATGCTTATTCCTGTTCCGGCGCGAGGTGACCTCGCCGGATCGTGCCGGTGTCGATCCAGAGCCGCCGAGCTCAGCAGACCGGTGTGGAGACACACCCATAGGGGTGTTTGCGCCGCCGGCTCAAGATGACAGAGTGTCCAACCTCACTCAGCACAGCATCCCTTCTGGCTCTTTGGTGTTACATCTCTTTGACAAGGGATGCACGAGGGTATCGCACACGTTCCTGGCCGTGCGCCCTGTCCCCTGGATAGACCTTACTTCCGGAGGTATGAGCAGCCGTGGAGACCCATCTTCTCATCGTCAATCCGACTGCTGGCCGTGGACTGGCTGAGCGAGTTATTCCTCGTCTCCAACGTATGCTCAGGGATCATGGTCTGTCGTTCGATATGGTCCAGACCGAGCGACCCTGGCACGCAGCTGAACTGGCTCAACAGGCGGCTGCCGGCGGCCGCCAGGTCGTCGTCGCTGTAGGCGGTGACGGCACCTCCAACGAGGTGCTCAACGGATTGATGCAGGCCCAGGAGGCGGGGGAAGGGGATGCCGCGATGGGCGTGCTGTGCTTAGGCACTGGTAACGACTTCGCCTACGGCGCGGGCATTCCCCTGGATTTGGAGGCCGGCTGTGCGGCGCTGGCCAGAGGGCGCACCCGCCCCATAGATGTGGGCCACGCCATGGGTTTCCGCTACTTCGGCAACGGGGTCGGCGTTGGCTTCGACGCTGCGGTCAGTGTGCAAGCCTCTCGCCTCAACCGGCTGCGCGGCTTTGCGCTTTACCTCGTGGCGGTCCTACGCACTCTCTTGTTCTACTATCGTGCCCCGCTTACCTCCATCGAGCTGGACGGCCGAACGGTGGAGCAGCCGACACTGATGGTCTCCGTCATGAACGGCCGACGGATGGGGGGTGGTTTCCTGATGGCCCCCCAGTCAGCCCCCAATGACGGCCTCTTCGACCTGTGTATCGCCGGCAGAATGAATCAACTCCAAATGCTCTCCTTCATCCCTAGCTTTATGCGTGGCAGCCACGTGAGTCGGCCTCGGATCATGATGGCTCGATCTCGCCGCGTCCGGGTGACTGTGCAGGAGGGAACCCAGATAGCCCATGCCGATGGGGAGACTCTCTGCCTGGATGCGGACCGGTTGGAGTTCGAGATTCTTCCACGGCGTCTCCGCGTG
>JASFWK010000018.1:0-26074 GCA_050049355.1 Anaerolineae bacterium | reverse complement strand
CCGGTGAGGGCAGCATCCAGCAGGATTGCCGGCTGCAGGTGGAGGTAGACAGGGGCGCCGAAAGCGCGCCCCTGTTCTCATATTCTGTCTGATCGAAAGGTAGAAGCAGCATCGAGAATGAGACCCAGGGAATGAAAGCTCTACCCACAGAAGAGGCTGAGAAGGCCAACTGGAGGGACCGCGGATGGCGTCGCTCGTTGGCGATGGACCTTGTGCATGCCGCTCTGGAAGCTGTGGATCCGGCTCGAGTGGTGGCCCGTCACCTGCGGCTGGAAGGGAAGGCGCTGTGGGTGGGGGACCGCGCCTATGATCTGGAAGCAGTGGATCGGGTCGTGGTGGTGGGGGCAGGGAAAGCCAGCGCGGGGATGGCAGCGGCAGTGGAAGCCTCGCTGGGCAACCGTGTCGCCAACGGCTGGGTCAACGTGCGCCGCGGTTACGAACCTCAAGAACCCCCAACGCGGATACATATCCACCCGGCCGGTCACCCCCTCCCCGACGAGGCAGGCCTGAAAGGCACCCGCCGCGTTCTGGACCTTCTGGAGAAGCTCACGAAGCAAGACCTGGTCCTGGTACTCATATCCGGCGGAGCGTCGGCGCTTCTTGTACAGCCCGTGCCAGGGGTGGCGCTGGAAGATGTGCAACAGCTGACCGAAGCTCTCCTGCGCAGCGGAGCGACCATCCGGGAAGTGAACGCTGTCCGTAAGCACCTCTCCCGGGTCAAAGGGGGAGAACTGGCTCGGCGAATCGTCCGCAGCGGAGCACGGGCAGCCGTGCTCGTGCTCTCCGACGTGGTGGGCAACCCGCTGGATGCCATCGGCTCCGGGCCCTGTGCACCCGATCCCACCACCTTCGCCGATGCCTATGGGGTGCTGCAGCGATACGACCTGCTGGCGAGCACCCCCCGGTCCCTGCTCCACTACTTGGAGCAAGGCCGGCGCGGGGAAGTAGCAGAGACACCCAAGCCGGGCAGCTCTCTCTTCGAGCAGGTTCACCACGTGATCGTGGGCGACAATCGGACCGCAGCTCAGGCAGCGGTGGAGCGAGCTCAAGCCCTGGGCATCAACGCCCTCCTGCTTACCACCTACCTGGAGGGCGCAGCCCGTGAGGTCGGTCAAGTTCTGGCAGCTCTGGCGAAAGAGGAGGCCCATTACGCTTGCCCCCTCCCCCTGCCAGCCTGCATGGTTCTTGGCGGCGAAACCACCGTGACCGTACGGGGCCCGGGTAGGGGCGGCCGCAACCAGGAGGTCGCACTCGCGGCAGCGATCTCGCTGGACGGGTGGGAAGACGTCATGGTATTGACCCTGGCCACCGACGGTACCGATGGCCCCAGCGACGCAGCCGGGGCCATCGCCACAGGGGAGACGGTGGCCCGCGCCCGGGCTCGGGGTCTGGACCCAGCCGATCATCTCGCTCGCAATGACGCCTATCACTTCTTCGCCGCTCTGGACGCCCTTATCCAAACCGGCCCCACTGGCACAAACGTCAACGATCTAGCCTTTGTCCTGGCATTCTGAAGTGCCCCTACCCTCGGTGCACCTCCGTATCGACCGTGGTCTGTCTCCCTCTTTCGAGAGTGGTATCCAACGAGCGAAGCCGTCACAGGCATCTTTGTCCACTTACTTCTATTGCGTTATAATACCTCAAGCTGTAAGCGCGCTGTTTGCGCAAAAGCGATTGCAGAAGGCCGCGAACGCAATCCCAATGGCTCCCGCCGCGTCACCCAGAACTACCAGAGAGGTGACCTGGGAGCCATGAGACCACAGTCGGATACATGAGCGATTACGAGGAGCGAGACAGAGCTTGAGACCTTCCACCATCACCATAGACGGGCCAGCCGCCTCCGGAAAGAGCACCATCGGAGAGTTGCTGGCCCAACGGCTGGGTTACCTCTACTTCGACACCGGAGTGATGTATCGGGCGGTGACCTGGATTGCCCTTCAGAGGGAGATCTCTCTGAAGGATGAGAAGGCGGTCACAACCCTGGCGGAGCAGCTGCATATTGACGTCGTTCCGCCAACAGTCAGAGACGGGCGCCAGTACACCGTCCTGGCCGACGAGGAAGACGTTACCTGGGCCATTCGCCGCCCGGAGGTGAACGCCCACGTCTCCCGCGTCTCAGCCTACCGGGGAGTGCGCAGGGCATTGGTACGCCAGCAGCGACGGATTGCCGCCGGCGGCAGGATCGTGATGGTGGGGCGGGACATCGGGTCCGTGGTCCTCCCGACCGCCGACCTGAAGATCTATCTGGACGCCACAGTCGAGGAACGGGCGCGTCGACGGTGGCGAGAGCTGCAGGAGCGCGGCGAGAAAGTGGAGTACCGCAAAGTGCTGACGTTGATGCGGAGGCGCGACATGATCGACAGCAGTCGGGAGATCGCCCCGCTCTGTGTTCCGCGAGGTGCCGTGGTGGTGGACACCACAGAATTGGGCATACAGGAGGTTCTCAATACAGTAGAGCGGCTTCTGGAGGAGCAAGACCCCAGCTAGACCTGCGCCGATAGACCAGGCGTCCGAGATCAAAGGCACCTTATGGAAGGAAGACCTCAGAATCCCATACACAGCGAGCGGGTGCGGGTGACTCAGGCCGCCGGTATCATCGCCCTGGGGAACATTACCAGCCGGGTGATGGGGCTCGTCCGTGTGGTCGTCAAATCCAACCTCTTCGGTGCTGGCCCCCACGTGAGCGCTCTAGACGCGGCAGTCCGCGTCCCCATCACGCTCTATGATCTCTTGGTGGGGGGCATGGTCAGTTCGGCGCTCGTTCCCGTCCTATCGGAGTACGCCGCCCCAGGTCGACGGGCGGAACTGTGGGATTTGCTCAGCGTCCTGGTTCGTGTGGCTGCCCTGGTGGTGTGTGGTCTTCTCCTGGTGGGGGAGCTCCTCGCCCCTCAGGCAATCTTCCTGATGGCAGGAGGCCTATCGCCCCCTGCCCAATCCCTGGCGACGGAACTACTGCGCCTCGTACTGCCAGCGATTCTCTTCCTCAACCTGGCGGGCATTCTGACCGGTGCTCTCTACGCCCTCAAACGGTTCACCTTCCCCGCCTTCACCGCCGCCATCTTTAACGCGGCCATGGTGGCAGTGGCACTGACCCTGGCGCGTCATTGGGGCGTGCACAGCATGGCCATCGGGCTGGTAGTAGGTGCGATGCTCCAAGTAGTACTCCAAATTCCCGGCCTGCGCAGCGCCCGGTTCCCTCTCGCGGCCGACCTCCGTCACCCGGCCCTGCGTCGCATCGGGCGTCTCTACTTGCCTATCCTGGTCGGGTTGGCCGTGGACAAGGTACTGGCAGAGGTTCTGAGCTACAACCTGGCCTCCCACCTCGGTGATTCCGCGATATCGTGGATGGAATACGCCGCGCAGATCATCCAGTTTCCGCTTGGACTGGTCGCCACCGCCGTCTCCATCGCCACGCTTCCTACTCTCTCGCAGCAGGCCAGCGCTGAGCAAACCGGCCCCTTCCAGGCCACGCTAGCCCAGGGACTGCGGCTGGTCCTCACCCTCGTCATCCCAGCCACTTTCGGCCTGTTCGTACTGGCCAACCCCTTGGTCGCCCTCATCTTCGAGCACGGCGACTTCACCCCAGCCGACACGGTGGCGGTGGCAGAAGCACTCCGCTATCATCTCGTCGGACTGATCTTCGCCGCTGTCGACTGGCTTCTCATCTTCGCATTCTACGCCCGCAAGGAGACACTGACCCCCGCCCTGGTTGGAGCAGCAACGACAGTCCTCTATGCCATCACCACACTCACACTCGCCTGGCTGGGAGCGTTGAACCTGCCGCTCCTGATCTTGGTCAACTCCCTCAAATGGGCCGCTCACGCCGCGATGATGGTGGTACTGACCCGACGGCGGCTAGTTGGCCTGGGAGACCACGCCATCTGGCCGCTCACATTGAAGGCCACCTTTGCCTCGCTCGTGATGGCGGTTGTGACCTGGGGTGCGATGCGAACATTCATCGCAGCGGCCCTGCCAGGTCTGGCGGGGGAACTCCTGGTGACAGTCGGAGCCGGAAGCGTCGGGATGATGGTCTATGGACTGCTGGCAATCCTGCTGGGGGTCGAGGAGATCCACTTGCTGCGCGCCGCCGTCGCTTACAGCGCGAAACGCTTGACGCGTCTTGCTCGGCAAGTTATAATTCCACCGCCTGACGAAACGGGCAGGAGTGAGATTGAGGAATAAGCGAGAAACCCAGCCGGTCCCTTCGGACCTCTATGACCAATCCTATTTCCTCTCAGCTTGCGAGGGACATGAGGAGTTCACCGCCAGCGAAGGAAGGGAGCTCTCGCGCCGACTGAGAGCAGCCTTCACCGTGGCAGGCATCAAGCGGGGGATGCGCGTGCTGGACGTGGGGTGCGGGCGGGGGGAGGTCTTGCACCGCTGTGCCCTGCTGGGAGCGAGGGCTCACGGGGTTGACTACGCCGGCGCTGCCGTCGCTATGTCCCGCAAGATCCTCGCCGATGGGGAGGCAGGTAGCGTCTATCAGGCCGATGCCAAGTGGCTTCCCTTCGCCAGCGAAGCCTTCGACCGAGTGCTTCTCTTCGACATCGTGGAACACCTCCATCCATGGGAATTGGATCGGGCGCTGCGGGAGGTACGGCGAGTGCTACACTCCAATGGCCGGGCCGTGATCCACACCGCTCCCAACGCCTGGTACGATCGCTACGCCTATCCCGTGGTGCGCCTGGTGCGGACCGTCATGGGCCAAGGGGCAGACTACCCCAAGAACCCGCGGTCGATGATCCCGGCCAACGTGGACGTACATGTGAACGAGCAGAGCAGCCTGAGCTTGTGGTGGACCCTACGCCGCAACGGATTTCGAGCCCGGGTCTGGCTGGATACCCCGCCGCAGGATAGGCAGGAGGGATGGCTCTTTCGAATTGTGCGCCGCATCCTCTTCAACTGGCCGCCCTTCCGCTGGTTCTTCGAGCGGGAGGTCTTTGCAGTCGCCCGGAAGGCCAACCAGCGTGAAAGACCGTCGCACAGTTGACGAGCTCTCCATAGAGGAACTGGAGGAGATCCTCCGGATCCGCAGGGCTGAGGCACGATTGGAGCGGCTGCGGAAGATGCAGGGCCCTCTGCCCCCGGTGGACCCGCTGGCCCCGGAACCGGCGGCGGCGGAACCGCGCCCGCTGCCCGACGAGCATCTTCGGTTTCAAGAGGAAGGGGCTACAGCTGGCTTCCACGCCCGGCCAGTGGATGAGGAGAAAGCCAGGCAGCGAGAACGCCGCCCATTGAAGGTCAACTGGGGCTGGCTCCGGGACAAGAGCTTGCTCATCCTGGAACTGGCAGCGTTGATCGGGTTGGTAATTGTACTTCTGGGCACGCTGGATACGCTGAGCGAACTCAACCAGCAGGTCCGCGAGGTACGGGAGGAGCAACTGCCGACTCCCAAACCCACCCCGCTCATTCCGGTCGTGCTACCCAGCGGCCATACTCCACCCGACCCCCAAGGTACTTCAGTTCCTCAAGTACCCGCTCACTTGCGCGACCTAGTGGCCTCCGTCACCCCGCTGCCGGCCCCCACCCCTGGTCCCGAACACGCCGTCCGCATCCGTATCCCATCCATCGGAGTAGATGCCCCCGTGGTGGAAGGAGACGACTGGGAGAGCCTGAAACGAGGAGCCGGGCACCACATCGGCTCGGCCAACCCAGGAGAGCGGGGCAATTCCATCATCTCCGCCCACAACGACATCTATGGCGAGTACTTCCGCGATCTCCCCGATGTAGAGTTGGGGGACCCAGTGGAGTTACACACCGCCAGCCAGGTCTACGTATACGAAGTGACACAGAAGCGAATCATCCAACCAACCGAAGTCAGCGTGATGTCCCCGACCAGCAGCCCGGTGCTGACGCTGATCTCCTGCTACCCTTATGGCATAGACACGCACCGGATCGTGGTCATCGCCGAACTGCAACCGTAGGCGAGGCTCACTTTCCGGATGGGCACCAAGAATGGAGGAGAGGAGTGGCAAACAAGTCACAACGAGATCGCAAACGAGGTAGGCCCCGCCTTTCGCCGGCCCAGATGGTCCGGCCGACTTCCCCTGGCAAGGGCGAAACTCAAGGACCGCGCAGCGGAGGAGCGGATCTGCGGGAGGAATACCACTATGTTGGTCGAGACCTCAAGCAGATCGCCATCATCGCCGCAGTGATGCTGGCAGTGATGATCGTTCTTGCTCTGATAGCAGTGTAGTCCCCGACGATCCTTCGTTCTGCTAACCCGATCGGCAGTCTACCGATGCCCCTGATCACACAGCCTATCCAACTCCCGGTCTTCGAGGGTCCGCTTGATCTGCTGCTGAAGTTGATCGAGCGGCAAGAACTGGACATCACGGCAATCTCACTGGCCCAGGTGACTGACCAGTACCTGGCCATCATTGAGGAGATGGGCCGGCGAGGTATGTCCGACCTGGCAGCCTTCCTCGTAGTGGCAGCGAAGTTGATGTTGATCAAGAGCCGAGCCTTGCTGCCCCGCCCATCCTCAGAGGAGGCAGCCGAAGAGGACGACGTAGCCACGGACCTGATCAGCCAGCTAGAGGAATACCGCCGGTTCAAGCGAGTGGCACAGGAACTGTCGTGGCGTGAGCAGGAAGGGCTGCATTCCTACATACGAATCAGCCCCCCGATCTCCCCGCAACCCACCTCCTTCGACCTGGCGGAGGTGACGCTAGAGGGTCTGCTGGCGGCAGCACAGGAAGCACTCAACGCGTTGCCGGCCTCCCGTGTCGAAGAGGTCATGTCACCGATCACCATCACCGTTGCTGACCAAACCAGCCGCATCCAGGAGCGTCTTGCGAGACAGGGACGCATCGAGTTTCGGGATGTACTCTCCGACGCAGCAAACGTCGTGGAGATCATCGTCACCTTGTTGGCGGTGTTGGAACTCTTGAAGCAGGATCAGGTTCAAGCGTGGCAGGAGCAGCTTTTCGGCCCCATCTTCATTGAGAGGCGCAGACCCGACGCCACCGCTCCAGACCCATCGCTAGCGTAGCCCCCACGCCGTCCACGAGGACATCGGCGATCGAGGAGTGCCGCCCTGGCACAAAGGCCTGGTGAATCTCATCGCTGACTGCATAGAGCAACGTCAGGATCAAGCTGAGTACTCTGAGTCGATCGGAGCCGAGACCATTTCCCCCCAGCGCGCGCAGGTAAAGCCAGGAAAGGATCCCAAAGGCCAGCGCATGGCCAAGCTTCTTGATCAGCATATCCAGCCAAGGCCCAGGCGCGTGGGGCAGATCTGGCTGAGCGGAGAGGAAGAAGATCAGTCCCATCCAGGCCAGTGGGGGCGCCCAGTGGCGCACGAGCCGTCTCATGGGGGTATCCCATAGGCCCGTTCCACCACCTCCACCAATCGGTCCCAGGAGCGGCTGGCACGCACGTGGCGAGCGGCGGCCCGGCCCAGGCGCTCCCGCAGCGGCGCGTCCTCCAGAAGGCACGCCACCGCCTCAGCAAGTCCCTGTACGTCCCCTGGCTCTACCAGCCACCCGGTTTCTCCGTGGCGGATGACCTCTCCTATCTCCCCCACCTGCTCCGCTGCCACCGGTACTCCGGCCGCCAGCAGATCCAGTAGCTTGACCGGACACTTAGCTCGATTGACAAGCGTGTCGTCGAAGGGGTAGATCGCCACAGCTGCCCGCGCGAAGGCACTCGGCAGCTCCTCCGGCTCCAACCAGCCGATGTATTCCACCGCCTCGGCCAAGCCAGCCCGCTGCGCCTCCGCCACGAGTTCCCTCTCCTCACCGAACATGCCCTTTCCCACCACGAGCAGCCACGCCTCAGGCGCCCGTTCCCGAACGCGGCGGAAAAGCTCCACCACGCGAGAGACGGGGAACTCGAAGAAGCGTGTGTAAAGAAGGATGGCAGGTCGCGAGTCGCCAATTGCAGGGGATGAAGAGCGAGGAATGGAGGAGACAACGCCATTGGGTACATAGGAGACCCGCTCTGGCGGCACACCGAGAGCCCAGACCAAGCTCTCCAGCGTCCGGCTAGCGACTGTGATGGCGTCAGCATGAGTCAGGCCCCAGCGCTCCTGCCAGGCGAAGAACCTTCGCTGAGCAGAGGTATAGGGGGCCAGGTCATTCCAACCGCCGGAACCCTCCCAGTCGTCGCTGTCCACCACCAATCGGGGACGGCGGGGGCGGGGAAGACGTCTCAGCAGCCAGTGAACCATGCCGCTGTAAGCTTTGGGCTTGAAGAGATGGACCACCTCCGGACGCAGGGCCAGCACACGACGGGCCAACCGAAGGGCGGTCACAAGGTGAAACAGAAGAGGAAAGCGGCGAGGAAGCGGGATATTCTCGACAGTGACGTCATCCTCCTTCCAACTTCGTCCGGCATCCTCCGGATTCTGCCAGGGAGGAAGCACCACGTTGACGGCGTGCCCCCGCTCCGCCAGCGCGTGAGCCATAGGCAGCGCCCGTACCGCCATTGTGCCGCGCGGTCGCAGCCCAAAAGGGCCAACCATCGCGATGCGCATAAGCTCCCCCTAGTTAGAGAACAGGCCTCCCCGCCCGGAAATCTTCCTTGGTCTGCGTCTATCGACCCCTCGCTGCCTCGACGAACGCCGCAAAGAGCTCTGACATCTCCGTCTGGCATCCCGAGGCGCTCTCAGGATGCCACTGGACGCCAATGCAGAAAGGATGGGGAGGATATTCAAGTCCCTCAATGACCCCGTCCGGTGCGCGGGCAGTCACAACCAGGCCTTCTCCCACATCCTTCGCTGCCTGATGGTGGCTGCTGTTGACTCTGACTTCTTCTGTGCCCAGGATAGCGCGCAATCGAGAATCCGCCGCGAGCCGCACCGGGTGGGCCGCAGCACCCCGAGGCTCCCCGTCCGCAGGAAGATGCGGTAGGCTATGAGGAAGCTGGGTGGAAATGTCTTGATAGAGCGTCCCGCCGAGGACCACGTTCAGGACCTGGACCCCCCGGCAAATCGCCAAGACCGGCAGTCCGGTCCCCAACGCCCGGCGCGTAAGCGCCAGTTCCGATCGATCTCGTTGCGGATCCACTCCCTGCACCGCCGGATCCTCTTCTTCACCGTAGCGCGCCGGTGCCACGTCACCTCCACCAGAGAGAATCAACCCATCCAGACGAGACAGCAAGAGGCCTGCCTCCTCTTCATCCACGACAGGAGACAGGATAAGGGAGAGACCGCCGACTCGCCGCACCGCCTGCACGTAGGTCTGGGCGACAGCGTACAAGGGCTTCTCCGGGGAGCCGGAAGGGGATTCAGAACGCGCTGTGATACCGATCAGAGGAGGCCTGCTCACAGGCCAACCGACCAGACGAAGGAGACGCAGGCCTAGACCCACGTCCCTATCGGGTCCGCTTCTCCCTCAGGCGGGTACTCTTACCCCGTCGCTGCCGGAGATAGTACAGCCGAGCCCGGCGAGCCTTAGCTCGCCGGGTGATCTCAACCTTCTCTATTCGCGGAGAGTAAAGCGGAAACGTTCGCTCAACACCGATGCCATGAGAAGCAACCCGCCGCACCGTGAAGCTTGCTCCGGAGCCGCCCTTGCGGACACGGACGATCGTTCCCTGGAAGACTTGCACCCGCTCCCGTTCTCCCTCGACGATACGCGCGTGTACACGGACACTATCGCCCGGCCGCAACTCAGGTATATTGGGATTGGGCTCCAGTTGCCGGTCCAGAGACTCAATCAGGTTCATTACAAGCCACCTCGAGAATAGCCATCATACGCAGTTGTCTAGTGAAGATCCAAATGAGCATTATACCACACTCCAGTGATCCAGCAACCTGAACGCCCTCCACTTGGTCACCCCTGTCTCACTGCCGAGACCCGCAGCGCGCAGAGGGGACAGATAGGGCTCCTGCCCTGCACCTTCTGCGCCTCTGCAGTGGACAGATACCCCCAACGGAATGCTCACTGCGTGGATTGAGAGTATTCGCTGGGAAGGGCCTTCGTGGAGTCAGACCTCAAGCAGAAGGCGCCCCTCGACTCCCCCCACTGAGCAGCAACGTCATCTGCCCATTGAAGTCAATCTCAGAGCGCCCAAGCTTGCCAAATGACAAGGTTCACGCCGTTAAGGACCGAGGATCACGCACCACCTACACGCGGAAGAGAGAACAAGATATGTCAGAGAACTGGGACCTTCCTCTTCCACTCGCACCCAGAGCGTCAGGCCTCCTGATCGCTTGACTTCTGCAAATGGACTGCAGTACAGGGGCAGCCGGAGGGTCGGGCTAATCCCCCTCTTCCTCTACATCATCTCCAGGGCGAGGGGTCGGCTCCACATCGACGATGGTGCCAGCCTGGCCCTCTTCGCCGGCCAGATCGGACTTGGGAGGCTCGATCATCGGAGGCTCAATATCAGCGTGCATCGTCGTCTCGCCGCGAAGATAGGCCCCCTCGTTGAGCAGCAGCGAGTTGATGGTCAGGTTCCCCCAAACCCGCCCAGTCTCCAGGATTTCCACGCGGTTGCCATAGATATCGCCCTTGACAGCACCGGAGATGGATATGTTCTTGGCTTTGATCTCAGCGATAATCTTGGCGGACTCGCCGATGACCAAGTTCCCCGTAGTTTCGACACTTCCTTCGAAAATGCCGTCAATGCGCACCCCACCCTCCGACACAATCTCCCCATGGAAGTGGGCGTTGGGTCCAATCACGGTCTCAATGCGAGCCGAGGGTACAGCAGGGGTCGAGGGCTGAGGTTCTTTTTCCTTACCTCTACCGAACACTATTCTCTCCTCCTTCTTGTGGAAGTATCCAACCACGCTGGAATGCGCAAGGCAAGCCACCTCTCCTGAAGATAGGCCAGCAAGCTGGCACTCCGCACTTCGACGGCAGATTCGGTGGACAGTGCGCAACGAGACGAGATGATAACCCTCCGGGCCGCTTTTGTCAACCGCCTTCCACCATCCGGCGCGCCTGCTCCAGGCTTCGCTTCTCCTCGTCGCTTAGGTTGTAGACAGAATCCCATGCCGTGAGCGGTTTTCCGTATACGCGGGTTCCTTCTCGCGAATAGAGCGCTGAGATGACCACACCATCCCCATTTCCATCCACCAATGACAGAGCAAAGCTCTGATCGCCCCCCGTGTCTCGGAAAGCGCGGAAACGCACCATACCGATCCCCTGGACGGAGTGGTCGAGCGCGGACTGGATCTGTTTGGCCAAGGCCTCCAGTCGACCAATGCGCCCCTGAGCCTCCTCAACCTGACCCAACAGCGTCTCCAGACCCATCTGCAAGTCGGCCCCTTCTGCCCCGCTGAAGACTCGGTCGTGCCGCTCCCGCAGGCGCCGCTGTCGCGTCTGCAGGTCGAACTGCCAAACGATATTGAGCAGAGAAAGGACCGTCACAGCAATGATCCAGATCAACTGCGTTGTCCCCATTTCCATTGGCCCTCCTTCAGGGCTGTCTCACGCGCACCGGCCCCAAGATGACCCGGTCGCCCGCCAGATTTCCAGTCAAGTCTACCACAGGAAGCCGACGAAGGGAAGTCATCCCATACATGCCCACCTCCAGCCAGTAGTCCCCCGGCGGCAGGTCAGTCGGCAGAACCAGCCGGTAAGGATCTGTCAGAGTCTGGCCGGGCAGCCACTTGGGGAACCAAAGGTATGTAGGACAAGCTCCGCCCAAGGGAGTATAGTCATGACCGGTGACGTATCGGCCCGCGCCGTCAATCAAGTGAATGAAGACAGTGTAACTATCGCGCGGCGATGCCAGAGCGCGCCAGGTGAGAGTGAGGTGAAGGGACTTGCCCGGCCGAACGACCAGCGGCTCCTCCCAGGAACCACGGCGGGTCTGCCAGCCAGCTCTTCCCACCACCCCCATCAACGCCACCTGGTTGTCCAGGTTCGCCAGTGCCTGTTCCAGAATCTCTGCCGAAGGCGCGTCGGCGCTGGGCAGCACTGTGACGGTCACAAGCTCCAACGCGGTCCTCCCAGAGGAGAGGAGCAACTCCGCCCGGCCGCCGCTTAGGTCCGCGTAGCCCAGACGGAGTGGGTACTCCCCCGGTGGCAGCGTGAGGGGAATCGGCAGCTCGTACCGCTCGACCACCACCTCGCCGGGCTGCCACTGAGTGGTGAGCAAGCGGCTATCGGTGGTCCAGCGCGCCTCAATGGGTCCCAGCTGCGCATATGGCATCCAAACGCCCTCGATCGGCTCCGGTGCGCTCTGATAGAGGGCTAATGCCAGTGGCTCGCCCGCGCGAACGGCCATCCTGGGTAGATCATAGCCCAGAACATGCACCCGTCCATCCACCCAAACATCGAGCAGTCGATCCGGCGCGGCGTCGGTCAACGGCGGGGCCACAACCCGATAGAAAGCCCCCTCTGGCACCAGACGGAAGCCAGCGTCTCTCACCGCAGGACGGTAGTCCGGTAGGTAGATGGGTCCTTCCTCAATGTGGGCCCAGACCGATTCGACCCACAGGTCGCCGCTGGATGCGTAGACCAGCCTCACGTCCGCCTCGTCCAACTCCTCGCCCTGGGCGTAGGCGTGCACCCAGAGAGGGGTCAAATGCTCCCAATCAGAGATCAGCACGGCCCCCTCCCCTCGTCCTCCAAATCGCTGATGTACATCAGCGACCCACTCCTCAGCGGCGGTGAAGTCGCGCAGAGAGATACCTCGGGAGAGATTGAGGACAGCCTGTAGGAAAGGCCAGGGAACCAGAAGAGCAACCAGGAGCGAATTGCGGATTGTGAGGGGTGAGGGGCGAGCAGTAGTAGGCAGAGATCGAACGAAGCGATTCAGTAGTTTCCCCAACCTCATGGCTCCGATGCCGGCAGCGACGGCCAGGACCGAGAACGGCAGGAGCAGGTAGGCCATCACATCCTGGACAGTGCTGAGGGTGAAGAACAGATGAACGAGAAGGAATGAATAGACAAGCAGAGCCAATCTGGGCTTACGCCAAGGCAGCCAAGCGAGACCAACTACAGTGAGCAAAATCACGGGAAGGAGAAACTGGAGCCGCAAGAGGGTCCAGAAGACCAGCGCCCGATCTGGAAGGTCAGCCAGACCGAAGTGGAACAAGTTGACCCGCAGTCCCTGGGCGGTGATGTGCCTCCAGAAGCCCTCCAAGGTGCGCATGTCATTGGGGCCGAAAGGAGCGCTGGGGCTGCGCAAAGGGTAGTAGAGGAGTGGGATCAGCCCTGCCAACAAGCAACCAGCCAAAATCAGAAGGGTCCGCCACCGCCGAAGGATGCGGGGCCGCACAGCCAGGATGAAGAGACCGTAGGCCGGAACACCCATCAGAGTGATGGGATGATGGGTGACGGCCCACCCCAGGGTGAGGGCGAAGGCGGCCAGCCAGCGGTCTCGCCCGGTGCGCCACCAGCGGACCAAGAACCAGATGTGTGTGATGGCCAGGGCTGCGCTGACGATGTGGGCGTTGGCATGGATGGCATGTTGCCAGAGGTCAGGCGCAGAGGCAAGGCCCAGCGCCCCGAAGAGGGAAGGCAGACTTTGGATTAGAGATTGTGAATGCGAGTCTGTAAGCTTGCTCCGGCACTCTCCAACCGTCAGGTAGACTGCGGTCACCGCCCAGGCACCGACGGCAGCAGCCAGAAGATTGGTGCGGAAAGCCACCGTCCCGACTGGAACCGAGATCTGCCACAGCTTGGCCAGCAGAGTGTAGAAGGCATAACCTGGCGGATGGGCGATGCCCAAGACCATGGGGACAAACTGATACTCGGAGGGATCACCGAAGAGAGTACCGGGAGCGGCGGTGGCAGCGTAGAGCGCAAAGGTTGCCAGGAAGACAAGGGCTGGTGGCACAAAGGCACGCAGGTGTTGAGCCTCGCTGTGGGCGTCCGACCGCGAATCTGTGACCGTCATCCCAGTGCTACACCAACGCGTGCTCCAGCGCCTCCGCGACGGAACGGACGGGGACGAGCTCAAGGCCCTTGGGCACGTCCAGGTTGGCACGGCGGACCGTCTTGGGTAGGATGCAGCGGCGGAAGCCCAACTTTGCCGCTTCCCTCAGGCGGGCCGGCAGTTGTCCCACCGCCCGCACCTCGCCGGAGAGACCCACCTCACCGACCAGGACTACGTCGGCCGCTACGGGCCGTTCCTTCACGCTTGAGCCAATAGCAGCGGAGACAGCCAGGTCCGCTGCGGGCTCCCCGATCCGCAGCCCTCCCACAACGTTGGCGAACACATCCTGATCGAACAGCCGCAGCCCTACGCGCCTGCTGAGTACCGCCACGATAAGAAGCAGTCGGTTGAAATCCACTCCGTTGGCGGTACGGCGAGGATGGCCGAAGCTGGAGTGGCTGGTCAGCGCCTGGATCTCCACCAGGAGCGGTCGGGTCCCCTCCATCGTTACGGCAACCGAGGATCCCGGCGCGCTAACCATACGCTCGGCCAGGAAAGCCTCGGAGGGATTAGCGATCTCCACCATCCCTTCGGCCCGCATCTCAAAGACCCCCACCTCGGAGGTAGCTCCAAAGCGGTTCTTCGTCGAGCGCAGGAGTCGGTAGGTGTGAAAGGGATCCCCCTCCAGGTAGAGAACCGTATCCACAATATGCTCCAGCACCTTCGGGCCCGCGATGGCCCCCTTCTTGGTGACGTGGCCTACCAAGAAGACCGGCGCTCCGCCAGACTTGGCCCACCAGTGAAGCTGGGCGGCCGCCTTTCGCACCTGACTGACGGAGCCCGCTGCAGAAGTCAGATCGCCAGAGGTAACCGTCTGGATGGAATCCACCACCAGCACCACCGGTTCCAGTCGATCGGCGTGGTGAAGGATAGCCTCCAAGCTGGTCTCTGTGAGAACGAACACTCCATCGGTCTGCAGACCCAAGCGCTGCGCTCGCATCCGTATCTGCCGGCCCGACTCCTCACCGGAGACGTAGAGAACCGGCCCACTAGAGTCCTCCGCCAGCAACGCAGCCACCTGGAGCAGCAGGGTGGACTTGCCAATACCGGGTTCGCCGCTAACCAGTACGACGGAACCGTGGACCAGCCCGCCACCCAGCACTCGAGAGAGCTCCTCCATCGGCAGAGCCATCCGCCCAAGCCCCTCAGTCTCCACCTCCGCCAGGGGGCGAGGCTCGCTGCGTACAGCAAACGCAGCCTTCGCAGGCGTCCGCTCCTCCACGGACTCCACCATCGAGTTCCACTCCCCGCATCTCGGACAACGCCCCATCCGCCGGGGGCTGGCACGCCCGCAGACTCGACAAACCCACTCAGTACGTGATTTGGCCATCGGTTTCTCCGCGGACCATTATGCCTCAAAGCAAACAGGGTGTCAACCAACAGCAGGAGGAAAGTCTGGTGGCGTGACGAGTCGGCCTTGACCGTGGGCGATCGAGAGGACCTGTTCAGGACGACGCTGGATCCTCACGGCCGCAGACAACAGGCAGGCCTTACATACGCTGCCCGACGCGGAACCTGAGGTCAGTTCCAAATCGAGCCTCCGCCGCAGGCCATGTTTCGGAAGTGGTGACGCCTTCTGAGATCGCGCTAGTGAACGCCCTCAAGCCCCAGAGACTCCGCTTCTGCCTTGTCCATCTCCGCCATCTTCCCCGTCACAGTGAAGACCACTCGCTCGCAGATGTTGATCACCCGATCTGCAGCACGCTCCAGGTTGTGGGCCACCCACAGCAGGTGATTCGCCTGCTCAATCACAGCCTGGTCAGCCAGGATATGGGTAAGCAGCTCCCGATAGACCTGATTGTAGAGCGCATCCACCTCATCATCCTCAGGCGGGATGACTTGGGCCAACTCCACATCCCGCTGCACAAAGGCCTGCAAAGCACGATGGAGCATGTCATTCACTCTCTCAGCCATCCGGGGGACGTCCACAAGAGGCTTGATCAACGGCTCCTCACCAAGCATGAGAGTGATCTTGGCGATGCCCTTAGCGTAGTCTCCGATCCGCTCCAGTTCGGTGGTGATCTCCAGCACCGCGGCAATCGTCCGTAGATCGCCGGCCATTGGCTGCTGGGTGGCGATCAGGGCCAAGGCGTCATTCTCAATGGCGAAGCGTTTCTCGTTCAGGACACGATCTTCTAGAATCAACCGCTGAGCTGCCTCTCGATCCCGCTGCTTGAGGCTCTCCACTGACTCACTGATAGCTCTCTCGACCATGTTGCCCAGAACCAGTATCTCATCCTGCAGACGCTGCAGCTCCTTCGCAAAAGTTGCCCGTGGCATAGAACACTCCTTCCACGCTCAAGCTCCACTACCTTATCTGGCCGATCGCGGCCTCCTGGATTTTCTCCCGTTGGAACAGAGGGCCACAATCTGAGGGGACACCTCCTGGAATAGAGAGCTCTCCTTCGACGAGTTCCTCTCCAGATGAAGCAGTGTGCCAGCGCTATCCCGCCCGCCCGGTGATGTAGTCCTCCGTTCGCTGTTGGCTTGGGCGGGTGAAGATGGTCTCCGTGACATCAAACTCCACCAACTCACCAAGCCAGAATAACCCGGTCCAGTCGGAGACGCGTGCTGCCTGCTGCATGTTGTGAGTGACGATAACTATGCAGTAGTTCTGCTTGAGCTCCTGTATCAGCTCCTCAATCTCCAACGTAGCGATGGGATCCAAAGCCGAGCAAGGCTCATCCATCAGAATCACCTCAGGTTTGACAGCGATGGCACGCGCGATACACAACCGCTGCTGTTGTCCCAGGGACAAACTCAGCGCGTCCATCCTGAGATCATCCTTCACCTCACCCCACAGGGCCGCCCCCTGCAAGCTCTCCTCCACGACGTCGGATAAGTCCTCGTTCGTGTGCAGGCCCAACACGCGCGGGCCGAAGGCCACGTTACTATAGATAGACTGAGGAAAGGGATTGGGTCGCTGAAAAACCATTCCGACCCGACGGCGCAGCTCAACCACGTCGGTGCCGGGGGTGTAGATGTCCTGGCCATCAAGCAGCACGTGTCCCTCAACTCGGGTATCGGGAATAGTGTCATTCATACGGTTGAGACATCGCAGAAAGGTGGATTTGCCACACCCCGACGGCCCTATCAGAGCCGTGATCTCTCGATCCTTGACGACCATCGAAATGTTTGAGAGGGCGCGGCTGTCGCCGTAGTAGAAGTTCAGGTTCTCCACCTTGATCTTTGTCAAGAGACATTGCTCCCTAGCCCGCCGGCTGAGCGGGAATCCGCTGACTCATCCGAATCGGCCAGTGATGTAATCTTCAGTGCGCTGATCGCGAGGCGTAGTGAAAATCTCAGTGCCAGGTCGATATTCAATCAGCTCGCCCATGAGGAAGAACGCTGCGTAGTCGGCCACGCGCGCTGCCTGCTGGACGCTGTGAGGCACAATGACAATCGTATAGTGTCGCTTCAACTCCTGCAGAGATTCCTCCACCTTGGTGGTGGAGATGGGATCCAGTCCGGAGGTGGGCTCGTCGAGAAGCAGAATCTCCGGCTCCAGCGCCAGGCTGCGAGCGATACAAAGCCGCTGTTGCTGCCCGCCAGAAAGCTCGCTAGCAGGGCAATCCAGACGGTCCTTCACCTCACCCCACAAGGCAGCCTGGGTGAGGCTCCGGACGAGGACCTGATCCAGTCGCGTCCGATCCCGCACCCCCGCCAGCTTCAGACCATAGAGAGCGTTTTCACGGACAGTGCCGGGCAGGGGCAGCGGTAGCGCGAAGACCATACCTACGCGCCGCCGCAGGTTGGTTACGTCTACCCCAGGGGCATAGATGTCCCTGCCATCCAGCAGAACACGCCCCGACATCTGCGTCCCCTCCACCAGGTCGTTCAGCCGATTGATCAGCCGCAGCAATGTCGTCTTCCCGCCGCCGGCCGGGCCAAAGAACACGGTGATGGCATTGGGGGGCACGTCGAGCGTCACCTCGCGCAGGGCCTGCTTGCGTTCGTAGGCATAGCTCACGTTCTGTATGCGGAGCTTGGGCTCTCGTGCAGTTACCATTCTCGTCTTCGTCGGAAGTAGCTACGGATAACCGTGGCCACGACGTTCATTGAAAGAACCAGCGCCAGCAGCACCAGCGCCGTGCCATACTGGATCTCCAGCGGCATGCCCGGCACCTGGGTGCTGATGACGTACAGATGGTAAGGCATCGCCATCGTCTGGTCGAAGGGCGAGTGAGGGAGACGTGGAAGGAAGAAGGCAGCCACGGTGAAGAGGATGGGAGCGGTCTCGCCAGCGGCCCGCAGCAGCCCCAGGATGACGCCGGTGATAATGCCAGGCAGTGCCTGCGGCATCACAATATAGCGAATGCCCTGCCAGCGAGTTCCGCCAAGGCTGGCGCTGACGGTACGGAACTCAGTCGGCACAGATCGTAGGGCTTCCTCAGCAGCACTGATAATGATGGGCAGTGTCATGATCGCCAATGTGAGCGAGCCGGCCAATATGGAGGTGCCGAAATTCAGGAAAAGGACAAACATTCCCAATCCAAAGAGGCCGTAGACCACAGATGGAATGCCAGCCAGGTTGATGATCGCGAGTCGGATGGCACGAGTGAGCCAGTTGTCGCGGGCATACTCAGATAGGTAAATGGCACCGCCCACCCCCACCGGGATCGCTGCTATCGCTGTGCCCAATGTCAAGAGCAGCGTGCCGACGATAGCCGGAAAGATGCCTCCAGCCCTCATCCCGTCCTTGGGCATACCTGTGAGGAACACCCAATCGATGGCCGCGATCCCCCGTACGACGATGGTGCCGATGACGAACAAGATCGGAACCACGACCGTGAGCGCGGCTAATTTCAGAAAGAGGAAACCGAGCCGCTGCACGAGAGAACGATTCATCAGCGCAATCCCCCCCGCCGTCGTTTCCTGAAGATCGCCGAAGCAGCCACCAGGTTGATAATGAAGGTCAGCACGAAGAGAATGATGCCAATGCCGAAGAGCGCATGGTAATGGACGCTACCCTGGGCCACTTCCCCCATCTCGGCAGCGATGGTGGCAGTCATCGTACGAACAGGACGGAAGAGCGAGTCAAGGCTGAGCGGCAGACGAGCAGCATTGCCCGTCACCATAGTCACTGCCATCGTCTCGCCAATGGCACGTCCCATGCCAAGCATCACCGCAGTAACAATTCCGGAGCGAGCGGCTGGCACCACTACCCGCCAGATGGTTTGCCACCGGGTGGCGCCCATGGCCAAGCCAGCATCGCGATAGCTCTTGGGCACTGCATCCAGAGCATCCTCGGCCACGCTGATGATGGTGGGCAAGGACATGTAGGCCAGTATGAGAGCGCCAGTGAAAGCGGTCAGCCCGGTTGGTGCTCCCAGGGTGCGGCGGACGAAGGGAGCAACCAGCGTCATGCCGAAGAAGCCCAGTACCACCGACGGAATTCCCGCCAACACTTCGATCATGGGTTTGAGAATCTCACGCGCCCATCCCGGCGCTACCTCTCGCACGAAGACAGCGGTCGTCACCCCTAACGGCAGGGCGATGGCTATGGCGGCTACGGTGACAAGACCGGAACCAAGGATGAGGGGAAGTGTGCCAAACAGGTCAAAGGTGGGATACCAGCGCGTGTCGAACAGATTGCCCAGTTCCACCTGGAAGAACAAGGGCACGCCCTCCCGCAACAGGAAGAGGAAGATCAGCAACACGAAGCCAATGCTCGACAAACCCAGCGCCCGGATGAGGGTCTCTATCGCGAACTCGGTCCACCGGACGTCTTGTGTATCGTTCATCACCTTCCCACCCACTCAGTCTGTGGCCCCTCTTAGGGGCACGAAACCCAGTTCCGGCACCAGGGCCTGTCCTTCACCCCGTATCCACTCCACGTAGGCTTTGATCTCGCCAGCCGGTTCGCCGGCTGTGTACACGTACAGCGGACGTGAGATGGGGTACAAACCATCGTTGACCGTCTCGATGGATGGGAGCACACAAGGACCGTCCTCATCGCGGGCAACAGCCACGACCTTCTGGTCGGCCGTCACATAGCCGAGGCCATCGTAGCCTATGGCGTTTGGATTCTGCCGTACCTCAGCGCTTATGCCCTCCGACGAGGGCATAAGCAGGGTATCGGGGGTGAACAGCAGATCGCTCTCCTCATCGCCCAACCGAACCACATTCTCCAGGAAGTAGACGTAGGTGCCGGAGTTCGACTCGCGAGAGAGAAGGACAATGGGGCGATTCTCGCCACCCACCTGACTCCAGTTGGTGATCCTCCCCGTGTAGATATCGGATATCTGCTGGAGGGTAAGGTTATCCACTGGGTTGGCCGGGTGTACAACGACGGCAATGGCATCGCGCGCAACCACGAACTCTACCGGCGTGATTCCATTGGCTTCAGCGGCAGCGATCTCCTCTTGCTTCATCGCACGTGACGCGTTGGCGATGTCCACGGTGCCGTTGATCATAGCAGCGATGCCGGTCCCCGACCCGCCGCCGGTAACAGAGAGGCGCACTTCGGGGTGCAGCTCCATGTACGCCTCTGCCCAAGCCAGGGCCAGGTTCACAAGTGTGTCGGAGCCCTTGTTCTCGATGGCCTGGTCAGTCCCGGCAACGCCCTCTCCCGGAATGGAATCGGCGGGCCTACACGCCACGGGCAGCCAGAGCAGACCAAGCAACAGCAGACCGATCCCCAGACGGGAACCTATGAGGAGCTCCCGAGTGTGGAGAGAGGAACTCTGACGCACACGATGGAATGTCTGCATACGCAAGAGATAGGACGGAGGTTCGAGCAATCTCGAATCGGCTGAGCCACCAAGGGTCCCGCCAATCCGAGCCCATTCTATCAGGTCCACAAGCGATGTCAAGTTCAGACGTGTGCCTGAGACCGATTTGAGCTGAACACCGCTATCCGATGCCCCCAATTGCCTGCCCCTTGAGACGCCTTGATCCTTGTCCCTCTGCGCAGCAGAACGGACCCCACGCCACTGCAGGTGTTGACCATCCCCCACAATGTGCTATCATACTGCCGGGGACCAAGTCCTGACTCCGCTGAAGAAACCTCTCTTCTGGTCTGCCCCGGGCCGGATACGGATAGCAGATGCGCTTTCTTCAGAGGAGCCAATCCTTGGATAGGTGACGACGTTGAGCAACCTGACGTTGATGACGGTTGTTGCCCACCCGGACGACGAAGCTTTCGGCACCGGCGGCACGCTGACCAAGTACGCGGCCGAGGGGTGCGACGTCTATCTGGTCACAGCCACGCGGGGCGAAGCGGGGCGGATCGCTGAGCCTGAACTGGCCACCACCGCAAACCTACCCCTCGTGCGCGAGCAGGAGTTGCGCTGCGCTTGCCAGGTTTACGGCATCCATCCTCCGCACTTCCTGGACTACGTCGACGGTCAACTGCCCGTTGTCCATCAGGGCCAAGCGGTAGGCAAGATCGTGCGCCTGATCCGCGAACTCCGGCCGGAAGTGGTTATCACCTTTGGGCCGGACGGCATCTATGGCCACTACGATCACATCGCTGTTCACCACTGGGCTACCATCGCTGTGGGTCTGGCGGCTGATTCAGACTGCTTCCCCGATCAACTGAGCGGAGCTTGCCAGCCGCACCTGGTCGGCAAAGTCTACTTCCGCGTTCTCTCCCAGCAGCAGGTGAACACGATGGGCGAGGGCGACAGGCCGGCTGCGATCATGATGGACGACGTTCCCTTCCCTTTTGTTGGGTGGGACCAGGACGAGATCACCACCGTCATAGATGTAAGCGATTATGTAGAAGCGAAACTACGCGGCATCCGGTGTCACGCCTCCCAGGTGGGCCGCCGCAGCCAATTTGATGACACGCCCGACGAGGTGATGCGCGCGCCGTGGTTTCAGCGCGAGGATTTCGTGCTGGCTCACTCGACGGTGGGTTGGCCAGAGGCTGTGGAGACAGACCTCTTTGCCAGGTTGCGGTAGGCTCGTGCTGTCCTCCCCGCCCTTTGCCGCTCCGTGTTCACGAAGTCGACAGGTCTCAAGCCATATTGCAGAGCACCCCACCCGCCATGCCTGCCACGCGCAAATCCATCGGGAACGCCTCGCGAAGCGAAGCGGTGGCTGGATCCCAAACCGCAGAGAGCGCTAGTTTCCAAGCAGGCCGCGTGCTTACCCTGAGCGCGGCCCACGCGGTACACGATACCTATACCGCCTTCCTGGCTCCCCTCCTGCCCGCGTTCATCGCCAGCCTGGCCCTCTCCAAGACCGAGGCCGGCCTGCTGGCAGTCTTCATACGGGCGCCGTCACTGCTTCAGCCCCTCATTGGCCATCTGGCGGACCGGGTCAGCTTGCGGTATCTGGTGATCTTGGCGCCGACGGTGACTGCCGCGATGATGAGCCTTCTGGGCATCGCGCCAGCATACGCCGTGCTTGTCCTCCTCTTAACGGTTGCCGGCCTCAGTTCAGCCGGAATTCACGCAGTGGGACCCGTGATGACCGGGCGTCTTTCAGGGCGCCGCCTGGGTCGCGGGATGGGCTTCTGGATGGTCGGCGGGGAGCTAGGCCGCACACTAGGGCCGATCCTGATCGTCAGCGCCATCGAGCTGCTCACACTGGGGAGCACTTTCTGGCTGATGGTCGGAGGAATCTCGATGTCAGTCCTTATGTACGTTCTGCTCAGAGACGTGCAGGGACGTCCGCCGAGCGCTGGCCAGCGTCTACCCTGGCAGCAAGCGCTGCGCAAGATGAGATCTCTTCTCATCCCACTGACCGGCATCATCGTAGCTCGGTCTTTCACAGCATCAGCGCTGACCACCTACTTACCCACCTTCCTGAGCGAGGAGGGAGTCAACCTCTGGTTCGCTGGCGCCTCCCTCTCGATCCTGGAGGCGGCGGGAGTGGTCGGTGCGCTGCTGGGCGGCTCCATGAGCGATCGGCTGAGTCGCCGGTTGGTGTTGTTCGCGTCTATGTTGGCAACATCGCTGCTAATGTTCGTCTTCTTGGCAGCAGGTGGTTGGGTTCGCTTTCCCCTTCTCTCGATGCTCGGCCTCACAGCGCTCTCTGTCACCCCTGTCTTCATGGCTATTGTTCAGGAGAGTTTTCCCCAGAACCGAGCGCTGGCCAACGGTCTCTATATGTCACTGAGCTTCATCCTCCGCTCGGGGGTCGTGATGGTGCTGGGGACACTCGGAGACTTGTTTGGGATGCGTCTGGCCTTCACCGTGAGCGCCGTCATCGGGCTGCTGGGCCTGCCACTCCTTCTTCTGTTGCCCAGGACTATGACCTCGCTCTCGACGACGTGAGAGCTACAGTGGCGTCTGGATGGGCAGAGACCACACACCAAGACGGAGACCCTAGGCGATGATCTATCCACCCATTGAACAGCAGATCACATTCCTCCACACCCGAGACCTGGCGGGGACGGCTCACTTCTACGAGGAAGTGTTGGGCTTGTCTCTGGCGCTCGATCAAGGAGACTGCCGCATCTACCGTGTCTGCGGCGGCGCCCACATCGGTTTCTGCAAGCGGGAGGAGATACCAGAATCGACCACCGGTATCATTCTGACGCTTGTCACACCCGAGGTGGACACCTGGCACCAACATCTCAAAGAGCAGGGCGTCACCTTTGAGAAGCCGCCGACCCTCAACGACAAGTACGGCATATACCACTGCCTCCTGCGTGATCCCAACGGCTACTTGATTGAGATCCAGCGCTTTCTCGACCCCGCATGGGCCGCCCCTTAAGTTTCGGACCTCCATACGAGATGCCGCACCGGGTCGGTGGAGCAGCAACGATCGGCTGTTGACACCCCCTGGCCTCTGTGGTACATTGGAGACGAGAAGGGCTAACAGGAATCGGAGGTGATCGATGGCCCGGGTGGTCCATCCTCCCAAGGGAACCGAACTGCACTGCAAGAACTGGCTCATCGAGGCCCCCTACCGGATGATTCAGCACAACCTGGACCCCGATGTGGCCGGGGATCCGCAGAACCTCATCGTCTACGGAGGCCGCGGCAAGGCCGCCCGCAGCTGGGAGGCGTTCGACGCTATCCTGGAATCGCTGCGTAACCTGGAGCCCGATGAGACCCTGCTCGTCCAATCCGGGAAGCCAGTGGGGGTCTTCCGCACCCACCTCGATGCGCCCCGCGTCATCATCGCCAACTCCAACATCGTGCCCGCCTGGGCTACCCAGGAGAACTTCGACAAATGGGAGCGAGAGGGCCTTATCATGTACGGCCAGATGACCGCCGGCTCCTGGATCTACATCGGCACCCAGGGCATCCTGCAGGGCACCTACGAGACCTTGGCAAGCGCCGCCGAAAAGCACTTCGGCGAGGGGGCTTCCCTCAAGGGCAAGTTTGTGCTCACCGCAGGTCTGGGCGAGATGGGTGGCGCGCAGCCCTTGGCCATCACCATGAATGAGGGGGTGGGCCTCATCGTTGAGGTGGATCCCGATCGGGCGCAGCGGCGACTGGACACCGCCTACCTGGATGTGGTAGTGGAGGATCTGGATGAGACCCTGGCGATGGTGGACGAGTACAAGAGCCGCGGGGAGCCAATCTCCATTGGCCTAATCGCCAACGCCGCCGACGTCTACCCCGAACTGGTCCGCCGAGACATCATCCCCGACGTGGTGACCGACCAGACGTGCGCCCACGACCCGCTGATGTACGTCCCAAACAACTACGCGCTGGCAGAGGCGATCCGCCTGCGGAAGAGCGACCCAAAGAGATATCAGGAAGAGTCTATGCGGGCGATGGGAGAGCACTGCGCGGCCATGGTCCAGATGCAGAAGCGCGGCGCAGTGGTCTTCGACTACGGCAACAACCTCCGCCAGCGAGCCTACGACGCCGGCGTCAGGGAGGCTTTCTCCTACCCCGGCTTCGTTCCCGCCTACATCCGGCCCCTCTTCTGCGAGGGCAAGGGCCCCTTCCGCTGGGTGGCCCTCTCCGGCGATCCCGAGGACATCTACGCCACTGACGCCAAGATCCTCGAACTCTTCCCGGAGGATAAGCACCTGGTGCGCTGGATCAAGATGGCCCAGAAGAGAGTGAAGTTCCAGGGCCTCCCTTCCCGCATCTGCTGGCTGGGGTACGGCGAGCGCGCCAGGGCGGGCCTGGCCTTCAACGAACTGGTCGCCAAGGGCGAGGTGGATGCCCCCATCGTCATTGGGCGGGATCACCTGGATGCGGGCTCGGTGGCTTCCCCGAACCGGGAGACAGAGGGAATGAAGGATGGATCCGACGCTATCTCCGACTGGCCGCTCCTCAACTTCGCTCTCAACGCCGTCTGTGGGGCGACCTGGGTCTCCTTCCATCACGGCGGCGGGGTGGGCATCGGCTACTCCCAGCACGCCGGGCAGGTAATCGTGGCCGACGGCACGCCGGAGGCGGCCGTGCGATTGGAGCGGGTATTGGATGCCGACCCGTGGTCCGGCGTCATTCGCCACGCCGATGCCGGGTACGAGAAGGCCATTGAGTTCGCCAAGCAGCACGGGCTCAAGATCCCCTTGCTGCCATAGCCCTGCCAGGAGATCCGTCTGCGTGAACGATACTAAACTGATTCCAGCCAACAGCCCCTCCTTCGAGTACGTCTACGTCGCTAATCAGCGCTGCGAATGCGGCAGCACCTTCGCCTGCGTGAGCCAGCAATTACGCAACCCTCCCTCTGGCCCCGTGGACCGACTCATCGCCCGCTGCGAGGGATGCAGCGTAGAGCGAAGCTTCGAGTTTGACATCTCCTCCTTCTTCGGTCAGTTCGACAAGTATGCCGGTTACCATCAGACCGACGACCTGTTCCGTCAGGCAATGCGCCACGTCAGCGCTGACCGAATGAACCAGGCTGAAGAAGCCCTCCGACGAGTGGTAGACCCCGAGGAGGGTGAGCCGGCCTTCGCGTGGGGACACTACCACCTCGGGGTGGTCCTTTTCGTCCAGGGCCGCCTGGATGAAGCCGCGACCCACCTGGAGCAGGCCATCACCATTCAGCCGCTTGAGCCGGAGATCCAGGAGGCACTGGGACGGACTTGGCGGGCGCTGGGGCGTGAGGCTGAGGGGGAGAAGCACCTCCGTCAGGCAGAGAGACTTCGAGTGCGATTCGCTCCCTCGGATTCATCTGAAGATCCTTCCTGAAGGTTACTCGCCGAGCTGGGTGGTATCTGTCATGTCAGAGGGACCAGAGGCAGCCACTCTCAACCAGACACCTATTCGCAACGATGATCGCAAGCAGGAGACCAAATCATGCTGAAAGCAGGACTCATTGGAGCGGGGGTAGGGATCTTCCTCGCGGTCGGGGCTGCCGTTCTCTT
>JASFWK010000165.1:0-4064 GCA_050049355.1 Anaerolineae bacterium | reverse complement strand
TGCGGTTGACCCAGACGTGGGCCTCGTACAGCGTCGAGACTGCAAGGGTGGTCCATCGACCCCAGACACGCAGGAAGGCCAAACCCACGGCGGACACGATCAGCGCCACACCCCAGAAGCCTCCCATCGCCGCCAGATACTCCCAACTCACCGTCATCGGCAGGTCGGGCAGAGAAGAGGCATAGCGCAGGGCCATCGCCGCCTTCCCCAAGTTGACAAGTCCCAGTATGAGCAGCAGAAGCCCCAGCGCGATCACGCATCTCCGAGGCCAGGCGCCCCGCTTACTCGCGCCTTCATCTGTCATAGGTACAGCTTCGGACACCAGTGAGCAGCCCCCTGCCCCCTCCCAACTCATCAGGGGACAAGGACGATCTTCCCAAACTGCTCCCCCTGCTCCAGCATCTCGAAGGCCCTCTTACCCTCGGAAAGTGGCATCACCCGATCTACCACCGGCTTCAGTTTGCCAGCCCACATCAATTCCATCACATCACGAAAGTCCTGGTGAGTGCCCATGGTGGAACCGATGATGCTGATCTGTTTGCCGAAGATGTATCGGATATCGATCTCGGCATGAGGTCCGGAGGTGTTGCCGACGATGACAATCCGTCCGCCTCGGACCACGGCGCGCATGCTTTGAGCTAACGTTGCCTGACCGACGTTGTCCACCACCACGTCCACACCCCGGCGGCCCGTCAACTTGTAGATAGCCTTGCTCCACCCAGGCTCCTCCCTATAGTTGACCACCACGTCCGCTCCCAGATCGTGCGCCTTCTCCATCTTCTCCTCGGTGCTGGTGAGGGCGTAGACGGTTGCGCCAGCCAGTTGGGCGATCTGGATAGCCATCGAGTTAACGCCGCCGCCAGCGCCGACGACAAGGACAGATTCGCCAGCCCGCAGCTGAGCGCGGTGGATCAGCATACGCCAGGCGGTAAGGCTCACCAGAAGCGGAGCAGCCGCCTGGGCGAAGTCCCACCCCTCAGGAATCAGCATCAGGTTATCCGCGGGTACAACCACGCAGTCAGCGTGGGTGCCTCGAATCTGCTCCCCGAGGATCAGATAGCGAGGGCTTAGACTGGGCTCGCCGCGACGGGTGAACTCGTCCTCGCACCCGCTGATGCCCGGATCGACCACTACCCGCTGGCCTACCTCCCAACCGGTGACTCCAATCCCCAGGGCAGCGATCTCACCGGCCACGTCTGCTCCGGCCCAATGGGGCATATCCAGATTCAGGCCAGGCCAGCCCTCCCGGATGAAGACATCCAGATGATTGAGCGCGCAAGCCTGTACCCGCACCAACACCTGCCCCGGGCCGGGTTCGGGATCGGGAACATCCGTGTACTGCAAGACATCCAAGCCGCCGTGTTCGTAGAAGCAAAGCGCCTTCATTGATTCACCGCAGCCCCGTCTCCAGCCGCGCGATCACCATGCGCTGGATCTCGCTGGTTCCTTCGTAGATCTCCGTCACTTTGGCGTCGCGGAAATAGCGTTCGATGGGCAGCTCCTTGCTGTACCCCATCCCGCCGTGAATCTGAATTGCCTGGGTAGTCACCCACATCGCCGTCTCCGAAGCGAAGAGCTTAGCCATTGAGGACTCGAGAGTATAGCGGCCATTCGTCTTCTTGGCCTCTTGCTTGGCCAGCGCCGCCTGGTAGATCAGCAAACGGCTGGCCTCAATGCGACACTTCATATCCGCCAACTTCTTCTGAATCATCTGGAAGTGACCGATCTTCCGTCCAAAGGCCTCTCGCTCGCGGGCATACCCCGCCGAGGCCTCGTAAGCAGCCTCGGCGATGCCCAGCGCCTGAGCGGCGATACCGATGCGGCCGGCGTCCAGCACCGCCAGGGCGATCTTGAAACCCTCTCCCTCCTCACCCAGGCGCGCGCCCACCGGGCACTCGTAATCCTCAAGGTGAACCTCACAGGTGGCCGAGGCACGGATCCCCAATTTGGGCTCAGTCTTGCCGCGCGAGAATCCAGGCTCGTCCGTATCGATGATGAACGCACTCACGCCCCGGTGACGAGGCTTCGCGTCGGGGTCGGTCTGGGCGAACAGTACAATGTACTTCGCGACCGACCCACTGGTGATCCACGACTTGGTACCGTTGACAACGTAGCAAGAGCCATCTGATGTGAGTTCAGCGGTCACGCGAATGTTGCCAGCATCTGAGCCAGACTGAGGCTCCGTCAATGCGTAAGCACCGATGACCTCTCCGCTGGCAACCGGGCGCAGGTATTTCTGCTTCTGTTCCTCAGTGCCGCAGTGAAGGATGCCATGGCAGTAGAGGGAATTGCAGACGGACATGATGACGCCGTGGGAGCCATCCGCCTTGGAGATCTCCTCCAGGACAAGCACATAGGCCAGGGTATCCATCCCCACGCCACCGTACTTCTCCGCCACTTCGATGCCCATAAAACCTTGCTTCCCCATCTTCCCAATCGTCTCGTGAGGAAATTCGCCGGTCTCATCGAAGTGGGCGGCGATGGGCGCGATCTCATTCTGGGCAAAGTCGCGCGCCATGTCGCGGATCATGCGGTGTTCGTCACTGAGGTGAAGATCCATTGGGATTCCTCCTATGAGAGTTGTCAGGGTGCAGATTCGTGCAGCGACATAGAAGCTTACCCCTATCGCCCCATCTGGGTGAAGGTGGTACTACCTCTGCCTCTACAACAGATATCCCAAATTGGATTTGGGACATATTTGGGATAAACTGTTTCTATTTGAAAATATAGTAAGTTCCTTTCTTATCTCCGATCTTGAGCAGAATTCCCCTATCCACCAAATCCTTCAGGTCCAGCCGAAGGGTCTCGGCGCTGACATCCGGACAGATGGTCCTGTACTCCCGATTCGTAATACGCTGATGACGCTCCAGGTACTCCAGTGCCTTGGCCTGTCTCTCGTTCATCACGCGCTGCCACCGGCCGATGGGCGGTCGTTCCTGCTTGTTATATAGAGTCACGCTGAAGAGATACGGCTCGGCCCGGAACTTCGGCGGAGCATGACCGGCCGAGGTCATCTCATCGATCATCAGATCCACCCCAAGCCCGAGTTCCTCGATGTAACCCCACTGGAAGAGTCCTGATACGATACGGGGGTTGCGAGAGAAGTGCTCCTCAACGATGTTGTCGAGTGTAATGTAGCCGGGGAGGCCGCCGGGACTGATGATCTCCATACGATCGGCGAACATGCGTATCTCAATGCGTCGCCCGCGAAGGCGGTAGTCTCGGTGAGCGATGGCGTTCACCAGCGCCTCGCGGACCGCCGCCGTGGGGTATTCTGTCTTCTCCTCCCGCTCCAGTTCCTTGACCACTGCTCCGGTGCGCATCTCCTCTCGGATCACACTCCACGTGTGTTGGATGATGTGGGGCAGCGGTCCGCTGACCTCCTCTCGTCGGCCATAGCCAGCCCGCCCGTCTTCTGACCGCGGTTCGGTACCAGGGAACTCAACGAAAACCAGGCCACTCTGAGGGAGATAGAACTGGGGCTCACTGCCGAGAAGCAGCAGGCCCGCAACCGTGGGCTGGCCCTGCTCGTCAAGCAGCCCCGCCTGCAGCAGCAGTTTCTCCACCGGCCGGTCCCACTTTCGCCCCTGCTTCGCCTCCCAGTGAGCGACGAACTCCTCAACTACCTTGTCGTCAAGGTCCTCCCGCTGGGATCCGGGCACAACCTGTGCCTCGTAGTCTCCTGCCGACTTGGTAGCGGCCAGCTGGCGAATCTCCTCCCCAGAGAGCGGTCGGTTCTCATCGCGGCTGCGGATGAGCACTCGACCGTCCTCCAGACTGTGGAGCTCGACGCTGCGGGGTACACGGATGAAGACGGCGAATCCACCCGCGATCTCCTCGTGATGCCACTCTGTCTGGACCACGGGACGGCACAGGCGAGCAGCCTCCCGAACCAGATCCTCGACATCCTCAGGGAACATCTCTCCCGTGGCTCGGCCGGATTCGTCCAGACCGAGGACGATCGTCCCCCCATCAGTGTTGGCGAAAGCGACCATCGTCTCCGCCAACGGCTCCACCTCTGGCTCCGACACGACCGCCAGCGTTTGCCCGGGACGTCGCTCATA